>CAXUNH010000158.1:0-7504 GCA_964252405.1 uncultured Acidobacteriaceae bacterium | reverse complement strand
AGGCTCGCGGCTATGGACGAAGCAGGTGTCGACCTGCAGGTTCTGTCTGCCGGCGGCCTCGGATTGGAACGACTGAAGGTGGATGATTGCACCATGCTCCTCCATGACGCCAATGACGCGCTCTTCGAGGCGATCAAGGCTCATCCGGATCGATTCGACGGCTTTGCCACGCTGAATCTAAGCCAGCCTGAGATGGCGGCGCGAGAGTTTGCACGTTGTGTGACCAGGCTTGGGTTTAAAGGTGCTCTGGTCCATGGCATGAGCGGGGGTGGCTTTCTTGACGAGCCGAAGTTCAGCCCGATCTTCGAGGCAGCCGAGTCCCTCGGCGCCCCCCTCTACCTGCATCCAGCGCCGCCGCCTCAGCGAGTTTTTGAGAGTTACTTTGCTGATCTGCCGCAAGCGTTCGGGCGAGCGCTCTCCACAGCGGCATGGGGATGGCACGCTGAAACAGGGCTCCATGTTCTGCGGCTGATCGGCAACGGCTTGTTCGACAGATTTCCGAAGCAGCAGGTCATCATCGGCCACATGGGAGAAGACCTTCCCTTTTCTCTGGCGCGTGCCGCATCGGTTCTCGGTGAGGCGACGAAGCATCTCCAGCGCAGTGTTGGGGAATACTTCCATGATCACTTTCACGTCACCAGCAGCGGTTATTTCACGCTGCCGCCGTTCCGGTGCGCCTGGGAAGTCGTCGGAGAGGACAGGTTCCTCTACTCCGTGGACTACCCGTACTCTGAGATGGCCCTTGGGAAGCGTTTCCTGGAGCAACTCCCGGTTTCACCGGCGCAGTACACCAAGTTCACTCACGGCAACGCCCAAGCCCTGCTCGGGCTCTGAGCCCGATTCGGAGGAGAACATAGGTCGTCTCTGCGCCCGTGAGAAGTTAGGGAAGTCCAGCCGTTGTCTGAGGTGATTCATTACAACACCGGGCTTGTCCGCTCTTCTATTTGCCTACATCTTGCGTCGGTTGGGGGGCGGTGGTGCGGAAGGGTTCGGGGCAGGGCCGCTCTGCTGTGGATGGCCCGGAAGGCTGCGGTGCCGTAGACTGAGGACTCGCTACGCACTTTCCGCCGTCCGGTGACACAGGACGGCTTTCCTTCAATCGCTACCGCTTTGGAAATGTTTTTGGGAAGCGCGGTGAGATTCCGCCACTGCCCCGCAACTGTGATGCACGCACTCCCTGTGCTGTTGGGGAGTGAAACAGGTCTGGCCGGTTCACTGAGCGTGCGATGTGCGCTTGGGAAGAGCTGGTTGATGTGAGGGCCTGTTTTGAAATCGTGCCAGTCAGGAGACCGGTTCCTTTGCGCCAAGCCTGCCACGCTCTCGAAGGGAGAGCGGAGGGGATGGATCATGTTTGTTTCAGTGCGCCGATCGTGCGCCGTTGTGTCTTCGTGCTTACCTTTTCAGTTTTCGGGAGCTTTCTTTCCTTCGCGGCGGGCGTTTGCGGCGGCTGCGTTGGCTGTGGCTGCCTGCGTGCCGGCGAGGGCGGTGGTCATTCGCGGGCGGGTGACCGATCCGCTGGGTAAAGGCATTCCAGGGGCGCGGGTGCAGTTGGTGGAGGCCGGCAAGGTGGTCTCGATCGCGTATGCCAACCCGGATGGGACGTATGAGCTGCGCTCCGGCGATGCGGGGCGGTTTACGTTACTCGGCTCGGCAGGCGGGTATCTGCCGGGGATCGGGCAGGATTTCTATGGCGGCACAACCGACGTGGTGATCCAGGATGTTGTGCTTTCGACCACGACCGTGCAGCAGCAGGTGAGTGTGACGGCAAGTGGCGTGCCTACGCCGTTGCAGCAGTTGACGGCGCCGGTGGCGCTGATCACGGCGCAGGACCTGGCGATGCGGGTGGGTGTGGTGAGCGAACTGCGGCAGTCGCCGGGGGTGGCCGTGGTGCAGACCGGGCAGGCGGGGAGCCAGACGTCGCTGTTTGTGCGCGGGGGGCCGTCGGACGGCAACAAGGTGCTGGTGGATGGTGTGCCTGCGGAGGATGTCGGCGGCCGCTTCGATTGGGGTACGGTGTCCAGCACGGGGCTGGGGACGGTGGAGCTGTACCGGAACCCGAACAGCGCGTTGTATGGCAGCGATTCGCAGACCGGCGTGGTGAGCCTGACCACGCCGCGTGGAACGACGCTGAAACCGGTGCTGAACTACTCGGGCGATGCGGGCACGTTGCACAGCTGGCGCAACGAGGTGACCGCGGGCGGCACGTTGCGCAAGCTGGACTACTTCGCGGGGGTTTCGCGGTTTGATACGTCGAATGCGCTGCCGAACGATCAGTATCACAACACCACGGCGGTAGCGAACCTTGGGTATGACCTGTTCAAGGGCGCGTCGGTACGCGCGACGGTGCGGGATACGGTGAGCGCGGAGGGGATTCCGGGGCCGTATGGGTTCTATGGACTGACGGTGCCGGCGAAACAGGGCGATCAGGACCTGTATGGGAACATCACGCTGGAAGACCGTACGGGAAGCGACTGGCACAACCTGCTGCGCTTTGGGATTGCGCGCAAGCGGGAACAGGCGACCTACTTCGGCGATGTGGGCAACCCGGTCACGTTTCAGTCCAGCTATGGACCGTACACGGACTACTTTGGCAACGTAACAACGATCCACGGAGCGAACGGCTACGGGGTGACGGGACAGGCGTTGCTCTTCAACTCAGACAACGGGAATGTCTCGAACCGGGACGAGCTGTACTACCAATCGGATTACACGTTTCCGAAGCGGATTACCGCGCTGTTCGGCTTCCGGTATGAGAACGAGCGTGGGCGATTTGTCGACCCGGACTATGGCGAAGATGAACGTCTGCAACGGCGGAACTATGAGTGGAATCTGGAGTTCCAGGGCGACGTTGCGAACCGGGTGTTTTACAGCGTGGGCGGGTCATTGCAGAAGAACCACCTGTACGGTTATGCGGGGGCGCCGCGGCTCGGTTTGGCGTGGATTCCGGTGCGGCCCGGACCTGGACTCTTCCGGGGAACGAAGCTGCGCGCGAACCTGGCTACGGGCGTACAGGAGCCCTCGCTGGCCACCGAATTTGAGAGCCTGTACCGGGAGTTGAACGCCCAGCAGGATGCGACGGATATTGCGCTGTACAACATTGCGCCGCTTGGGCCGGAGCGGTCGCGGTCCGCGGATGTCGGACTGGATCAGAGTGTGTACCGGCAGAGGTTGAAGGTCTCGGTGGACTACTTCCACAACCAGTTTTCGCACCAACTGGAGTATGTGGATTCCGGAGATCTGCAGACCTACTTCGGCTTTTCGATCCGGAATCCGAAGCTGCTGGCGAACCCCTTCTTCTACTTCAACGGCGCGGAGTTGAACTCGGGCGCGTACCGGGCGCAGGGTGGGGAGCTGGCCGTGGAGTGGCAGGCGCCGCACGGCTTCTTTGTGCGCGGCGGGTATACGTATTTGGACGCGGTGGTCAGCCAGTCGTTCACGGGCGAGGTGACCGCCGCGCGGCAGGGTACGCCGATCGAGAACCCGCTGATCCCGGGCGTGCCGTTGGGCGAGAGTTCGCCGTTGATCGGCGCACGTCCGTTCCGCCGGCCGCCGCACACCGGCTTTTTCGACGTGAGCTATACGCAGGGCAAGCTGAACCTGACCCTGAAGGGCGCGCTGGCCAGCCGGTCGGATGATTCTACCTACCTGAATGGGCTGGACTTCACCGGCGGAAACACCTTGTTGCTGCCGAACCGCGACCTGGACTGGGGATGGGCGAAGCTGGATCTGGGTGGGACCTACCGCGTGCGGTCGGGGGTATCGGTCTTTGCGCAGCTGGAGAACCTGCTGAACGACCAGCACATTGCGCCGATCGGGTACCCGTCCCTGCCTCTGACGGTGAGGGCAGGGTTGAAGGTTCGGCTGGGCGGGGAGTAGCCGGCGAGAGCGCAAGAGGGTCGTTGTGAAGTACCGCAACGGCCCTTACATTGCGCGCTGTACGACCGTGCCCGCTGAGCCGTCCGGACGGTTTTCCTCATCTAAGAGGATGTGAGGTTGACTATGATCTTTAGCCGGAAATTTCTCTTGACCGCTGCCGTTTCCGCGGCAACTGCTGTGGCTCCGGCCTTCGCGCAGGAACTTCCCAACGAGGGCCCCGTACCGACGACTGCTTTGATCAACGTGCAGTCCAAGAACAACACGCCGCTGAACACGGCCGCTCTGAAGCTCGAGGTGAACGGGCACGCAGCGGACATCTCGTCCGTGACCCCGGTGGGCAAAGAGGGGGCCCAGGTGGCGATCCTGATCGATGACGGGCTGCGTTCGAACTTTGGGGTTCAGCTCAAGGACGTGCAGCAATTCATCGAAAGCCTACCCCCGAATGTGCAGCTACTGGTGGGGTATATGCAGAACGGCACTGTGCGGCGGGAGGGTGATTTTACGACGAACCATCAGGCCGTGGCACAACAGCTCCGTATTCCGCTGTCGGCGCCTGGTTTGAGTGCGAGCCCGTACTTCTGCCTGTCGGACTTTGTGAAGCACTGGCCGGGACAGGGCAATGCCGCACGCATGGTGCTGATGATCACCAACGGCGTAGATCCGTATAACGGCAGCGTGTCTCCGTTAAACCAGGACAGCCCCTATGTTCAGGCCGCGCAGAACGACGCACAGCGTGCCGGTGTGGCCGTGTACTCGATTTACTACGGCGATGCGGGGATCCGTGGCGGAGCGGCGAACTTCAGCGGCCAGAGCTACCTGCAGCAGGTGGCAGAGGCAACTGGCGGCGAGTCGTTCTACGAGGGGCGCATCACGCCACCGAGCCTGGCCCCGTACTTGAATCAGTTCCGGAATGCGATCTCGGAGAGCTACCTTGTAACCTTCAGCGCAAGCGCGAACCGTGAGAAGCGTGACACGCTCACGCCGATCAAGATCAAGACTGAGCAGGCGGGTGTGAAGGTCCATGCGCCGCAGGCGGTGCATCCGGGGTTTGCGGAGCAGGCTGCGGAGTAGTTCTTCTGGTTGTGTTGTAAGGGCAGGGCTGAATTCAGCCTTGCCCTTTTCTTTTCTTTGCGTGTCCGAAATGCCGATCTCAAAAGAAGTGTGGTCCGCCTCGGGCGCCATGGAGCACGCCAAACGCAGGTCTCTCCGTTGCGCTTCGCTTCGGTCGAGATGACATTGGTTTGCGATAGGGGTGAACAGCAGCTTCCCCCTCGGGGAATGACAGCCTGGAAAGGCAAAAAGCACAAAGCAAGGAAAGCCAACTGCGATGGACACAGAAAAGCCCCGGAGTGCTCCGGGGCTCTTCTGGTTTTGCGGCGAAGCCGCTTGTGGCCGTCCGCCTAGGACTAGTACATGCCGTCCATGCCGCCGCCGTGCTGGTGGCCTGCGCCTGCCGCTTCCTTCTTCTCCGGGATCTCGGAGATCATGGCTTCGGTGGTGAGCATGAGGCCGGCGATCGAGGCTGCGTTCTGCAGGGCAGTGCGCGTGACCTTGGTCGGGTCGATGACACCGGCGGCGACCAGGTCCTCGTACTCGCCCGTGCCGGCGTTGTAGCCGTAGTTGGAGTCATTGGACTGCTGGATCTTGTTGATGACCACAGCGCCTTCTTCGCCGGCGTTGAGGGCGATCATGCGGAGGGGCTCTTCGACGGCGCGGCGGATGATCTGCGCGCCGATCTTCTCGTCACCCTGGAGCGACTCGATGAGCTTCTCGACCGACTTGGCTGCGCGCACCAGGGCGACGCCGCCGCCGGGGACGATGCCTTCCTCGACCGCTGCACGGGTGGCGTGCATGGCGTCTTCGACGCGAGCTTTCTTCTCCTTCATCTCGGTTTCGGTAGCTGCACCGACCTTGATGACGGCGACGCCGCCGACGAGCTTCGCCAGCCGCTCCTGGAGCTTCTCACGGTCGTAGTCGGAGGTGGTCTTCTCGACCTGCGCGCGGATCTCCTTGACACGGCCGGAGATCTTCTCGTCCTGGCCGCCGCCGTCGACGATGGTGGTGTTGTCCTTGTCGATGGTGACGCGCTTGGCGGTGCCGAGGTCTTCGATCTTGACGCCCTCGAGCTTGATGCCGAGGTCTTCGGTGATCGCCTTACCGCCGGTGAGGACGGCGATGTCCTCGAGCATGGCCTTGCGGCGGTCGCCGAAGCCGGGAGCCTTGACGGCCGCGACGTTCAGGGTGCCACGCAGCTTGTTGACCACGAGGGTGGCGAGAGCCTCACCGTCGACGTCCTCGGCGATGATGACGAGGGGCTTGGCGGTGCGGGCGATCTGCTCCAGCAAGGGGAGCAGGTCCTTCATCGTGGAGATCTTCTTCTCATAGATGAGGATGTAGGGGTTCTCAAGCGCCGCTTCCATGCGCTCGGCGTCGGTCACGAAGTAGGGGCTCAGGTAGCCGCGGTCGAACTGCATGCCTTCGACGACGTCCAGCTGGGTCTCCATGGTGCGGGACTCTTCGACGGTGATGACGCCGTCCTTGCCGACCTTCTTCATCGCCTCGGCGATGATCACGCCGATGGTGGAGTCGGAGTTAGCGGAGATGGTGCCCACCTGGGCGATCATCTCGCCGGTGACCGGCTTCGAGAACTTCGAGAGCGCGCCGCCAGTGACGACGCCGGCTTCGTCGCGCTTGCCGACGATGGCCTCAACTGCCTTGTCGATGCCGCGCTTGAGCGCCATGGGGGTTGCGCCGGCGGCCACGGTCTTCACGCCTTCGCGGTAGATGGCCTGCGCCAGCACAGTCGCCGTCGTCGTGCCGTCGCCGGCTACGTCCGAGGTCTTCGATGCGACTTCGCGCACCATCTGGGCGCCCATGTTCTCGAGCGAATCCTTGAGCTCGATCTCCTTGGCGACAGTGACGCCGTCCTTGGTGATGGTAGGGGAGCCGAACTTCTTCTCTATAACCACGTTGCGGCCCTTGGGGCCGAGGGTCACCTTGACCGCGTCGGCCAGGGTGTTGACGCCGCGCAGGATCGCCTGGCGGGAATCTTCTCCGTGCAGAATCTGCTTTGCCATAGTGCTTTCTCCTTGGTACACCGGGGTCCATGCCGCCGGCGGTTTCAAACGATCTTTCCGAGTCAACTGCAGATCCTTCGCTTGCGCTCAGGATGACGAGCTTGCCGGGCTACGACTTGAGGATGCCGAGGACTTCTTCCTCGCGCATGATCAGGAACTCTTCGCCGTCAATCTTGATCTCGGTGCCCGAGTACTTGCCGAACAGGACGCGGTCGCCTGCCTTCACGTCGAGGGGGAAGGTCTTGCCTTCGTCGTTCGACTTGCCCTTGCCGACAGAGATAACTTCCCCTTCCTGGGGCTTTTCCTTGGCGGAGTCAGGGATGATGATCCCTCCACGGATGGTCTCGCCCTCTTCGACACGGCGAAGAAGGATGCGATCGTGGAGCGGGGTAAAGGTGGTGGCTACGGTGGCTGTTGCCATAATTCAGTCTCCTGGTTCTGGGTTCTTTGGTCTGGGTTCTTTGTTCTGGGTTCTTTGTTAGCGTTTTTAGCGGAGGCGGGCTTCGCTGGCTTGGCTAAGCACTCCTACAAGGTTTTGAAGAAGCTCTGGT
>CAXUNH010000157.1:0-7567 GCA_964252405.1 uncultured Acidobacteriaceae bacterium | reverse complement strand
GTGCGGTGCCGAGTTGCTCGAGCGTCCAGGAGCCGTCCAGGGCGCGCGGGATGATGCGCTTGAAGGGGTCAGGGAGGTTGTTGTGGGCGGGGCTCCACTCGGCTTCGAGCGTGAGGCAGCGGAGCAGCAGCAGGCCGAAGTCGTGGAGGTCCTTGCGGCGAAGCTCGGCGCAGGTCTCTTCGGTGGCGAACTCGCCATCGGCGACGCACTCGCGGACGCAGTCGGAGCGAAGTTTCACGGTCTCGCCCACGGCGAGGACATTGCCGGCTTCCACGTGCTCGTGGACGAGGCCTGAGGCATGGAGGGCCTGGAGCGCGGCGAGTACGGCCTTGGCCACCTGCATGGTCTCGGCCGTGGTCATGGGGCGCTCTTTGAGCACGTCGCCGAGGTTGGCGTCGTCGGGCTCCATGAGGGCATAGGTGAGGGCGACGCCTTCGATGCTGGTCTGGCCGACCTGTTCGATCTCGATGAGGTTGTCCTGGTGGACCTCGGCGACCTGGCGCCAGCGGTTCAGGAGCTCGGCCTCGTCGTAGTGGGCCTCGGTGAGGCGGATGACGGCGGGGTTCCCGTCCTTGTCGGCGGTGGCGAAGAAGCCGTTGCGGCCCTCCGAGCGGAGCAGTTTGCCGAGGGTGTAGTGCTCGTCAACGGTTCGGCCTTCGTATTCGGTCCAAAGGTGCATCGGGAATCGCTCCAATTTCGTTCGATTTGGGAGCTCGTGGAGGCAGCGGCGGGCGGGTCATGCTAACTCGCGGCGCCGGAGGGAGTTCCTCCCGGGCAGAGGCAGGTTTGCCTGTTGTCTATTGTGAACCGAAGCGCGAAGCGATGTTTTGTGTTGGCTGAGGTGACGTGGAAAAGCGGTCCGGGGTGATCAAGAAAGATACGACGCTTGGGAGGTCCAGGGAGAAGCAGGCCGGGTGCTTTTGAGCGGATGGTAGGGCCGTGCGCAGGGTGTGAGACCCTTGTAAGGACGCTGGTTTTTGCGGCTCCCGCTGTGGCGGCCGCCGAGGGATGGGGCATGGCAGACACGAAGTTTCAAGGCACACCGAACAAGGCGACAACACACGTCAACCAGAACGAGAACCTGATCTTCGAGAAGAGCTCGCCGGGCAAAAAGGCCTATCGGCTGGCGGAGCTGGATGTGCCGCCGGTAGACCCCGCTTCCCTGCTGGGCGACGCCGTGCGCACAGACGACCTGGGTGTGATGCCCGAGCTGAGCGAGATCGAGATCATTCGCCACTTCACGCGGCTTTCGACGTGGAACTATGGGATCGATCTGGGCATGTACCCCCTGGGCTCCTGCACGATGAAATACAACCCGCGCATCAACGAGATGGTCGCGCGGCTGGAAGGACTGGCCGAGGCGCATCCGTACCAGCCCGAGTCGTTGTCGCAAGGCGCGCTGGGGCTGATGAAGCTGCTGAGCGAATGCCTGATTGAGATTACGGGCATGGACTGCATTACGCTGCAGCCCGCGGCGGGCGCGCACGGCGAGTTCACCGGCATCCTGCTGACGCGGGCGTATCACGGGAGCCAGGGCAATCCGCGCAGAAAGGTGATCATCCCCGACTCGGCGCACGGGACCAACCCGGCAACGGCGGCGATCTGCGGCTACCAGGTGGCGAACCTGAAATCGAATGAGGTGGGCATGGTGGATCTTGCCGCACTCGAGAAGCTGGTGGACGAAGATGTGGCCGCCCTCATGCTGACCAATCCTTCGACCATCGGTGTGTTCGAGAAGGACATCCACAAGATTGCGGACATCCTGCACGCCAAGGGCGCGCTGCTGTACATGGACGGCGCGAACATGAATGCGCTGGTGGGCAAGACGCGGCCGGGCGACTTCGGCGTCGACGTCATGCACCTGAACCTGCACAAAACGTTCTCCACCCCACACGGGGGCGGTGGTCCAGGGTCAGGGCCGGTGGCTTGCAAGAAGATTCTGGAGCCGTTCCTGCCTACGCCGGTGATTGCGACGAAACTTGATGGCACGTTGGGCTTTGAGTACAACCGCCCGCAGAGCGTGGGGCGTGTGAAGGCCTGGTACGGCAACTATGGGATGTTCATCCGCGCGCTGGCGTACATCCTGGCGAACGGGCCGGATGGTCTGCGGCAGACGACCGAAGACGCCGTGCTGAATGCGAACTACCTGCGCAAGAAGCTCGAAGGCACCTTTGAGCTCCCGTACAAGTCGCCGTCGATGCATGAGGTGGTGTTCTCGGACAAGCTGCAGGCCAGGAACGGTGTGAAGACTGGCGATATGGGCAAGCGCCTGATCGACTATGGCTTCCACGCCTACACGACAAGCTTCCCGCTGGTGGTGCAGGGCGCCATGATGATTGAGCCTACAGAGAGTGAGAGCAAGGAAGAGCTCGATCTGCTAGTGGATGCGCTACAGCAGATTGCGCGCGAGGCTGAGGAGAACCCGGAACTGGTCGCCACCGCACCGCATACGACGCGGCTGCAGCGGCTGGATGAGACGACCGCGGCCCGCAAGCCTGTGCTGCGTTGGCGGGCGCCGGCGGCCAAGGATCCGGTACAGGTGGATGAACCTGCCAAGGAGTGGTAGGAGGGGCTTTCGGGATAGCTGACGCCTTATGATGGGCGGATGCAACGACGGAGCGTCCTGAAGACCCTCGGCCTGGCCACGGCAGCGCAGCTCACCTCTTCTCATCTCCTATCGCAGACGCAGACCGCCTCCGCCGGCACGCAGGGCGTGGACGCCTTCTTCAACCAGGTCGGGTATCGGCCCGGGGATGCGAAGGTGGCCACGGTCCGCGGCGCGGCGCCGGGGCAGAAGAGCTTCCGGGTCCGCAGGGCGACCGATAACAAGGTCGTGTTTGAAGGCGCGCTGACCTCACCGCGGACCGACGCTGCCTCCGGCGACCGGGTGCAGGAGGCCAACTTCACGGGCCTCCGCGAACCGGGCAGCTACCGCCTCGAGTTCGGTGGCCAGGGTACCTTTGCGCTGACGATCGCGGACGGGGTCTACGCCGACGCCCTGCGCACCACGATGCGGGGCTACACGGGCCAGCGCTGTGGGTGCGCGGTCGACCTGGGCGGCGGGTACCGGCACCCGGTGTGCCACAGGAACGGCGCGTACGGCGCGTCCTCGGGCAAATCCGGCAGCCTGCCCAATCGCGGCGGGTGGCACGATGCCGGCGACTACGGCCGCTACGTCGTCAACTCCGGCATTACCTGCGGCACGCTGCTGTGGGGGTGGGAGATGTACCCGCAGGCTCTGCGCGAGATGAAGCTCGGCATCCCGAAGGAGCACGGAAATCTGCCCGACTATCTTGAGGAAGTCCTGTGGAACCTGAACTGGATGCTGCAGCTCCAGGAGCCTGACGGGGGCGTCTTCCACAAGCAGACCAGCGACAAGTTCTGCGCCTTCATCCTGCCGCAGGACGACAGTCTCGTCAGCAACGTCATCGGCACCGGCACGGCGCCCTTCAAGAGCACCGCGGCCACAGGCGACCTTGCCGCGGTAATGGCCATCGCCGCCCGTTGTTATGCACCCTACGACAAGCCTCTCGCGGCCCGTTTCCTCGCAGCGGCGCGCATTGCGTGGGTATGGGCCATCGCCAATCCCAGTGTGGTCTTCCACAACCCTCCAGGCGTCTCCACGGGCGACTACGGCGACAACCAGGTCGCGGACGAGGTCCTCTGGGCCTCGGCCGAGCTCTGGCGCACGACCGGCGAGCCGCAATATGAACAGGCCTTCCTGAAAGGCCTTCCCGCGGACCTGAATACGCTGCGGATCGACGCGCCCTCCTGGGCCACGGTGGCTTCCCTGGCCTGCTGGACCTATGCCATGGCTCCCGCGGCGGGCAGCGCACAGGTCAAGGCGGCCATTCGACAGAAGACCCATGACACCGCCCAGACCCTGATACAGCGGAGCCGGGACAACGGCTACGCCAACACGCTGGGACCCGGCGACTACGTTTGGGGATCCAACGGCGTTGCCGCCAACCAGTCGCTGCTGCTGGCCATGGATCACCACTTCGGCGCAGATCGCGACGCGGTGGACGCCGCGCTGGCGAATCTGCACTACATGCTGGGCCGCAACTGCTTCGGTGTGTCCTGGGTGACGCAGGTGGGACAGCGTCCCTTCATGCACCCGCACCATCGCCCCAGCGCGGCGGACAACATCGTCGCTCCCTGGCCCGGTCTGCTCTCCGGCGGCCCCAACCGCCGGCCCGGCGACGCCGTCGCAAAACGGTTGCCGCCGGCACCGCCGATGCGTATGTGGGTCGACGACACCCAGGCTTACTCAATGAATGAGATCGCCATCAACTGGAACGCTCCCCTCGTCTTCCTGCTCGCGTTTGCAAATACCTTGGGAAGTCTCGCCTGACGAGGCAGCCGCAGCCGGGGAAACGCTCATCAGAAAGCAAGCCAGCCATCGATCAAGGCCAGCAACTCCATGCGCAAGATGGGCTTGGGAGATCTTGTATGCCGGAGAGCCATAGTGTCTGAGCGAAACGGGATGCAACTCTGGGGAGGCCTGGAGTGCACAGTGAATCGCGTCGGTGACGCGTGGATGGACCAGATGGAGCGGTGCGGGCACTACGCCCGCGGCGGCGACTTCGAGCACATCGCGGCTCTCGGCTTCAAGACCCTTCGCTACGGCCTGCACTGGGAGCGCTTCTGCAAAGCGGGCACCTTCGACATCTTTGCGGAGCCCCTTGCCGCGATGCAGCGCCTCGGCATTGAGCCCATCGTCGGGCTCGTGCATCATGGCAGCGGCCCCGCAGACACGGACCTCCTCGATCCGCGCTTTCCGGAGAAGCTCGCCGTGTACGCCCGCCGGCTGGCGGAGCGTTTTCCCCAACTTCGGCGCTATACCCCGGTCAATGAGCCGCAAACCACGGCCCGTTTCAGCGCCCTGTATGGCCACTGGTATCCCCACGAGCGCAGCTTCCGCGGCTATGCCAGAGCGCTGGTGAACCAGATCAAGGCCTCGGTGCTCGCCATGCGCGCGATCCGCACGGTTCGTCCCGATGCTGAGTTCGTCACCACGGAAGACGGCGGCAAAACCTGGTCCACCGAACCCCTGCGCTCTCTTTGCGAGGAGCGCGAGGCGCGCCGGTGGATCGGGCTCGACTTGCTGTGCGGTCGCGTCGACCGGGCACACCCCCTGTTTACGTTTCTGACGGCCAACGGCATCCCCGAACAGGAGATTCTCTGGTTCGCTGACAATCCCTGTCCACCTTCGGTCATCGGCCTGAACTATTACCTCACCAGCGATCGATTTCTCGATCACAAGGTCTGGAACTACCCGGACTGGCTTGCCGGCGGGGACACAGGCGACGAGCCCCTGGTCGACATCGAAGCCGTTCGTGTGCGGAAGGACGGCATCGCCGGCGCAGGGTCCATCCTGACCGAGGCCTGGAATCGCTACAACATCCCTGTCGCCATCACCGAATGCCATCTCGGCGGCGGCCGCGACGGCGATCCTGTCCGGTGGCTCGGCGAGGTCTGGGGAGAGGCGCAACAGGCGCGCGCCCGCGGCGTCGATGTGGCCGCCGTGACCGTGTGGTCCCTGCTCGGCTCCTGGGACTGGTGCTCCCTGGTCTGCTGCGACAACGGGGTGTATGAGCCCGGCGTCTTCGACATTCGCGGCGGGCACCCTGTGCCCACGCCGATCGCGTCGGCCGTGCGCCGGCTCGCCGAGGGCAAGCGCCTCGCGGTCACCGGGAAAGGCTGGTGGCGGCAGCCGGACCGCTTCACCTTCGAGCCCGTGGGCGAGCACTCGGACGCCGAAACCCCCGAGCTTACCCTCGGAACCGAACCTCCAGCGCCGTACAGTCATCCTCCGGAGGGCGCCCGCACGTAAACCCACGCAACTCCTCCAGCAGGTCCTGCAGCTTCGCACCGCCGAGCAAGCCAGCCTCCAGCCGCATGTCGCCATAGCAGTTGCCTTCGGCATTCTCCGCCTCTGTCAGCCCATCGGTCACGATCACGATGCGTTCCCCGGGCTCAAACCGGATCATTTCGCAGCGGTACTCCGCGCCCGCGATCAAGCCCACCGGCATGTTGCCGTTCTCCAGCGTCTCCAGGCGCCGGCCGCAGTGTCGTAAGGGCCGCACATGTCCGCAGTTGATGTACTCCGCCGTGCCGTCCGGGCGAAGGCGCAGCAACACCAGGGTGGCGTATTTGCCCAGTTCGCGGCTGCAGAGAAACTCGTTCGCAGACTGCGCGATGCGGTCCAGCGGCTCGCCCGCAAGCAACTGGGCATGCACCAGACCCTGCAGCATGGCGCCCAGCAGGGCTGCGGAGACGCCCTTGCCCGACACATCCGCGACAACTACGTTCAGCGCGCCGTCAATCACCAGCACATCGAAGAAGTCACCGCCGATCTCCTTGCACGGCAAGCTGTCCGCATCGACCTCGGCGTAGTGCAACTGGGGCAGACGCACGGCCATCAGCCCGCGCTGGATTTGCGCCGCGATCTGCAACTCGGCGCGCACCTGGCGGGCTGCCTTTTCCGCCTGCGCCAGAGTGGCGTTCTCGACCAGCGCTGCAGCCTCCGCAGCGATGACGTTCAGCAGGTTGCTGTCTACGGAGGTGAGACGGCTGCGCTGTTGCCGGCTATCCAGGTACAACGCACCCAGGGAGGCGTCGCCGCCCAGATCGTGCTGGCGGGCGCCGCGCCTGCGCAGCGGGAGGCAGATCACTACACGCAGGTGATGTGCCAGAACGCTGGCGCTGGGCTCAAAGCCCTCGGCGGAAAGGGTGTCTGTGATGATGAACTCCGAGCGGCTGGCAAGGGCCTGCTGAATGGCGCTGCGGGAGACAGTCGCATCGCTGGTCAGCGTGGCCCCCTGCGCATCCCGGCCGGCCACAAACTCCAGGTCTCCGGCGCCGTTCCGTAAGAAAACAAAGCCGCGCTCTGCCCGTGTCAACTGCAGCGTCGTCTCAATCAGCACACCGACGATCTCCGGCACGGCGCCCAGATCGTTGAAGCGGCGCGCGGCCTCCAGAAACCAGTTCAGCCGGCCGAGCCCTGACTCTCCGCGGGGTGCCTCCTGGATCTGTCCAAGCAAGGTGCGCAGCGGCAAGGCCGTCGTCTCGCCCGCCCGCCGAAACTGCATCGGCGGGGCATCCAGAGAGCCAATCTGAATCACATCGGACTCGCACAGCACATGCTCCTCTACGCGCGACCCGTTCACGTAGCATCCGCCCTTGCTGCCCAGGTCGTGCAGCACGAATCCTTCGGCGCGGTGCACGATCTCGGCATGCTGACGCGAGACAAAGGGGGCGCTCAGCACCAGGCTGCGGTCCGGCAAGCGGCCGATCGTAAACGGGCTTCCCTCCAGCTTTACCTCGTGCTGCAGCCCATCCTCCGTGTAGATCAGCAGAGCCGTGCCGTCTCCCTCCGCCCTCAGACCGGTCGCTGTTTGACTCTCCATGTGCGTACAGCTTAGACCACCGCCGTGCGGCACCATGCGATTTCGAGGGGGACTGCTGGCTTTCGCCTGCGCGTGCG
Organism: uncultured Acidobacteriaceae bacterium; assembly: GCA_964252405.1. GTDB lineage: Bacteria > Acidobacteriota > Terriglobia > Terriglobales > Acidobacteriaceae > Granulicella. Next base: position 78 of record CAXUNH010000157.1, on the reverse strand, counting down.
GTGCGGCCAAGGGGAGGGGGAAGGTGGTGGCCAGAGACGGGATCGAACCGCCGACGCCGGCCTTTTCAGGGCCGCGCT
>CAXUNH010000156.1:0-7631 GCA_964252405.1 uncultured Acidobacteriaceae bacterium | reverse complement strand
AGTTCTTCTCAGAGTATGAGAACTGCCGTCAGTACATGATCGACGTGCGTTGGGCCGATGGCATTGTCCGCTGCCCCACATGCGGCTCGGACAAGGTCACCTATATGGAGAAGGCGCGGCTCTACAACTGCCGTACGAAGCACTCTCAGCAGAAGTTCTCCCTGAAGGTCGGCACCATCTATGAGGACTCGGCAATCGGCCTAGAGAAGTGGCTCCCCGCGACGTGGCTCCTGTCCAACTGCAAGAACGGCATCAGCTCCTATGAGTTGGCCCGCGCCTTGGGCGTGACGCAGAAGTCGGCGTGGCACATGCTTCACCGGATTCGCAAGGCGATGGAAGTCACCGGGGATGCCCCGATGGGCGGCGAAGGCAAGACGGTCGTAACGGATGAGACGTTCGTGGGCGGCAAGGTCACGAACATGCACCACAAGCGCCTCCAGAAGCAGAAGAAGCAGGTTCGTCCCGAGCGGGTCCAGAAGTACAACAACGTCTGGGGAAACAAGATTGCCGTGCAGGGCATCTTTGACAAAGAAACACGTGAGATTCGCGCTAAGGTCGTGCCGAATGTTCGCCGTAAGACTCTCCAGAAAGAGATTCTTGCGAGCGTCGTGTGGGGTTCCACGATGCACACGGACTCGGCAAGCGTCCACTCCAGTCTCAAAGAGAAATTCGTTCACGAAACCGTGAATCATGCCGTCCAGTACGTCCGCGGTGAGGTCACCACGAACTCGCTAGAGAACTTCTGGTCGCTCCTGAAGAGGAACCTGAACGGTACATACGTCGCCGTGGAACCCTTCCACCTGGACCGCTACCTCGCAGAGCAGGTGTTCCGTTTCAACACGTCGAAGTCCATGAACGATTCCGCCCGCTTCCGCAAGGCTCTCTCCCAGATCGTGGGCAAGCGCCTCACCTATGCCGAAGTCACGGGCAAGGTGTCGGAAAGAGCTTAGGGTTGGCGCAGATCGCTGGATTCGGATGCCGAACGGTCTGTATATGAAGCGTCAGGGCCGGGGGCCACGGGAGAACTAGCTTCTCTGACGTCCTCTGGTCTGACCTGCATCAGGCGTCTCATCACGCCCGTGAACTTGCCGAAGTCGCCGCTGATGTTCAGCGTGGACTCGCTTGCGGGTCTGTCCTTTACGGGGTCCGTCCAGTGTGAAGGCATCGCGAAAGATTATAAGCGCCTCTGCCCTCTTTCCACTTTATTTTGCATGTTGGACGTGATAGCGTCTTGACAAGTGAGCGGAGGGCGGAGGAATCGAACCTCAATGCCTCGACAGCGTTTTCACGGGTTTGCAGTCCGTTAGGAACACCAGTTCCACGCCCTCCGACGTTTAGCAGCCTGGTCCCGAGTTCGCCACTCCCCTCGTAAGGTAAAGCGAACTCGGGATTCCTGTTTGCGCCCCTAGCCCCGGCCTTGGACTAGAGACTTCTCGGTCTCGTCTTCATAGAAACTCCTTCAGATACAAGGGTTAGGCGTCTACATGCACTATTTGCCATGCATCCATCGTAAGTCCCACAAGGCTGAATGCGCCTAGTGAATTTGTGGGAAAGAACTAGGATTGTGTCGGGTGAAACCGACACAATCCACAGGACGGGATGATTCAGAGCGCTCGGGCATCGCATCACGGCGCGGCGGGGTGAACTCGGGCTAACAACTCCCGAACTCTCCCGAAGGGCAGCGGTCGATAGATCGCAGTTGTGTGAGATTGAGAACGGCAAGGTTAACCCGAGCCTGCTCACTCTACAGAAGCTCGCCATCGCGTTAGAAACGACAGTGGCTCAACTGCTTTCCGGATTGGGAACTGGGTTGGGCTAAATTGTGCGCAACCCAGCAAAAGGCTGAGCCTCGCGAATCACGTTTGGTCCATCGAAGAAGTTCTCAGTATGTGCTCGATGGATAATTGGGATTCGGTTTCTAATCACGGGAACAAGAGCAGAGCATGTTTCTGATGTACGTCGATGAAAGTGGCGACACCGGAATGGTCCGATCGCCGACAAGATACTTTGTCCTGAGTGGTCTGGTTCTACACGAACTACGGTGGAAGAGATCCATGCCGTGAACTTCGTAAGTCGTAGACCTGGAGAGATGGCTCGCATTCACAAGAACCAGCGATTCGTGATTCTAAGACAGTTCCTTGACGAAATAGCGCACTTGCCTGACGTGAGTGTAATCAACATCGTCGTGGACAAAATGGGTAAACCGCCCGACTATGATGTTTTCGATATGGCGTGGAGAGTCCTCATACAGCGGTTCGAGAACACAATCTCGCATCGCAACTTCCCTGGACCGGCTAATTCAGACGACCGAGGAATGGTCTTCCCGGATCGAACAGATGACCGTAAACTCACTCAATTGGCTAGGCGGATGCGACATTACAATCCGATTCCCAACATGCGAGCAAGGGGGCCGGGGTACCGACAACTGACCCTGCAAACTTTGATCAGCGATCCAGTGTTCAGCGATTTCGCTGACTCGTATCTCGTGCAGGCAGTAGATGTGATCGCGTATTTCCTTCATCAACACCTGCATCCGAACTCCTACGTGCGTAAGAACGGCGGACGCAATCTGTTTTTCAAACTTGAGCCGATACTTTGTAGGGTCGCATCGAGTTCGGATCCCCATGGCATCGTGAGGCTCTGAAATTTAAAGGGGGCCTTTCGGCCCCCTGGGGGAATCCTACTTGCTCGGAGACCGAGTTTCAGATTCAGTCTCAGTATCGGCGATGGGGAGACCTACCCAACGCTTTTCCTATTGTAAATGACGAAAACGGAGCAAAAACCCCGTTTTACAAGCTCCAATGCGGCAGTATCAACTTGGCTAACAGGTGGAAAAGAGAAACGGGTATCAGGCTGCCCTTGCGCCTCTCCGAAGCTCCTGAGAGCAGCCATGAGAAGATGCGGGCATGAGAGCGTTGGTTGACATCGTCGTGGGATGGCTGATTCGCTACCAAGACTGGAGCCGACCCGGGCGTGGTAAGAACGAAGAGCTACAAACGATCTTTTCGCGCCACCGTTTCTAAGCTCCGCCCTGGAGTTTCCCTTGTCTACGGCCTAAGTTCCTGAGAGCATGGCAGTGGCCTACAGAGACAAGGTTATCTGCCCGGCATTGCCGTTGTAGAACAACGGTGCAATTCGCGAGAATGTCTCTCCCGATAATCGCAATAAGCCTTGTACCGCAAGGTTTGCACCCATTGCGCGGGGCGCGCCAAAAGATACCCCTTGGGGCAAGGCGATCTGTATGGGATAGACGTTGCTTGGGTGTGCCGAATGCGAAGCGGACACCATCTGGCATACGTCTACCACCGGCAAATGCAGTTCCTGTGCCAACTGCTCGTCTATACAACTGATGGAAGCCCCCGTATCAACGAGGGCTAGCCCCGAGCGAGTCAACGGGACTGGCGCTCCCCGCTGTGCTAGAGATTGCACCATCCCCTGCTCAAGTCCAACGGTGACCGGGATAACGGGGCCACGCTGCTGAAGAGCTATCCTCGGTGGGACTTGGATCTGCGTCCCGTTTGGCCCGTTAGCGTTGCCCGTTAGCTGGATGTGAAAAGTCGGCATTGAGAATTCCTAGGGTGAGTGCCGGAACGGTAACCTGAATCTGGGATTCGGCCGCCCGACGGATTAGTACATTCTCTAGTCCATGCTTCGTCGCCGCCCCTTGCAGTGCGTCGCTTAGACTTTCGAACGCACCGGTCACCTCTTCACCCTTTATAACCAGGAATCTTCCTCCGTACTGCTTGAGCAGTTCATCCCGGTGTGAATCAAGGAAGCTGCGCTCAATATCCAACATACCCATACCTCATGCGCGGCCAGCAGGCCGGAAGATCATACTAAAGAATCGGAACCTATGCCGACGATACAGCGCGCCGAATACCGGCTACCGCCGACGTGGAATTGAACAGACCTCCGAAAACTGCCCTGTCACGGCTCCTTCAGATTAAAGAATAGGTTATGCTCAGTCAAGTATGTTATTACCTTGCAAAGTACCCCGCTAAGTCCTTTCTCAGACATACTTTGGTACTTAGGTACGGGGGGAGGGGTACCTGCTCGAAATCGTCCGGCCCACGATCGGCGCCGCTCACCCGTTACACTCAACCCATGACCCCGACGCTCGACGAAGCCACCTTTCGCCGCGAATCCGACCGCGCCCTCGAAACCCTGAAGCAATCCCTCATCCGCGCGGAAGAACACAGCGGCGACTTCGAAACCGAAGAAAAAAACGGTGTCCTCAACGTGGTTTTCGAAGACGGCAGCGCCAAGTTCGTCTTCAGCCCCAATACCCCCGTCCGCCAGGTCTGGATCTCCGCCCAGTCAACCAGCTTCAAGCTCGAGTGGAACGAAGCCGCCCACGCCTTCACCCTCCCCAAAACCGGCGAAGACCTGAAAACCCTCACAGAACGCCTCCTTCGTGAACAGCTCGACGACCCCAGCCTCACGCTGTCGTAAACCCTTTTCACCTCCCAACCTCACCTTGTCATCTCGACCGGAGCAAAGCGAAGTGGAGAGACCTGCGGTTGACGCGGCGGATGTCCCCAGCGCTACCAAAAAGCCACCCCTGCTCTCCGTCGCCATCATCACCCTGAACGAGGAGCAAAACCTCGCCCGCACCCTCGCCTCCGTCCACTGGGCCGACCAAATCCTCGTCGTCGACTCCGGCTCTACAGACCGCACGGTCGAGATCGCCCGCGCCTTCAACGCCACCGTCCTGCAGCACTCCTGGGGAGGCTTCGCCGCCCAGAAAAACTTCGCCATCGCCCAATGCACCGGCACCTGGGTCCTCTCCCTCGACGCCGACGAAGAGCTCTCGCCCGAGCTCCAGCGCCAGATCCGCACACTCCTTCCCACCGACCCACCCATCGACGCCTTCGCCCTCAACCGCCGCAACCTCTTCCTCGGCCGCTGGGTCAAACGAGGCGGCTTCTACCCTGACTCCAAGCTCCGCCTGTTCCGTCGCACGTCAGCCCGCTTCGCCCTTCAGCCAGCCTTCGAAGAGCGCCCGGTGCACGAAACCATCGCCTTCGATGGCGCCTCCCAAACCCTCGACTACGACCTCATCCACCACGCCTACCCCACCTTGCACGAGTACATCGAGCACATGGACCGCTACAGCGATCTCGGCGCGGAGCTCCTCGTGAACAAAGGCCGCACCAGCCGCTCCCTCCCCGCCTTCTACGCCAACGTCTTCCTCGTCCCCTACCTGATGTTCCTCTGGAACTACCTCTTCCGCTTAGGTCTCCTCGACGGTCGCGAGGGCCTCCTCCTCCACAGCTACCACGCCGTCTATACCAGCTGGAAGTACGCCAAAGCCTGGGAAAAACGCCGAAGACAGCCCTGACGCTCGCCTCTAGCTTTGCTTTTGCCCTTGCTCTTGCTTTTCTGGTTGTCATCCCCGCAGGGAATTTGCTGTTGCTCGTCGCTACGAATTGGCAATTGTTGCCAATGCAGCTATCCTGACACCAAGGACAACACAATGCCCACCCGCAACGTAAACCTCACTCCCCACCTCGACCAGTTCGTCGAATCCGGCATCACCTCCGGCCGTTTCAGCAACGCCAGCGAAGTCGTCCGCGAAGCCTTACGCCTGCTGGAACAACGCGAAGCCGAAGACAAGGCTAGAGTCGAGTGGCTTCGTTCTGCTGCCGAGGAGGCCTTCGCTTCCCTGGATCGGGGGGAAGGTATGGAATTTGAATCCGTGGACGATCTAACTAAATTCATCGACCAGACCCTGCAGGAAGTTCAACGAGCAGGCGAGTGATTAAAGTCGACGAGCGACATGATCTGAAGCTGTCCTTGGCCGCTCAAGGGGACGTGCGTAAGGTGCTTCAATGGAGTTTGCGCAAATTCGGCGCTGCTGCTGCAACCCGCTATGGCGCTCTTCTTGACCAAGCCCTTCGCGATTTGGAAACCGATCCATTTCGGCCAGGTACTCGCTCCTACCCTGCCCTAGCGGAGAATGTTCGCACCTACCACCTCTCCTCAGGTCGAAAACGCGCGCCGGAGCAAGTGGAGCGCCCACGTCACCTGATTCTTTACCGCGTGAACGCGGGAAACATCGATGTTGCGCGTATCCTTTACGAACGCAGCGACTTCGAGCGGCATCTCCCGGCGGCTTATCGCATGTGACCCCGATCAGACCTTCATAGCACCTCGCCCCAACACCCGCCCAAAGACCTCCGCATACCGCGCCGGCATCGCCCGCCGCTTCATATCGCGCCCAACCACCATGTGGACCGTCTCCCCTTCGCACAGCATCGCTCCGTCGGCGACACGCACCACCTCGTACCCAAACCGCACAATCCCGCCGCGTACGCCCGCCAATCGCGTCCGCACCGCCAGTTCATCGTCGTACCGCGCCGGAGCCCTATACCGCGCCTTCGCCTCGATCACCGCAATCAGCGCACCCTCGTCTTCTTCCATGCGCTTGTAGTCCAGCCCAATCTGCCGGATCAACTCCACTCTCCCCACCTCAAACCACACCAGGTAGTTCGCGTGATACACCACGCCCATCTGGTCGGTCTCGGCGTAGCGCACGCGCACCCGCGTCGCCGCATAGCCCTGCAACACCACCTGCTCCAGACCGTGCGTCATCCCTAACTCGGCATCCGTCATACAAGCAGTCTAGGATAGCCGTCGTTGCCAGACGCTCAGGTTCCCCTCGTTATGTTGACTCTCCGGCCCACCGACGCCCTCCTCGTCATTGACATGCAGACCGACTTCCTCCCCGGTGGCCCACTTGCGGTAGAGGAGGGCGACCGCATCATCCCCGGCATCAACGCCCTCGCCCGCAAGTTCGACCATATCCTCCTCACCGCGGACTGGCACCCCGTCCACCACATCAGCTTCGCCAGCACCCACGGCAAACACCCGTTCACGGACACGGTAGAAGTCCCATACGGCGTTCAAAACCTCTGGCCGGACCACTGCGTCCAGGGCACCTCCGGTGCCGCCATTGCCCCCGCTCTCGACATCCCGCACGCGGAGCTCCTGCTCCGCAAAGGCTTCCGCAAAGACATCGACAGCTACTCCGCTTTCGTAGAGAACGACAAGCACACCCGCACCGGCCTCGCGGGCTACCTCCGGGAACGCGAACTCACGCGCCTCTTCTTCGTCGGTCTGGCCTATGACTTCTGCGTAGGTTTCAGCGCGCTCGACGCGCATCGCCTCGGCTTTGAGTCCGTAGTTCTCGAGGACCTCACCCGGGCCGTCGATCTGCCCGGCACTGCGAGCACCCCCGGCTCCGTCGCCCATACAAAAACCGCCTTTGCCCACCACAACATCCGCGCCTGCACCTCGTCTTCCGTCACGGAACGTCGAGCTCACGCGATGTAAATCCCTATCTCCCGTCAGCGTCCTCATAACCTTCCGTGTCCTCGAGAGCGGAGCGGATCGGGTTCCCGGCGAGCGTGCTTGCTGGGCTGAAAGCACAGTGGAAACCTGCGTGCCGCCCGGAATCACCATCACACCTTCCGGAGACCCACTTTGCCGGATCGCACGCTCGACTCGAACGACTGGCCCGAAACCCTCGCCACCGTCCTCACCTGCACCTACGAGACCCGCGCCGGCCGCGCCCTGGCCTTCGGCCTGCCCTTAAGCAAGCACTTTCACATCACCTATAACTACTGGAT
>CAXUNH010000155.1:5062-7664 GCA_964252405.1 uncultured Acidobacteriaceae bacterium | reverse complement strand
GGGCGGCGAAGTCCCGTGGAATGCGCAGATCCGGGGGCGTGCTGAGGGCGCGCGTGATGGCGGCGTCCAGGCCGGGGTTGGGACCTTGGGGAGTTTCGCCGGGGGCGGGGTGCATGGGGTTGGTGTGCTTGGAGTTCATCCTGCCCTCCTTGCGGCGGCGTATTCGGTTGGACGTGAGGGTGCGGCCAGACGTTCTTGGACGGCGGCGGCGAGGCGTTTGCGGCCGCGGTGCAGGTGGGTGCGGACGGTGTTGACGGGGAGGTTGAGCGCGGCGGCAATGCCCTCGTAGCTGAGATTTTCCCCGTGGCAGAGGACGAGCACGGCGCGTTCGGCTTCCGGGAGGGTGAGCAGGGCGGCTTCCACGGCGGCCTGGGTTTCGTGGTCGCTGCGGACTTGTTCGGGGGTACGGGTGTGTTCTCCGGCAAAGGTGCCGGGCGGCTGGTTTTCGAGCCAGGAATCAGGGTCGTCTTCGCCAGGAAGGGCTGGAACCGGGGCAAGGTGTTCGCGGTCGCGGCGGCGACGCTTCCACTCGTCCTGGGCGACGTTGTAGGTGATGCGATAGAGGAAGGTGGAGAGGTGGGCGTCGCCGCGGAAGTCGGGGAGGGCGCGGAAGAGGCGGAGGAAGACCTCCTGGGCGAGGTCTTCGACGTGGGGGCCGGGGCCGGTGAGGCGGTGGAGGGTGCGGAAGACGAGGGTCTGGTGCTCGCGGACGAGCTGCTCGAAGCCTTCCGGGGATGCGTAGTCACGGCGCATGGGTGGAACCGGGTATGACCGCGAGGGTAGCGGAAAGTTTCACCGAGCGGGTTGAAACTTTCGCTGCGACGGGAGGTCTTACCGCGCACATGGCCCGGGGTGCTGCAGGAAAGCTGCCGGGGAGGAGTTTGGGATGATCTTCGATTGCCTGGGGATGTGGTTTCTGGATGGCGGGATCGCCGCGGTGTTCAACAGCCCGTTTGTGATTCCGGTAGCTGGGTGCGTGATGGTGGCCTGCATCGTGGTCTCCAGCATGTGGGCGGGGGTGCGGTCCCAGGAGATCAAGTCGCATGAACGTCTGGCGAAGATCGCGCAGGGGCTCCCGGTGGAGCCTAGCTGGGACGAGGTGACGGTGAAGGCGGCGACGGCGGGGGAGGTTGGTGAGGATCCCCCGGGCTTCTCGGGGTACAAGAAGCTGAAGCAGTATCAGCAGCACACCAAGCGCGCGGATGACGGCGCGGGCGCGCGCAGGGCGGGGCTGATCCTGGTGTCCATCGGGGTCGGGCTGTTGGCTTTCTTCGGAGCGCTGGCAGTCATCGTGCAGGTTCGCGAGGTCCTGGCCGGTGGAGCGGCGGGGCTGATTCCGTTGGCGATCGGGGTGGGTTTCCTGATCGACGCGCGGCTGAAAAAGCAGGAGTATGAGCGGCGGCTTGCGGCGGGGTGGTATCCCGGACCGGATGTGGGCAGCGGGGCAGGGCAGGCGTCGGCTCCTCCGCCTCCGGGAATGACGGAGGCGCAAGCCTCGGACTGGCGTCCTCTACACTGAAAGCTCTATGAGTCATGATGTTCCGGGCGGCAAGTCGCGCCCTGCAATCAAAGCTGTGCGCGGCACGCGCGACCTGTTACCCGACCAGACGCCGCTTTGGAATCGTGTGGAGGCGACCGCGCGTGCGGTGTTTGCGCGCTACGGGTTTGGGGAGATCCGGACGCCGATTATTGAGGCAACGGAGCTGTTTGCGCGGGGGGTGGGCGAGGAGACGGACATTGTCTCCAAGGAGATGTTTACGTGGGAGGACCGAGCGCGGGCGGAAAGCGAGAAGGGGCAGTCGCTGACGCTGCGGCCGGAGTCGACGGCGGGGGTGGTGCGGGCGTATATCGAGCACAAGCTGGGCGATACGGGTGGGTTGAGCAAGCTGTACTACATTGGGCCGCAGTTCCGGCGGGAGCGGCCCCAGCGGGGGCGGTACCGGCAGTTCTGGCAGATTGGCGCGGAGGTCATCGGGCCGCCGAGCTCGGGGGCGGAGAGCCCGCTGCGGGATGCCGAGGTGCTGGAGATGCTGGCGTCGCTGCTGGACGAGTTGGGCGTGCGCGGGTGGCGGCTGGAGGTGAACTCGGTGGGCGATGCCGAGGACCGGGCGCGCTATGACGGGGTGTTGCGCGCGTCGCTAGCCGGGGTGAAGGACCGGATGTGCCCCGACAATCAGCGCCGGGCGGAGACGAATCCTCTGCGAGTGCTGGACTCGAAGGACGAGGCGGATCAGGAGATCATCAACGGGCTGCCGAAGATCGCGGATTCGCTAGGGGCGGAGTCGAAGGAGCACTTTGGGCAGGTGTTGGCGGCACTGGACGCGTGCGGGGTGCCGTACCACGTGAACCCGCGGCTGGTGCGGGGGCTGGATTATTACACCCGGACGACGTTTGAGTTCACCGTGACAACCGGATTGGGGACGCAGAATGCGCTGCTGGGCGGGGGGCGGTATGACGGGCTGAGCGAGATGCTTGGCGGGCCCCGCGCGCCGGGGGTTGGTTTCGCGATCGGGGAGGACCGGTTGATCCTGACGCTGCAGGCTCAGGCGGAGCTGGACGCGGGAGGGAAGACGGTGCAGGCGCCGAAGCTGGATGTCTACCT
>CAXUNH010000155.1:0-5052 GCA_964252405.1 uncultured Acidobacteriaceae bacterium | reverse complement strand
GTGGATTCCCGCCTGGGGCGCCGAAGGGGGCCGCTAACGTGGCTCGGCGGGGGGTGGGGCAGAAGGCGGCGGCGCTGGCGCTGGCGCGGGAGTGGCGGCGCGAGGGCCTGAGCGTTGAGGTGGGGGATGGCGGTTTCAAGCTGCGCAAGAGTTTTGAGGCGGCGGACCGCACCGCGCGGCACATTGTGATTCTGGGCGAGGACGAGGTCCGCGATGGGGAAGGGACGGTGAAGACGTTTGCGACGGGGGAGCAGCGCAAGGTGGGATGGGGTGAACTCGCTGCCTTCTTGCGGCATTAAAGTTTCCCGCGGGGCTGCCGATAGGGTGTGTGTGCGGCTTTGGGCGGGATGGAAAGAGGACGGCGCGGGGCCCGGGCAAAGGTCGGAACTTTGCTCCGGCGATCGCGTCTATAAAAGTGACTTCCCCAGCGGATCTTCGACGCCCAGCGAATGGAGTTCTGCGGATTTGAGAACCGGTTTGATGAGATGCCGTTTGTTTTGGGCCCCTGTGGTTGGGTGTGTTCTGCTGTTTTCCGGCGTGTTGGGTGTGGCGCAGGGACCGAAGCCACGGCTGGCCAGGGCCATCGACGACGGCAGCCGGGTGACGTTGCCGGGCACACGTCCGGGGCAGGTGTCCCGGGGTGTGGACCAGGGCGCTGTGCCGGCGGACATGGCCCTGAAGGGCATTACGCTGGTTTTCAACCGGTCTGACGCGCAGGAAGCGGACCTGCAAGGATTGCTGGCAGCGCAGGCGAATCCTTCCTCGCCGCTCTACCACCAGTGGCTTACGCCGGACCAGTTTGCGGCTCGTTTTGGGGTGGCGAATGCCGACATTGCCAAGGTGCAGAGCTGGCTGCAGGGGCAGGGATTCAGCCTGGACAGCGTGGCGCGCAGCCACGACCGGATCACGTTCGACGGCACCGCGGCCCAGGTGGCGGCGGCCTTCCGGACGGAGATTCACCGGTATGCGTTCCCTGACCGTGTGCACTTTGCGCCTGCAACGGATCTAAGCGTGCCGGCGACGCTGGCTCCGATGGTGACGACGGTGCTGCATCTGGCGGACTTCCATCCGCACGCGCACAAGAGGCTCACCGTGGGGATGGCCAAGCCCGCGCTGACCTCCAGCCTGACGCAGAACCACTTTCTCACGCCCTCCGACCTGGCCACGATGTATGACCTGAAGTCGACGTACAACGCAGGGTTTAACGGGGCCGGGCAGTCCATCGCGATCCTGGCGCAGTCGTACATCGATACTTCGGCGGTTGCGGCGTTCCAGACTGGGGCGGGATTGCCCTCCAACCTGCCGACTTCGGTGCTGGTACGGGATACAGGCGTTCCCGGGATCAACCCGCAGTCCAACGGCGACGAGGGTGAGAGCCAGTTAGACGTGGAGTACGCGAGCGGGATGGCGCCGGGCGCGACCCTTTACCTGGTGTCCACCGGCGACAACCCGAACTCGAACGGCGTGTTCGACAGCCTGTCGTATGCGATTAGCGAGAACATCGCGCCGATCATTAGCGGAAGCTATGGTTTCTGCGAGACCGATCTGCAGGTGGAGGGTGCCAGCGGCAGCCAGTTTGCGCAGGTGTATAACGCTCAGGTCGAAGAAGCCACGGCGCAGGGGCAAACCGTAATCTTCTCGGCGGGTGACAGCGGATCGACGGACTGCTACGGGGATACGTCGCTGAACGCGACGCAGCAGGAAGCGTTGGCCACTGACTTCCCGTCCTCGATCCCCAACGTAACGGCGATGGGCGGCACGCAGATGCAGGCCGGTACGTATTCCTCCGGCAATACGCAGTATTGGCAGAGCGCTGCGGGGTCGGATGCGGTGAGTTCGCTGCTCTCGTATGTGCCGGAGATGGCGTGGAACGAGGATAGTTCTGCCGGGGGGATCAACTCCGGGGGCGGCGGCATCAGCGCGTTGTTTGCGCGGCCGTCCTGGCAAGCCGGTGTGCCGGGCATCCCTGCGGGATCGAGCCGGTTGATGCCGGACATTTCGCTGCAAGCCTCGGTGAATAGCCCGGGGTTCCTGTATTGCACGACCGATGCGTCCGATCTGGACTCGGAGCAACAGACGGCGAGTTGCACGAATGGGCTGCGCAGCCCGCAGACGACATACACACTTGCGGGCGGTACCAGCTTTGCCGCGCCGACCTTCGCAGGGATGCTGGCGGTGCTGAACCAGGTGCGCAATGCGACGGGCCAGGGCAACATTAATCCAATCTTGTACGGCCTGGCGGCGAACTCGGCCACGTACGCGTCCGCGTTCCACGACATCACGACCGGCTCCAACGCGTGTACGGCGGGAACGACGTACTGCTCGGCTGTGGGTGCATCGCAGTATGCAGCCACGGCGGGCTATGACGAGGCGACGGGCCTGGGCAGCATCGATTTTGCGAAGCTGTTAGCTGCATGGCCGGTGTCTTCGACGGCAAGCGCTACGCAGGTGGGATCCACCACGACGTTAAGTGCGGCGACGCTGAGCCCCGCTTCGGGCGCTTCGGACGTGATCTCGATCAAGGTGTCCGCGGCGAACAGCAGCATCACCCCGACGGGCCTGGTGACGGTGCTGGTGGACGGCGGCGTGGCAGCGACCCCGGCACTCAGTGGGGGCACGACCACGTTTACTTTTCCGGGATCGACCGTTGCGGGCTCGCACGTTGTGGTGGTTACGTATGCCGGGGACGCGGCGACTCTGCCGTCGCGTGCGACGGTGACGTTGACGCTGGCGGGCAGTGCGACGCCAAGCGGCAGCTTCACGATCGCCGCGCAGAACATCAGCGTGGCCTATAACAGCGCGGGTACAGGTGGCGTGACGATCACGCCGGGCTCCGGGTATAGCGGGACCGTGGCGCTCTCTGTCAGCTACCCCTCGGGTGGGCCAACGCTGTGCTACCAGACTTCGTCCAGCGTAAATCCGGGAGCCTCGAACTTCACCCTTGGCTCCGGGACGGCGACGGGCACACTGGAGATTTTCGAGGGAACGGCGTGCGGCAGCTCCGCGACGGGAGCCGTGGTGCCGGGCACTGGGCAGAGGAAGGCCTCGGCGCAGGGTGGAAGGCCAAGGTTGCCGGGACGGCCGTGGCCGGAGGGCGTGGCGTTTGCGGGACTGCTGTGTGCGGGGCTGGCGTTCCGCAAGGGCCGGCGCTTGCCTGCGCTGCTGAGCGTTGCGGTGCTGGCCGGCCTTGGACTTGGCCTGAGCGGATGCGGCGGCAGCAACACCACGGCCTCCGCGCCACCGGTGAATCCGACCCAGACGATCACTGTCACACTGTCCGGGGTGGATTCCGTGAATCCGAGCATCACGAACTCCACGACCCTTACGTTGACCGTTCACCCGTAGGCAAAGCCTTGGCAGATGGCCCGGAGCCGTTTATGCGCTCCGGGCCATTTTTTTCAGTGCCGGCCGGGCGCCCCGGATGAAAAGCCTTTGTGGACGCAGTTCCGCTTGCGTTAGAGTGGAAGCAATCAAGCAAAACGGAATTTTCTTCGGACTGAAGGTCAGACGCTTTCGTAAGGGCGGAGGTGTCGATCAGAAGCCGTACGGCACACCGGGCCTGGGACTGCACGCACAAACATTTCGGTAGGGGAGCAGGCACATGAGCCTTTCCAGGCGACAGTTTCTGACGCGGGTGGGTCAGGCAGGCGGGTATTCCGCGGCTTTTCTGGCTTTGCGCGGATTGGACCTTGCGGAGGCGCAGCCGATTCGGATGGAGTCCCTGCAAGCGGCTGCCGGCTCGGGTAAAGGTGTGCGCGTGGTGGTGCTGGGCGGGGGCATTGCGGGCCTGGTGGCCGCGTATGAGCTGCGGCCGCTGGGGTATGAAGTGACGCTGCTGGAGGCGCGCAAGCGGCCGGGTGGGCGCAACTATACGGTGCGCGGCGGGGATGAGGTCCGGCTGATGGACGGAAGCACGCAGCGATGTACGTGGGAGCCGGGGCATTACCAGAATTTTGGCCCGGCGCGGCTGCCATCGATCCACCCCAACATGCTTGGTTACTGTAAGAAGCTGGGCGTGGAGCTGCAGGTGGAAGTGAATATGAGCCGGTCGGCGCATCTGCAGAACGACAACGCCCTGGGCGGCAAGCCTGCGGTGATGCGGCAGGTGGTGAACGACACGCGCGGACACGTGAGCGAGCTGCTGATGAAGTGCATGAACCAGGGCGCGCTGGATGCGGAGATGACCGCGGAGGATCGCCAGAAGATGCTGGATTTCCTCCGAATCTACGGGCCGCTGGACGATGCGGGGAAGTACACGGGGAGCGATCGAGCCGGGTACAGCAAGCCGGCGGGTGCAGGGGACGAAGCCGGCGTTTTGAGTGAGCCGATCGACATGCATACCTTGCTGCAGGCGGAGTTCTGGCAGGGGATGCTGTTCGATGAGCAGTTCGACATGCAGGCGACGATGTTTCAGCCCGTGGGTGGAATGGACAGGATTCCCTATGCGTTTGCGAAGTCGCTGGGCGGGATTGTGCAGTACGACGCCGCCGTGACGGGCTTGCATAAGACGGCGAAGGGGGTCGAGGTGACCTACACGCAGGGCGGCGCCGCGAAGAAGCTGGAGGCTGACTTCTGTATTTGTGCGATGCCGTTGACGACGATGAGGTCGTTGCAGACGAATGTGGGTGCGCCGTACAAGAAGGTCATCGACGAATGCGTGTATGCGGGAGCGTACAAGATCGCGTGGGAGAGCCGGCGCTTCTGGGAGCAGGACGACAACATTTACGGAGGGCTGGAGTTCGTGAACGTGGGATGCAGTCCGATCTGGTTTCCGTCCTGGGGCTTGTTTTCGGAGCTGGGCATTGTGGTGAGCGGGTATACGGATGAGAGCCGTACGCCTTTTGCGAAGCTGTCGATGGAGGAGAAGTTTGCGGAGAGCCGGAGGTCGATCGAGCGACTGCATCCGGGGCATGGGCAGGAGCTGGAGAAGCCGATGTACTACGGCTGGGCTAAGTCGGAGTGGAATGAGGGCTCGTGGATTGCGGCGTATGGGCCGGGGCAGGAGCGGGTATGGCCACGCGGCGGCGGGGGAAACTCGTCGTTGAATGGGTC
>CAXUNH010000154.1:0-7833 GCA_964252405.1 uncultured Acidobacteriaceae bacterium | reverse complement strand
GGTTGTGGGCGACCTGATGCTGGACCGCTACATTCTGGGCGAGGTGGACCGGATCTCGCCGGAGGCGCCCGTGCCGGTGCTCCGGCATGTGCAGCGGTACGAGCGCCCGGGCGGGGCGGCCAACGTGGCGATGAATCTGGCCGGCCTGGGGTGTGAGGTCGTCCTTGCCGGGTTCTGGGGCGATGATGGGGAGCGGCGCGAGCTGGAGGCAGCGCTGGGGGCGGCCAAGGTGGACATGGTGGGGGTGGTGACGACGGCGCTACCCACGGTGTCGAAGACCCGCATTGTGGGGCGAACGCAGCAGTTGTTGCGCCTGGATATTGAGAGCAGGGAAAGGATTTCCGCGGAGGATGAGGCGCGGCTGCTGGAGCGGGTCGAGGGATTGGCCGGCAAGGTGCATGCGGTGGTGTTGTCCGACTACGCCAAGGGCGCGCTGACGCGAGAGCTGTGCGAGCGGGTGATCCGGGCGGCACGGAACGCGCATGTGCCCGTGCTTGCGGACCCGAAGACGCCGGATCTGAGCAAGTATTCCGGGGCGACGGTGGTTTGCCCGAACCTGCAGGAGTTGTCGCTGGCGACCGGGGTTTCGCCGTATGAGACCGAAGCGCTGCTGCGAAAGGGGCAGGCACAACGGCGCGAGCACGACTTGAAGTACCTCGCGGTGACGATGAGCGAGCGGGGCATTCGTTTGCTGTCCGAGGGTGAGGACTTCCATTCGCCGGCGCGCGCGCGGGAGGTGTTCGATGTGTCCGGTGCGGGGGATACGGTGATCGCGACCATGGCGGCGTCGGTGGCCGCGGGACTGCAGGTGGAAACGGCTGTGGAGTTGGCAAATCTGGCGGCGGGCATCGTGGTGGGCAAGGTGGGCACCGTGCCCATCGCCCACCACGAGCTGACGGCGTTGCTGACGCCTTCCAAGGGGATCAGCGATGCGGAGAAGGTTTTGGACCGCGCACAGGTGGCGGCGCGCGTAAGCGAGTGGCGTGCGGCCGGGGAGACCGTGGTGTTCACGAACGGGTGCTTCGACCTGCTGCATGTGGGGCATGTGACGCTGCTGGAGGACTGTCGCCGGTTTGGGTCGAAGGTGGTGCTGGGGTTGAACACCGATGCAAGCGTACGGCGGCTGAAAGGGCCGTCGCGACCGGTGGTGAGCGAGGCGGACCGGGCGCGCGTGATGGCGGCGCTGGGCGCGGTGGACGCGGTGACCATGTTCGACGAGGACACGCCGCTGGAGCTGATCCGGGAGCTGGGGCCGGATGTTTTGGTGAAGGGTGGCGATTACATTGTGGAGACCGTGGTCGGACATGAGGTGGTGCTGGCGGCGGGGGGACGTGTCGAGATCGTACCTACAGTGGAGGGATTTTCGACGACAGGCATCGTGCGGAAGTTGACGGGTGGTGCACACTAGAGCGCATCCAGAGGCAAATTCGCAGGATGGGCGGAACGCAGGTCCCTCCGCTGCGCGGCTACGCCGCTCCGGTCGAGATGACAGGGTTTCATGCCGGCGTGAGGATACCCAGCCGTGAGGAGGTGCGATGAACGACGGCGCGGGGGCGCAAGGGCCGGAGTTGCTGGCGATCAGCACGTATGAGAAGGGGCAGGCGTTCCTGCGGGAGGCTGCGCGGCTGGGCTGCCGGGTGACGTTGCTGACCACGCACAAGCTGTGGGGGGCAAGCTGGCCCAAACAGGACCTGGCGCACTTTGAGACGATCCCTGAGGACCTGGCGCCCGAGGCGGTGCTGCCGTATGTGACGCGGCTGGCAAGGCATCGGAGATTTGCGCGGGTTGTGGCGCTGGATGAGTTCGATCTCGATACAGCGGCGCTGGTGCGTGAGCATCTGCGCCTGCCAGGGATGGGGCGGACGGCGACGAGGCCGTTCCGGGACAAGCTGGCGATGCGCGAGACGGCCCGGGAGGCCGGGGTGCGTGTGCCGGAGTTCTGCGGGACCGCAAACCATGAAGCGCTATGGGCGTTTCTGAGCTCGACCGAAGGGCCGTGGTTGTTGAAGCCGCGAGCGAGTGCGTCCGCGATCGGCATTCAGAAGTTCAGCGATCCGCAGGCAGTATGGCCGATGCTGGAGAGGCTGGGCGATGAGGCGAGCCATCACCTGGTGGAGCGCTTTTTACCCGGGGAGATCTTTCATGTGGAGGGCCTGACCTGGCGGGGCGACCTGAAGTTCGCGCTGCCGCACAAGTACGGTGCTCCGCCCTTTGAGACGATGCACTCAGGCGGGATCTTCTCCACCCGAACGATGGAGCGGGAGGGCGAGGCGACGGAGATGCTGCAGGCGATCCACGCGGATGCCGTGCGCGGGCTGGGCATGACCAGCGGACCGACACACAGCGAGTTCATCCGGGCGCATGCGGATGGCAAGTTTTACTTCCTGGAGACCGCGGCGCGTGTCGGCGGAGCCTACATTTCGGAGGTGGTGGAAGCGGCTTCCGGCCTCAATCCCTGGATCGAGTGGGCGCGCATCGTCACGGCGGAGATGCGCGGCGAGGGCTACGCCCTGCCCGAGTTGCGGAAGGAGTACGCGGGCAGCGTGATCTGCCTGGCGAGGCAGGAGTGGCCCGATCTGAGCCGCTGTGATGCCCCTGAGATCGTGTACCGGTTGAAGAAGCATCACCATGCCGGATTGATTGTGCAGTCCAGGCAGGCGAACCGGGTGAGCGCCTTGCTGGAAGAGTATGGGAAGCGGTTTTACCAAGAGTTTTATGCGCGCATGGATGCGCCGGATAAGCCGACGGCGTGATCCCGGGCCGTTCGCTTCCGCCGTGCGGTGAGGAGCGGAGATCCCGCCGGGGAGGATACCAGGACAGGTCCCGGCCACCGGAGACGGAGGTCGCTCATGTACACTGGCCGCATCTTTGCCCCGGATCGAGTGCAACGCATGAGCTTTGCTGAGTCGATGCAGAAGGTGCCGTACAGCCTGTCGCTGGAAGAGCAGATTGCGCGGCTGCAGGCGTTGCTCGAGGCCTCGCGGCAGGTGCATTCCACCATTGCGGTGGACGAGGTGATGCTGCAGACGGCGCGGGTCCTGGTCCGTGAGTTGGAGATGGAGGGCGCCGGCTTCCTTTCCGCCGAGACGGGGCACATGGTGGCCGCGTATGGGACCTTGCCGGAGCATCCGTTCGAAGGCTGCCGTCATTTTGACTTGCTGGCGAAGGATGGAGCGCTGCTTGCGAAGCTGGTGGTGAAGGGCTCGGATGGGTGCCAGTTGACCATCTATGAGCAGGACTTTGTTGAGGGTCTGGTGCTGCAGGCCGCGGTGGCGCTGGAGAACGCGCTGTACCACGAGCGCGATGTGCAATGGGCGCGGGTGCAGCAGGACATGGAAGCGGCGCGGAGCATTCAGCGCTCGTTGTTGCCGCGAAGGATGCCGGTAATCCCGGGCATCAGTGTGGCGGCCAAGACCGTGACCTGTTTCGAGGTGGGCGGCGACTATCTGGACATGGTGGCGATGCCGGACGGCTCACACCTGTTTGTGGTGGCGGATGTGGCCGGCAAAGGATTGGCGTCGGCCATTGTGGCAACGAGCTTCCGGTCGGCCTTTCGGGCGCTGACCACCCAGCCGATCACGCTGGTGGAGATGGCCAATCGCGTGGGCCAGCATCACTGGGAGGAGGGCCAAGAGTCGCGGCGGCGGTATGTCACCGCGATTTTTGCGCGCTTTGAACCGGATGGGGGATTGCTGGAGCTTGTGAACGCGGGTCATAATCCAGCGGCGTTGGTTGGGGAGGACGGATCGGTGCAGATGATTGAAGCTTCCGGAACACCGCTGGGATTGCTGCCCGGGATGGAGTACAGCGCAGAGCGCTTCCCATTCCCCCCTGGGGCGCGGCTGCTGCTGTACACGGACGGGCTCACCGAAGTGTTCCATGGGGAAGAGGAGTTTGGGACAGAGCGGTTGGTGGATGCCTTTCGCGCGTTGACGACGCGGGATGCGGAAGAGAGCTTGCAGGCGCTTTGGGCGCAGTTGCAGAGCTTCTCGACCGGCGGTCCACAGACCGATGACATGACGGCGTTGACGGTCATTCATCAGCCGGGTCCGCCGCGCGGATGGGAGACGGGCAGCGGTGAGGCTGGGGAGGCGGTGTCAAACGCATGAGGAGCGGAAGTTGCGTCGAGGTGCGGCTGCCCTCGGAGATGGGGTTTGAGAAGGTTGCGATGTGCACGGCTGCGGGCATGGCGGGGCTGATGGGCTTTTCTCACGAGCGCATTGAAGACCTGAAAACAGCCGTCGCCGAGGCATGCATCAATGCCATTGAGCACGGCAATCAGTCCAAGCAGGAGCTCCCGGTGGAGGTGCTCCTTTTGCGGTCCGCGGACGAATTGGAGGTGCGGGTGATCGATGATGGGCAAGGTGTGAGCGACGCGCCGCATCTGCCGGACATCGACCGCAAGATGCTGGGCGAGGAAGATCCGCGCGGTATGGGGATGTTTCTGATCCAAGCCCTGGTGGATGAAGCCGAGTGGCACAAGGGGCCCCCGGGCAAGAGCTATGTGCGGCTTTTGATCCGGTTGAGCAAGGACGCAGAGGAGGAGAAGAAGTAATGCAGGCTTCGACCAAGGTGACGCAGCGAACGGCTACCGGCGGGTCGGGAGACCCGGTAGGGGTCCTCGCGTTCAGCGGCGATATTTCTTCAACGTCCAAAGACGCGATCCTCGAGGGGTACAAGGATTTGGGCGCCACGCCGGCAAAGGTTCTGCTCGACTTCTCGGGCGTGGAGTACATCAACTCCTCGGGCATTGCGATCATCATTCAGATGTTGTTGGACGCGCATAAAGCCGGTCAGCGCACGATCGGGATCTTCGGGCTGACGCCGCATTTCAACAAGGTCTTCACGATGGTGGGTGTGGCCAAGTACGCGGCGATCTCGCCGGATGAGGCGACAGCGCTGGGCAAGTTGTAAGGGGAGGGCCGCTGCATGGGCGACAAGCCGTCCTGTCGTGGTGTGGGCCTGATCTCCGGACCGGCGTGGCGCTGGGTGGTTGTCCTCCTTGTCGGTCTTTTGCGCTGCTGGGGCAGCTCCCTGCATGCGCAGAGCCTGCATGGCATGGATGGCGGCGGCCTGGGGCGAAGCGTGTTGCTCCGAGGGCCGTGGGTTGCGGCGCCGGGAGACGATCCGCGCTGGGCGTCACCGGATTTCGACGATCGCGGGTGGGCGGTGCTGCATGCCAGGCAGCCGCTGCCCCCCAGCTTCACCGGAACGCGGTCGATCTGGTATCGCCTGCACGTGCAGGTACCTCCGAAGACGCCCGCGGTGGCGCTCTACGTGGAGGGGCTGTTCTTCAACTACAGCGTGTATGTCAACGGGGTCCGCCTTGGGCAGCAGGGCGACCTGGATCCGACGCACCCGAATCGATTGCACCCGGCGCAGGGCTTTCCGATCCCTCCCGCGCTGATCGAGAGGGCCGCTGGAAGGCTGGTGATTGCGCTGAGAGTGTCGGGGGGCGCCGTCGGGTTCCTGGGCTACGCACCCGTCCACGAAGAGACGCGTCTGGAGCTGGTGAGCCCGGAGGAGATCCCGCTGCGCCAGAGCTACCGGCTCGCCCATGACTGGAGCGAACCGTTCGCTGTTCTTGCGTTGGACCTGCTTGTGGGATTGTGCGGGTTGGTGATCTGGTGGTCCTTGCGCGAACAGCGCGAGTACCTGGCGCTGGCTATCTGGACGCTTTGTAACGTGTGCTACGTGGCGATGAACTTTGGCGCACACCTGACGGGAGCCGATCCCGCGAGCGCGCTGAACCTGTCGCTTGTCGCTGTCGACGCGGTGGGCGCTGTCGCCGAGTTGGAGTTTATGCGGCTTCTGCTGAAGAGGAAAGAGGACGTCCTCTGGCTTGCGTTGGAAGCGACGGCGGCGGCTTCGATGTTCTTTATTCCTCTGCTGGAGATTGGCAAGCTACCGCTTCGTCTGGGTGCGTCGATCGTCTTTGTTCGACCGCTGATCACGGAAGTGTTTGTGTGGCTGATGCTGTTGCGCGGCGCTCTGCGCGGCAACAAGGATGCACCGCTTCTTTTGCTGCCGGTAGCGCTCTGGTCGTTGTCGGACGTGTATGGCATTGTCCAGACGATTGTGCGTTTCAGTCTGAAGGTGGAGTGGCCGGAGCTGCCCCGGCTTCCTCTGTTCAGTTACACGATCCACTTTGAAACCATCGCGGACTGCCTGGGCTTGTTTTCGCTTGTGCTGATTATTCTCCGTCGCACTATCCGGCTGAGCCGGGAACGTGCGGACCTTGCGGCCGAGGTGGCCGCGGCGGAAGAGCTTCAGCTCCTGCTCATGGCGCGTGCCTCGCGATCGACGCCAGGGTACCGCGTACAGACGGAGTACCGTCCCATGCAGCAGGTGGGCGGAGATTTTTTCCTGGTGCAGCCGTGCGAAGAGAATAATTCGCTGGTCGCCATTGTGGGGGATGTATCGGGCAAGGGCCTGCAGGCGGCCATGCGCGTGTCGATGATCCTGGGGGTGCTGCAGCGGGAGGTCATGGGCTTTCCGGATCGTGTTCTGCACACGCTCAACGCCGCGTT
Source organism: uncultured Acidobacteriaceae bacterium (assembly GCA_964252405.1). Taxonomy (GTDB): domain Bacteria; phylum Acidobacteriota; class Terriglobia; order Terriglobales; family Acidobacteriaceae; genus Granulicella. The sequence goes on along the minus strand of CAXUNH010000154.1, from coordinate 1,303 downwards.
GCTCGCGCAGGGTGATTTGGGCTTTACGACCGCATGCTGTGTGCGCCTGGAGGCGGATGGGAGCTTCTGCTTTGCGAACGCGGGCCACCTGAACCCCTATATGGACGGCAAGGAGTTGGCGAGCGAGGGTGCGCTGCCGTTGGGGATCGACCCCGAGGCACGCTACGCGCTCAGCTACGGACGTCTGGGGGCGGGGCAGCGGATGGTGTTGCTCTCCGATGGGGTGATCGAGGCGCGGAGCAAGAAAGGCGAGCTCTTCGGCTTTGAGCGTACGCGGGCGTTGGTGCGCATGGAACCTTCCGCGATGGCCGATGTGGCGCAGCGGTTTGGGCAGGAAGACGACATCACGGTGCTGTCGCTGGCGCTTGCCTAAGGGGATGAGGCCCCTGGGGGACGGCCAGGGCAGCCGCGTTGGGGGACGCGCTACGGGCTCCAGCGCCGGCGGCAAACGAAAAGCCGTCGCGAAGGCGACGGCTCCCCAGAGTGCCAGAGTCTTCTGGCCTAGGCGAAGGACTTGATCGCTTCCCCTTCGTTGTCCTTGACGTCGAAGACGGTGAGGAGCTTGGTGATGACGAGGAGGTCGCGGACCTTCTTGGTCAGGTTGAGGAGTTTGAGTTCGCCGCCGGCGTTTTTGACGGTGGTGAACGCGCTGACGAGCTCACCGAGACCGGCGCTATCGATGTAATTGACGTCGGCGAGGTTCAGCAGGATCTTCTTGGAGCCAGAAAGCGCGTCCTGCACTGCGCCCCGCAGCTTGCCGCTGGCCTCCCCCAGCGTGATCTTGCCGCTGAGGTCGAGAACCGTTACACCGTCTACGTGCCGAACCTTTGTGTCCATGGTTAGCTGGTCGCCTCCAAATGCCTGTGTTTGATGAGAGTTACTTGTGTGCCTGGCTGTAGCTGGCGAAAGTGTACCTCATCCATGATGGCCCGCATCAGGAAAACACCGCGGCCGGAGCTGCGGAGCAGATTTGCCGGATCCAGCGGATCAGGGAGGCTGTCGGGATCGAGGCCATCGCCCTGGTCAGAGATGCAGATGGTGAGGGTGTCCCCGGTGCGATCGACGGTCGCGTTGACCTGCTTATCCTCGGCGAATTTGTTGCCGTGTTTGCAGGCGTTGATGGCGGCTTCGCGCGTGACCATGGCGATGTTGCTGGCGTCGTCTTCATCGAAGCCCATGCGCGCGGCCATGGCTTCTACGGCGCGCTCGATTTCAGCGACGCTGTCGACGGTGGAGGCAAGATGAAATTCCACGTGCTCCCGCAGCGAGGAGGGTTGCGAGTCCGCGCTGTTATCCATGGGGA
>CAXUNH010000153.1:0-7843 GCA_964252405.1 uncultured Acidobacteriaceae bacterium | reverse complement strand
CGTATGCTGACCAGGTTGGCGTGGGTGCTGTCTGGAAGTTTGTTGTGCGGACTTGGCATAGGGGCACAGGCACCCGCGGCGGGTGGAGCCAGCGACGCGTTCGCCTCACTGCACTTTCTGGAGGGTGCCTGGACCGCGCATGGGACCGGGCAGGGCGCGACCGCGGAGGGTGTCTATGCGTTCCGGCGCGAGTTGGGCGGGCATGTGCTGGCGCGGCACTCCGGGGCGACCGTCTGCAAGGGGCCGGAGAGCTTTGACTGCGATCACGGCGACCTGCTGTATGTGTACGCGGACGCGCCCGGCGGGCCGTTGAAGGCGATCTACTTCGACAACGAAGGACACGTGATTCACTACGACGTGAGCACGCCGGATCCGGCCAGCGTGGTGTTCCTGTCCGAGGCGACCGGGGGTGGGCCGCGTTTCCGGCTGATGTACACGCTGAAGAGTGGAGTAATGTCCGGGAGCTTCGCCGTGCAGCCGCCAGGACAGACAGCATGGCATGCGTATCTGGAGTGGAGCGGCGGCAAACAGTAACGTTCTAGTTGCTGTTTGCGCTGGTGACAACTTCGGCGGGCCGAAGCACCCGAGGATCGATAAGCACGTGGCCCAAACCATCCACGAAGCCAATGGCCACATGGGGGATGGAGACCGGTGCGGGCGATTCCTGCGTCCAGACGAGTTGTCCACGGTGAAAGACACCGCCGTTGGAGGAGCCACGCTCCGGGAGGTCAGCGGGGCTGGCGATCATCTGGTACGGGGTGACGTTGACGGTGCGACAGGGTCGGATGAAGTCTGCCGGTCTCAGCATGGTGGGACTCCTTGAACTGAAGTTCGACAGGGGGCCTGCGGAACACGTGGGCACGGTCTGCCGCGCAGACGCGGCATTCGCCCGAAAGTAGGATGCTGAGTTGCCCGGCGACGTTCCAGCCGGTTTTTAGCCCCAGGCGGCCGGCGTGGCGGCAAATTCTCCATCGGCTGCATCGGGCTGGTCCGTGGGCTCCGGCGCAGTGTCCGCGAGGCGGACTGCGAAGAAGCGGTCGACCTCGTCCATCACGTTTTCGGCGCGCTTGGCTTCGAAGATGGCTCGGCGCAGATGGGCGCCGTTGGGGACGCCGTGGGTGAACCAGGCGGCAAACTGCTTCATCTTGCCGATAGCTTCCCGCTGAGCGGACTCGTGGTCGCGGCGGACCTTTTGGGCCTGCTCGGAGACATCGGTGATGGGGATGTGCGGGTGGTCGGCAGCCTCGCCCAGCAAGCGCCCGAAGTAGTCGCGGATCATGCGGTAGCGGTCGAGGTCGGTGGGCTTGTCGTAGGTGCCGAGGCCGGTGGCGGCGCTTGAAGCGGTGTACTGAGCGATCTGGCGAAAGATCCAGGGGTTGGCCGGCGCGGCGCGGCCGATCATGACAGCGTCGCAGTTGGTGACTGCGATCATGGCGGCAGCATCTTCGGGGGTGCGGACGTCGCCGTTGCCGATGACGGGGATGCGGACGGCGTCTTTCACGGCGGCGATCCACTCCCAGCGGGCGTCGCCCGAGTAGCCCTGCTCGCGGGTGCGGGCGTGGAGCGCGACGGCGTTCAGGCCAGAGTCTTCCGCGAGCCTCGCCAGTTCGACGCAGACGATGTTTGTGTCGTTCCAGCCCATGCGGAACTTGACGGTAAAGGGGATGATCACGGCGGCGCGGATCTGCTTGAAGATCTCGGCGATAAGGGGCAGGTCGCGCAGCAGGCCGGAGCCGCCGTTGCACTTGACGACGCGCTTGGCGGGGCAGCCAAGATTGAGGTCGACGAGGTCGAAGCCGGCGTCCTGGATGATGCGGGCGGATTCGGCGAGGGTGACGGGATTGGAGCCGAAGATCTGCGCGGAGATGGGGTGCTCGTCCTCGTAGTAGGTGAGGTAGCGTTTGCGCTTAGTCTCGCGCATGCGGCTGAGGCCGTCGGCGGAGGTGAATTCGGTCATGAGCAGGCCGCAGCCGGAGCGCTCGTTGGTGGTGGCGGTGTCGATGTCTGCGGTTTGGGCCGTTGCGCTCGGCGTGTAGAGACTGGCGTGGCGGATGAAGCGACGGAAGACGGTGTCGGTCACGCCGGCCATGGGGGCGAGCACCGTAGCGGGAGCGATGCGGACCGGGCCGATGTGCAACGCGGCGGGCACCGCTGCCTCCTCAGGAGCGGGGCGACCTACGACGTTGGTCCAGCGCTTGTCCATTGGACCGGTGATTTTTTCTTCGATCACGATCATTGGATGATCTCCAGTTTACGTCGCTTCGGCGGGCATCTTGTGGGAGAAGAAGAGCAGATCCCCGCGGGATGAGAAGCAGGTGCGGGTTACGAAGGGCTTCGAAGGCAGTCGACTCTCCCAAAGTTTTCCACAGGCCTGAGCGCAACTTCCGTTGCAGGGCTGTGTCACTGGGGAGGTACTTAGCAACTTGGGCCCCTCGTGCCGTTCTTTTCCGGCGTGGACTTCCACGCGTCGGGTGAGTGAACCGGTCGCTGTGGCGTTCGTCCAGGTGTCTCGGAATCAGGCACCATCTCCCATGGACGACGCATGGCGAACAGAGCCTTGCAGTGCAACTCTGTTGTGACGATGGTGCCTGGCCCAGCGGCAGGTGCCGGACGTCGCTGCTACGGCGGCGGCGCCGAGTGATGTGGGTCCGTAACCGTTTGTTGTGCCTGGGAGATTTCGCCGTGAAGGGCAAATTTGTTCTTTCGCTCCTGCTTGCCGCTGCGCCCTTGTCGGTCTATGCCGATCAGCTTGTGCCGGCCGGCTCTGTTGTCACCTGCACCATTGCGGAACCGAAGGTGTCGTCCAAGACGCAAAATATCGGCGACCCGATCCTGTGCCAACTCAGCCATGTAGAGGCGTATGGACGGACCCAGTTTCCGTACGGCGCTTACCTGGAAGGGCGGTTTGAGGAGTATAAGGACCCGGGCCACTTTGTGGGCAAGGGCTGGATGGAGCTGAAGTTCGATCGCCTTGTGGTGCAACCGGACACCATCGTTCCCGTCAACATGCGCGTGGTCGCCACGCCGAAGTACCCGGTGGATAAGGAAGGCCGCATCCATGGGACGGGGCACGCGGTGCGTGACTCCATCGAGTGGGCGATTCCGCTGCTGTGGCCCATCGATCTCATCAATTTGCCCCGGCGTGGACCCCGGCCGGTGCTGGCGGCAGAGACGCGCATGACGATCAAGGTGCTGGACGACTTCGGCATTCCGACGCCGCAGGAGAACGCGGTGCGGAACCCGGCGCTGATCTCGCGGCAGACCCCGGACGAGCCGACGTATCAGCAGTACCGTGAGCCGCAGCAGTACCAACAGCCGGTTCAGCAGCAGCAGCCGTATTATCCGCAGCAACAGCAGCAGCCGTACTACCCGCCTCAGCAGCAGAGCTACCCTCCGCCACCGCAGCCGGCGTACAGCTACGCGCCCCCTGCGCAGCCGACGGTGATTGTGGTGCAGGCGCCGCAGCCGGTGTACCTGCAACAGCCGTCGCCGACGATTGTCGTGCAGGGAGGGCCGACGTATCCGCCGCCGCCGCCGGCGTATGTGCCGTACGGGTATGGGCCGGCGCGGTTTGGTGTGCCGTACCGGCCGCGGTACTACGGACCGTACTAGGTCAGTTCAGGCGGGCAGAACGCAGGTCTCTCCACTACGCGGGACGGTTTCACCGACCCGCTCCGGTCGAGATGACAGTGCTGGTTACGTGGCTAAAGAGAAAAGCCTCCCATTCGGGAGGCCTTTCTTTCGCTGGTGATTCGCTTACTTGGCTGCGGCTTCGGCCTTTTTTGCGTCCGTGTTGGCGAACTTGCGGCGGAAGCGCTCGATACGGCCGGCGGTGTCGACGAGCTTCTGCTTGCCGGTGAAGAACGGGTGGCAGGCGGAGCAGATTTCGAGGACGATGTCGCCCTTGTGCGTGGAGCGGGTCTGGAAGCTGCTGCCGCACGCGCAGCGAACGGTTGTGGCGTCGTACTTGGGGTGGATGCCTTCCTGTGGCATGGTGAATCCTTTCAGTAGCTTTCCCGCCGCAGAACGGTTCGCTTGCCGAGTCCCGGTGGGCTCGCGGCATCGATTTTCCTGGCGCGCTGCAGCTTGGACCCCGACTCCCGGGGCCTCAGGCGCTACCCATTAGAGTACCATCGGCGTCCGCCGATTCAAGCGTGCCGACCTCTCGCCAGCCGAAGCAGGACCGGGGAGAACGTCATCACAAAGGCCAGGGCCAGCATTCCGGTGAGCGTCACGACGGTGTGCGAGATCGCGAAGACAGCCCAGCCGAGCAGCACCCAGAAGGCCATATTAGCGGAGGCCGCGACGTACACCCAGTCGGAAAACTTGTGCTGATCGCGCCAGAAGTCCATCTCCCTGAGCGACGGGTAAGTGCTGCCGGGGGAGAGCGTTAAGCGAAGTACGGCAACCGGGAGCAGGTTGAGGACCAGCACGAGCGCGACCCAGGCCACGGACGCCCAGGGGACAGCGAGCCGCGGCTCGATCCACCAGGTCACGCACAGGGTGAGCAGAACATTGAGGGTCCCGCCGGCGTTTACCGCGGCGGGAAAGTGCCCCATGTCGGCGAGCCTGTTCATCTCATTGAGCTTCTTGCTCCCGGTGTTCACTCCAGGCTCCAAGGGCCGTTGTCTCGAGCGACGGCGGCCCTGAGCCTCAGGGTACGCTGCGGAAGGTGGCGTGAGGAGGCCGATTTTGGATGGGATCGACGGGAAGGCGGCGGAGTCGGTATGGGATTACCCGCGACCGCCGAGGCTGGAAGAGGTTTCGAGCGAGTTGAGGGTTGTGCATCGGGGGGTGCTGCTGGCCGAAACCCGGCGGGGGATGCGGGTTCTGGAGACGAGTCATCCGCCGGTGTTCTACTTCCCGCCCGAGGATGTGCGGCTGAATCTGCTGCGGTCGTCGGACCGGCGGCAGAGCTTCTGTGAGTTCAAGGGATTGGCGAGGTATTGGACGCTGGCCATGGCTGGGGATGGAGGCGAGCTCGTCGTGGTGGCGGACGTGGCGTGGAGTTACCCGGCACCGTCGGCCGCATTCGCTCCCTTGCGCGAGCGACTGGCGTTCTATGCGAGCCGGGTGGAGGAGTGTACCGTGGACGGCGAGCGAGTGCAGGCGCAGGCGGGCGATTTCTACGGTGGGTGGATCACGTCGAAGGTGCGCGGCCCGTTCAAGGGGCCACCGGGGACGCTGGGCTGGTAACGGACGGGATGTCCTCAGTTCGCACAGCGCTGCCGCCGGAGGCTCTCGAACCGGACGGTCCCGGGCTGCGATACTGGAGAGACGCGCTTTGGGTCTGCGCGCCTTCTGACGATGTCTGATTTGTGTCCTGTGTGTGGAGGCTCCGGCCTCCGGATGATTGAGCGTCCTGACGGCGTGCGCGCGGTGTCCGACTGCGCCTGCCGGGTGGTGGAGCGGCGGATGCGCCGCCTGGCGGCTGCGAAGATCCCGGAGCGGCACCGGGAGTGCACGCTGGAGAACTTTTCCACCAAGTTCGGCGGCGTGCACAAGAGCCTGGCGGAGGCCCGGCTGAAGGCGACGGGCTTCCTGCGGGCGTTCCCGGCGGAGACCTTTGGCAATGGTCTGCTGTTTGTGGGGCCCTGTGGGGTGGGCAAGACGCACCTGGCTGTGGGGATCCTGCAGGCGTTGATCACGGAACGCGATGTGGCCGGGCGGTTTGTGGACTGCAAGGAGTTGTTGAAGGAGATCCAAAGTTCGTACTCGGCGAACAATGAGCAGACCGAGCGGCAGGTGTTGCGGCCGGCGCTGGACGCCGAGGTCCTGGTGCTGGATGAGCTGGGCGCGGCGCGGCGGACGGACTGGGTGAGCGATATGATCGAACACCTGCTGAACATGCGCTACAACGACCGGAAGACAACGATTATCACGACGAATCTGCCCTATGCCTCGGCCGGGGTGCCCGGCCATGGCGCGAAAGAGGCGATGCGGCAGGAGACGCTGGGCGATCGCATCGGCGAGCGTATGCTGTCGCGACTGAGCGAGATGTGTCTTGTAGTGGAGATGGACGGGCCGGATTACCGCAAGAGCACCTCCGGGAGGGCGTCCTTTGCGCCAAGCGCGGAACGGCGTTTCCATAGGACCGGTGCGGAGTAGAATCGGCGCTGTATGGCGGACCCGAATCAACCGTTCACCCCTGATGCGTCGCGAACCGGCGGTGGTCGCCTGTTCGCCGAGTCCCCTGCAACGGAACGGAGTTTTCCGACCGCCGCCGTTGCCCTTGCGGCTGGGGCGGTGCTGGTCGTGATCGCGGCGCTTATCTTTGCCGGGCGGCGGCACGCGACCGTGGCGGGCGCCCCGGACACGCTGCGTCCGTTGGCGGCCTACGCTTCAAACATCAAGCTGAGTGGGCTGGAGATGAGCGAGTCGACGAGCTTCTCCGGCGGAAAGTCGACGTTTCTCGACGGGCATGTGACGAACGCGGGGACGGCCACGGTGACGGGGATCACCGTGCAGGTCCTGTTCTCGTCCGATGCGGGTGGGGCGCCGCAGCTGGAGACGGTTCCGGTCGAGCTGGTGAGAACGAAGAAGCCGTACCTGGACACGGAGCCGGTAAGTGCTGCCCCGTTGGCACCCGGGTCGGGAGCGGACTTTCGGCTGATCTTCGAGGGAATTCGGCCGGAGTGGAACCAGCAATTGCCCGAGATCCACGTCGTCGACGTCGCAACGCGGTAGTTGCCGGAGACCTGGGGCGAGTTTTCCACAAGAGCGAACTCACCGTGGAAATCCAAACGCCGCTGCGGAGCGTTCCCCTTGCAGTGGTTGGGCCCCATCGGTGAGCAGAGGGCCAATCGCGCCGGTTTAGCGGACCGCGGATGTCCGCTTCCAGTCTCTCCTGACGGAGAGGTACCAAGGCAGATTGGCCCTCCTTTGCTGGAGGGCCTTTTTTTGTCTGCTACGAGCCCGGGTGGGGGCGAGCGGCGGCATGAAGAGCGAGAAGGGTCTCAAGGACAGGGCGAAGTTTGTCCAGGTGCAGGGCATTGGCACCGTCGGACTTCGCGTGGGCTGGGTCGTCGTGGACCTCCAGGAAGATGCCGTCGACCCCTGCAGCCACGGCCGCCCGCGCCAGCACGGGGATGAACTCGGGTTGGCCTCCGGACACTCCGTTCCCCGCGCTGGGGGTCTGGACCGAGTGGGTGCCGTCGAAGATCACCGGCGCAAAGGCCCGCATGGTGGGCAGGGCGCGGAAGTCGACGACGAGGTTGTTGTAGCCGAAGCTGGCGCCGCGTTCGGTGAGGGAGGTACGGGTGCAGCCTCCGTCCTTCAGCTTCTCCACGGCGTGTTTCATGTCCCAGGGCGCCACAAACTGACCCTTTTTGACATTGACGGCGCGGCGCGGGCCGGCGCAGGCCTTCGCCGCCGCGAGCAACAGGTCTGTCTGGCGGCAGAGGAAAGCCGGAATTTGGAGCATGGCATCGACGTCCCCCAACGCCTCGGAGGCGGCGTGGGCCTGCTCCGGCGTGTGGATGTCGGTGAGGAGGGGCAGGCTGTTGGATTGGGCGATCGCCCGCAGAATGCGGCAGCCTTCCGCGAGGCCGGGACCGCGAAAGCTATGAACAGAGGTGCGGTTCGCTTTGTCGTAGCTGGCTTTGAAGATGTACGGGATCTTGAGGTCAGCGGTGATGCGCTGAATGGCCTCGGCGAGGCGGCGGGCGTGCGGTTCGGATTCGAGCACACAGGGCCCGGCGATGAGGAAGAGGTCTGGGCCGCCGATGGGAACAGCGCCGAGCGAGAAGGCCTGGGAGTGGGTCACGGGTCTTATTGGAGCATATTGGTTGGTGGTTGTTGGTTGTTGGTTGTTGGTTGTTGGTTGTTGGTTGTCGGTTGTTGG
>CAXUNH010000152.1:0-7906 GCA_964252405.1 uncultured Acidobacteriaceae bacterium | reverse complement strand
CTACACACGCTGGTTCGAGTACGGCGCCTTTCAGCCAAACTTCCGCACGCACGGCACGCGCCCGCAAAACGAGGTCTGGAGCTATGGCAAAGCCGCGGAGCCCATCCTGGAAAAGTACCTCCGCCTCCGCTACCAGCTCATGCCGTACATCTACTCGCTCGGCTGGCAGGCGCATGAGACCGGCGCCCCCTTCATGCGCGGCCTCTTTCTCGACTTCCCCAATGATCCCAACGTAGCGGACGTCGGCGACGAGTACATGTTCGGCCCCGCCCTGCTCATCGCCCCCGTCACCGAGCAAGGCCAGACCACCAAATCCGTCTACCTGCCCGCCGGCACCGACTGGTATAACTTCTGGACCAACGAACGCCTCCACGGCGGCCAACGCCTCACCGTGCAAGCGCCCATCGATACTCTCCCCATCTTCGTCCGCGCCGGTTCCATCCTGCCCTTGGGTGCACCGGTGCAAAGCACCCACGAGACGCAAGCCATCGACAAGATTCGCATCTACCCCGGCGCGGACAGCCATTTCACCCTGTACTCCGACGACGGCACCACCTACGCCTACGAGCACGGCGATTACAAAATCACTGAACTGCGTTGGAACGACGCCTCGGCAAGACTAGAACACACAGGCGCCCCGGCCTGGACCGCGAACGACGCACAGATCACGGACGTCGTTACGCCCAGGCGCTAAGAACGCGTTTGGCCGGCCGGAACTCGTTTCTGTAGGCCATGCAAACGAGAAGGGAGTGCGTCGCGACGCACTCCCTTCGGCATGGTTGAGGGTCAGTCCTTAGAAGTCGTACCGCAGACCGAGTTCCATGATGCGACGACCCTCCCGCAGCGGTGCCAGACCGAACTGCGGGCTGGCCGACGCGGCGTTCGCACTCGCAAGCGCCTGGTTGAGGTCCGTCGTCGTCGACGCCTGGCTGAACGTCAACGTGTAGTTGGCAGGATTCACTGTGGTGAACGTGTTGTTGGCATGGTTGATGAAGTTGAACGCGGCCACGCGAAGCTGCACGCTGCTGCTCTCCGTTACCTTGAAGCGCTTCGCCGCCGTCAAATCGCTGTTGAAGAAGCCAGGTCCCGGAAGAAAACCGTAGCGGTAAGCACCTTCCGTCCCAAGCGCCGGCAAACCGAACGCACTGGAGTTGATGTACTGATGTTGTTGCGTCACCTGATTCGGGAACCCGCTGATCCGCGGCTGCAGATTCACGTCCGGCGTCCCCAGGAGGGCCGTGCTGCTGACCCCGAAGCTGCAGCTCGCGACTGCTGTGGTCGTTCCTGAAGTACCCGTAGTGAACGCAGGGCACGTGCTCGTGTTTGCTCCTACTGTCGCCACAGTACCCACCGGCACGTTGATCGTTCCGCCGATGCCGAAGTTCGAGCTGATGATCGACGGCAGGTTGGCGCCGCTCTGGTAGTTGGTAATGCCCGAAAGCTCCCAACCGTTCGTCACGCCGCCGATGAAGCGCTCCTTCACAACGTTCCCCAGCGTGTAGCTGTACGAGGCGTTGAAGATGTGTCGCCGGTCAAACGGCATGTTGCTGTAGTCGTTCGCATAGTTAAACGGATCGGCCGGATAGCTGTAGGTGGCCGAACCGCCCGTGCCCAGGATGCCCAGCGCCTTCGAGAACGTATAGTTCACGTTGAAATGCGATGCGCCCGATTGCTTCGTGATGCCTACCTGCAGCCCGTTGTAGTTCGAGTATGCATTGTGCTCCGGCACGAAGATGTGGTTGTAGATCGGATACGGCTTGAAACTGTCGATCACACCCTGCGAGAGCGACCCCGTGCTGCAATTGTTGGGGTTCGTGGAGGACTGGAACACCGGATACAAGGCCCCTGGACGATAGCAGTTATCGCCACCGGCATTGACGCCGGTCGCCACGTTGAGCGCGCCCGTGCCTGCCAGGTCCGGCCGTGTGTTCGGCTGTGCCCCGAACAACGCGCCCACCGGCAGCGAGTTGATGTTATCCAGAGTCGTATTCTGCGTGGAGCCGTCGTTCAGCAGGTTATTGCTCCGGTTCCCTACATAGGCCAATTCCAGCAGCATCTTGCCCGGCAGCCGCTGATCCAGCGCCACGTTGTACGTGAATACCTGCGGCTCTTGATCGTCGTTGGGATCGAACGCATACACGCTCGAATCCTTGACGAAACCGCCTGTTCCCAAGGTTGACCGGTACGAGGGAATCGAGGACAGCGTCAAAGGGCCGTTCAGTGTGATGGAACGCAGACCCAGGGTGGTCTGCTCCTGGTTGTCGGCGTCGTTATATGCATCATGCGCCCGGTACCAGCCAAAGCCGCCGCGCAACACGGTATCGCCCTTGCCCGTCATGTCCCATGCAAAGCCTGCACGGGGTTCCGCAAACAACGGACGCGTTGGGCGCCCACCGTTCGGGATACTCGGATCGATGGAGTGCCAGCGAATTCCCGGGGCGGCATTGGTGCCCGTGCCCGCCAACGCTGCCGGCGCATCCGCCGCATAGTTTGCCGGCGTAAACACGCCGATGCCCAAGCCATGCGCATCTTGCCACGGCGTCATGTGCTCCAGGCGAACACCCAGGTCCAAGGTTAGCCGCGGGGCAATGCGCCAGTGGTCCTGCACAAACTCGGCCAGATTCCAGAAGTACAGGTTCGGCTCAGGTTCGATGTTGGTCTGGCTGTACTGGAACACCTGCCCTTCGGCAAAATCCGCAAGGAAGTTGCCGCCGTTGCCGGCGCCGGTGCCATACACCGTCTTGCCCGTCGCATGGTCCGTCAGGTTGCCGCCGATGTAGTACAGGTTGATTGTTCCGTTTGTGTTGATAAACGGGGCTACCTGCGGGTTGTCGTCCCACTGGTAGAACACGCCTGCTTCAAAGGTATGCTTGCCGAGCACCTTGGTGACGTTATCGCCCGCGATGCGTACCTGCTTGTTGGCGAAAATGCCGCCATATGTGGTATCGGGGGTCCGCAAGAGCGGCAGACCGTCGTTGCCGTAGTCTTCCAGCGTCGGCTGCACCAAGCTGCCGTTGTTGAACGCACCCTGGTACGGGTTGTTTTGCACCGCCGAGGGCGTCTTCGCCACGAAGTCCTGGGTGAAATACACGGCGCCTGCGTAGAACGAGTTCGTCAGCGACGGCGTAAACACGTGTGTGTAGTTCAGTGTCGCCAGGTGCGTGCTCAACGTGCTCAACAGGCCGCCGCCCGGCACGTTGATGCCGCCCAGGTTACCGCGGGCAGAGTAATACTCGTTCTGCGGTACGCCCTGGACGCCCTTCTCAATGCTGTACACGGCAAACAGCTTGTCTTTGTCGCTCGCGGAGTAGTCCACCCGTCCACGCGCCTGCCAGAGGTCGTTGTTGATCAGGTTGGTGGTAATCCAGTTATAGGTGCCGTTGCTGGCTGTGTTCGGCAGCGGCATCTCATTCAAGATGATCTTGCTCAGCGGGTCGAGATAGGCGCCGACGTTGCCGTTCGCCAGGGCCGATCCGTCCGGGGCCGTGACCGGCACCGTGCAGATGTTCGCATCCGGGACGTTGCTGCTCTGAAATGTACCGCCCTGGAGATAGTTGCACCCCAAGCCGTTTGCCGTGTGGGTGCCGGCCGGCAACACCTGGTAGTTGGTGCCCAGGTACTGCTGCAGTTGCGCCTGGCTGAAGTCGCCCGTGCGCATTCCTGGCGTCGGCACCAGGGCCGTGAGCGTCGCTCCGGATGCCGAACCGTAAGCGTAGGCATTCCGCTGCGCGTAGTCTTCCGCTCCGCCGAAAAAGGTCAGCTTCTTGCTGCTGTTGAACTTCGTGCCGGGAATCAGCACAGGACCGCCAAACGTGAAGCCCGGGTACACATACCGGTCAGGCGGTTTGGTCTGCCCGCTGTACTTGGCAATCCAGTCTGTGGAGTTCAACTGGTACGTACGCGCAAAGGTGTACAGAGACCCGTGGTAGTGCGCGCCGCCCGACTTTCCGACGGCATTGATGACGATGGGACCGTGCGCCGTGTCCGCAGTGAAGCTCGACGTCTGCACCTTCACTTCGGCGACCTGCTCATAATTCACGTTCTGCAGGGCTCCGCCGAAGGCACCAGGATCGGTGATATCCACCCCGTCAAACAGCAGCGCCTGTCCGTTTACCGGGGTTCCGTTGGCCGCATACTGGCCCAGCGCTCCCGTCGGCTGAACCTGCGCAGGGTCATAGGAGGAGTTGTCGAAGTTGCCGGCGCCGCCGCGCGAAATGGCAAAGCCCGGCAGGATCTTCAGCAACTCGGTGACATCGCGGCCTTCTACCGAGAGATGCTGAATCTCCTCGGCAGAGATCAGCGAGCTCTGCTCGCCGGAGTCCAGATTGACGGTGTCGGTCGCGGTCGTCACCTCAACCGTCTCCGTTGCGCCACCAGCCTCCAGCTTGATGTCGCGCACAGAGCGCTCGTCCCCTGGATCCAGGTGGATCCCGGTCTGCTGAAACGCTTTGAACCCCGCGGCCGTGATGGTCACGACGTAATCGCCGCTGGATACCGCCGCGAAGTTGAACACGCCTGCGGCGTTGCTGACCGAGGTGCGGGTATCGCCGCGGAGCGTGCTCTTCAGCACGATCTGGGCGTTCGGCACCACGGCTCCCGTGGTATCCGTCACGGTTCCGCCCAAGGAGGCGGTGGTTGCCTGCGCGTACGCCCGCGGGGTAAGGCGCATGGCGCCGTGCGGCACGAGCAGACAGGTGGAGAGCAATCCCGACCGTACCAGGTGCCTCTTCAGGTGATTTTTTCTTTGCATAGCTGCTGTACTGCTCCTTCTCTCATCGACTCGCGGTCGACGTGCTGCAGTGTCTGTTCAGGCATGGAGCGTCCTGACGGGCTTGGTCCCGGAACATGGACGCGGGGAGAGAACTCCACGGGTCGCTCCGATTGTTTGCACTGGTTTGCGGCCGTGCCTCCGAAAGTTCGGCTTAACCGTTTCAATTGGCAGCCCGTCGCGGTTTGTACTCCCGTCGAAATACCTTTGTCAACCCTGAGTGTCGTGTACTGAAGCGGTTCAGCCTGCGCCTCTCGCCTGGCGCGAACAAGGCAGCTTTTTCCCTTAATCCAAGACACGACAAAAATGCGGAAGGCAAAGGTTTGTCCAGGCAGTCCAACGCCCTCGTCCTGAAACAGGACGCAAGGTGCGCCGAAAATCACATAGCAACGAACGGTACCGCTCAGGTCAGCGGGAGCGCAGAACGGCTACACCGTACCGCGCCAGCATCACCCTCGTGGTGTCGCCGCCGTGCAATACATCCTCCATGGCGTTCGGAAGGGGTACGGTTGCCGTCTCAGACCCGTAGTTGGTGAGGATGAGTACCCGCTTTCCACCGCCGGAACGCACCGCCACGTCGACCCCGGGAGGCACCTCGGGCAGCACTGCGCGGACTCCCGCTTCGCCGAGCATCCAGCGTACGGCTCCTACCTGAGCCTGCGCATCCAGGGCCGCTCCGATGTACGTGATGCTCCCCTTCCCCACAGCCCGCGTCACCGCCGCCGGCTGCCCATCCAGCCATCCATTGCTTTTTCCATACCGCATCAGCACCTTGGTCTCCGGCGAGGTCACCTCCAGTTGCTCCGCCCAGACCGCATCCTGCGCTGCCCCCCACTCGCCGGTCACAGGCACGGTCGTTTCCAACGCATACCACTGCGCCACACGCGCGCCCAGCAGCCCCGCCAGGGGCCCTGGCTGCCGCTGCGGCCATAGGCTGTTGTCCTCGTCCTTCATGCCACTGCGCTGGCCCAGCACAAGGTGCCCGCCGCCGCGAACGTAACCTTCCAGGTTGCGCGCTGCCTCGGGCGTGATCACATTCAGCGCCGGGGCGACGACCAGCTTGTATCCGCTCAGCGGCGCCGTATCGCTCACAATGTCCACCGAGCGCACCAGCGCATGCAACGGCGCATAGTAGCTCAGGATGGCCACCTCCGGATCGAACTTCTGATTATGCCTTTGCCAGTTGATGGCCCACCGGCTGGCGTAATCCTGCAGCACCGCTACATCCGAGTGGACCGTGGTTCCGTCCAACACCGGCGCGGCTTTGGCGAACTCTTCGCCAATCTGCTGCACCTCGCTGTACAGCGGCACCGGCGTCCCATCCGCGCCCACGAGTGTGCCATGGTATTGCTCCTGGCCGTTCAGCGCGCTGCGCCATTGCCAATACTCCACCGCCTCGGCGCCATGGCCAATCGCGTTCCACGCCATGGCCCGCACCTCGCCCTTGTTCAGCGCGTTGTTGTCCGGCGACCAGTTCACAAAACCCGGCTGCGTCTCCATCACCCAGAAGTTCTTGCGCAGAAAGCCGCGGGTCAGGTCATGCGTCGCGCCATTCTTCACCGGATCCAACTGCCCCGTCCCTACGTAGTCATCCCACGACGCCAGATCCAGATCCTGCGCCACCGTGTAGTGGTCATACGCCTCGAACCAACCCATCATGTTCGTTGTGATGAACTGGCGCTTCTCGGCATTCGCGCGAATCGCCTCAAGCTGGTTCTTCTGGTAGCTGCGCCACGTGTCGGAGACGAACTCCTTCCAGTTCAGCAGCAGGCCCGGGTTGCCGCCGCGTTCCTCAATCGGGATCTGTGACCAGTCCTGGTAGGTCTCGCTCCAGTACGCCGTGGTCCAGCGCTTGTTCAGGTTGTCCAGCGTGCCGTATTTCGCCTTCAGCCACTGCTGGAACTGCGCCTCCGTGCTCGGCCCATAGCTCTCGTTGGCGTACTCGTTGTCAATCTGCCAGCCGATCACATTGGGATCGTGCCCAAACCGCTCGGCCATCTTCCCAGCCATGGACCGTGCCAGCTCACGGTATTTCGGATCGCTCCAGTCAAACTGCTGCCGGTTGCCATGCTGATCCTTTCGTCCATCGTCCCTGGTGCGCAGCGTCTGCGGATACCTCTGCGTCAGCCACGCCGGTGGCGCCGCGCTCGGCGTGCCGAGAACCACGGCAATGCCATGCTTTTCCGCGGCCCGAACAGCCCGTTCCAGCCAGTCGAGTTCGAAGTCGCCCTCCTTCGGCTCCATCGTGCTCCACGCAAACTCACCCACGCGCACAAACGTGATGTGGGCCGCCTGCATCAGCGTCAAATCCGCATCCCAGCGCGACTCCGGCCACTGCTCCGGATACCAGGCCGCGCCGAGCTCCAGCGCAGGCGTGCGCGGTGCACGCGGCAAGGGCTGCTGCGGTCGTGCGACCAAGGGCAGACATACACTCACAACCGAAAGAGCAACGGCAAACCGTAGTTTCATAACCAAAGCAATCTACCAGTCCCACATCCACCACGTCCCAAAAACAAAAACGCCTACAATCCTCCCAACCACGAATCAGGGACCACCAACACCAACCACCACTCATCAGCACAGCCGCCAGCAACGAACCACAAACCACACCTATGCCCCGCCGCCTCATTGTCAATGCCGACGACTTCGGCCTCACCCACGGCATCAACCGCGCGGTAGCCGAGCTGCACGACGCCGGGGCACTCACCTCTGCCACGCTCATGGCCAGCGGCGCCGCTTTCGATCACGCCGTTGCCCTCGCCCGCCAACGGCCGAACCTGGGCATCGGCTGCCACATCGTCCTCACCGATGGCCTGCCGGTCGCTCCGCCGCGCACGATCCCTTCACTCCTTGCCCCCAACACGCACACACTTCGCCCCAAACTCCGCAATTTCCTTGCCGCGCTCATCACGCATGGGATCGACCCTGACGAGATCGAGCGCGAAGCCATTGCCCAGATCCGCCGCATCCAGGCAGCCGGCCTCACCGTCACCCACCTCGACGCGCACAAGCACACCCACATCGCCCCGCCGGTCATGTCGGCCCTGCTCCGCGCCGCGCTCAAGACCGGCGTCCACGCCATCCGCAACCCCTTCGAACAGCCGTGGGCCTTTCCCCTATCCAACGGCACAACAGCAC
>CAXUNH010000151.1:0-8050 GCA_964252405.1 uncultured Acidobacteriaceae bacterium | reverse complement strand
CTGCTTTTTACCGCAGCGAATCGCTGGGTGCAGGCTGTGGCCATACTGCGGGCATTGGGCGACCCCGAGTGGAAGCTAAACGCCCTTCTGTATCCCCTGCGGGACCTGTTGGGGGGCGTTCTTTGGGTGAACAGCTATCTCGGGGAGAACTTCTACTACCGGGGAAAGATGTACCGCCTGAAGCCGGGTGGGGCGGTCGAGTTGCCGGAAGAGGCAAATCATGACGGGCTCGCGCTGTGACGGCCTGCTTGCCGCGCGCGGGATGGGAAGGATGCCGGCGGCGTATGGGTTGCCGAGGTGCGTAGGGGCGTCTTCGCCCCGCCAAGCTGCGCGGGACGTCTTAGCGATTTGTCAGGACCGTTTTGCCGCCTGACGCTGCAAGGGTGTGAACGGCCGCGCGCCGGGTGAGTTCGGGGGTGCGCTGTTCCGGGTGGTAGGTGAGCAGGAAAACGCGGTGGGGTCCTGCCCATTGCTGGGCGAGGTCCGCCTCCGTCCAGAAAATCCTGGGCGCGTCCGGCCAGAAGCTGCCGAACCAGGGGCCGTTGATCCGGCCATTCACGAGATAGACGGGCGGCTGGCCGTAGAAGAGCAGGGTGGAGCCGGAGGTGAGCTCGCCGTCGATGGCGACGAGGTCGCCGGGCCGGCGCTGTTGTTCGATGGCCTGGGCGAGCCGCTTCGATCCAAGGATCGGGTAGAAGCGGGTGAGGCCCTCGTGCGCGCCTAGCAGGACGACGGTCATGGCGCCCGCGAGGAGCAGATTCGCAGCATAGGTCAGGCGTCTGCGTCGAAGCAGGTGTGTACCTGGGCCAAGGAGCAGCATGCCCAAAGCCACCGTGGTGAGCGGGCCGCGGAAGAGCCCCATAGCGCGGCCGGTGAGGTCAAAGACGTGGCCGAGCGAGAGGGTGTAGAGGTCAGGGTTGGAGCTGAGGAGTTCGCTGAGCGTGGCTCCGGGGCCGGGTGTGGGGGCGATGACGGCGAACCAGCCGCAGAGTGCGAATAGCAGTGTTCCGAGGGGTACGAGGAAGTAGCGGGAGGCAAGCAGGGCCTGGCGTTGCTGGCTGGCTGGCTGGCCTTTCGTGCTCGTGCTTCGGGTTGATTCCGTTGGGCTGAATGTTGGTGCGGCGTCGGCCGCGGCGAGCAGGCCGCCGGCGAGCAGGGCAAGTGCCGGGAGGGCGGGAAGGTGGTAGTACTCCTGGCGCGAGGAGAGAGTGAAGAAGCCAAGGATGAGGCCGGCCCAAAGGAGGAGCGCGCGGGCGGCTTGCTGGGAGCGTAAGGGTCGTGGAGCAGAACGCGGGTCTCTCCACTGCGCGCTTTGCGCTCCGGTCGAGAGGACAGCGTCGTGGGCGGGCGATGTGCTCCCAGAGAGCGCAGTATGCCTGCGCAGCGTTGTTACAGCATCAGCGATGGCGGGGAAGACAAAGCCGGTCCAAGGGATGAGCCAAAGGAAGAGCAGCAGCCAGAAGAGCGGGATCGGGACCTGGCCGTAGTCGTGGGGGATGCGTTTTTGGAGGAAGCGGGCGATGTGCTCGTTGTAGAGATAGAACCAGGTCCAACCGGCGCGGGCAGGCAGCCCCAGGCCTGTTGGCATGGAGATGGGAGGGTTACGTAGGGCGGCGAGGATGTGCCAGGGAGCGGCGATGGCCAGGAAAACGAGCGTGCTGAGAGCGAGGTGCAGGTGGCGGAGGGCGCGTAGCCGCCGGATCCAGACCAGGTAGAAGAAGACGAAGCCCAGGGGAAAGACGAGGCCGATGAGCCCTTTGGTAAGAACGTTGAGGGCGGCGACAGCGGCGAAGCTCACGCTGGGGGCGAGGGTGGAGCGGCGCTGCTCGATGCAGTCCAGCGCAACCAGCAGAAGGTGGACGGAGAGGGTCATCCAAAGGGCGATCAGGACGTCCGGGATGTAGAAGCGCGTGTAGAGGTAGGGGCCTACGGAGACGCCGGTGGCGAGCGCGGCGTAGAGGCCGCCACGATCGGGCGCGTGCGCGGGCGAGACGGTCGCGAACAGGCGAATGCCGAGGGCGTAGACGGCGAGAAGAAGGGCGAGAACGCCGAGGCCGAGCGGAAGGCGCGCGGCCCAGTCATGCGGGCCGAAGAGACGCATCGAGCCGGCCGCCATCCAGTACATGAGCGGGGGTTTGTCAAAGAAGCGGATGCCGTCGACGGTGGGGGTGACGAAGTCGTGGCGGGCGAGCATCTCGCGGGCGATCTCGGTGTAGACGGAGTCGACGTCGTCGAGGAGGCCGGGTGAAAAAAGTCCGAAAAAGAGGTAAAGGATTGCCCAGAAGGTGCCGATAAGAGCAAGTGAGGAGACGCTCCATGGGCGTGTTCGAGCTGGTGCGGGGGCGGTGCTGGTCAATGCGTTGGAGTCCGATCGGGCAGAAGCTTGTCCCTTTCAGGGTAGCAATGCGCGGTCAAACGGGCGGTCTGGCGGGTCGAGCTTGCTGTAACGTCGGAGGAGAAGGGCAGGTGTTGACCCGAGGCCGGCCTGGCGGCGGCCGGTCAAGAAAGGAGTTCGTTGAGCAAAGCCCCAACAACGCCCGTGAAGGCTGGGACGCCATGTTGTTGCATGTATTGCCACGCCGCTGCTTCGACAGGCTTGGCGACGACCCGTCCCTCAACACGGGAGTAACCGGCGCTGGACAAAGACGTAGACGGATGATGCGCGGTCTCGCGCAGAAGGTCGGAGACGAGAATGCCTTTTCGATCGCGTTCGCGGGCGTTCTGGATGCTGTCCGGGATGTTCGCGAAGTCCCAGAGAAGGCGGACAGACTCAATCACGCGGCAGTTGGGCGCGAGCGTGCCTTCACTGGTCGTGGCGTAGATGCCTGGAATGGTCCAGATACTTTTGTAGGGCCGTGTCCAGAAGACGCGGGCCGTGGCGAAGAGTGCGTCGCGCTGGTTGTGCAGTTCCGGGGCGGTGACGTGGGCGTTTTCGGGCGCACCGAGTGTGTCGATGTAGCGGTTCCACGCGGCCGCGATGCGGACTTCGAGGATGCCGTGGCTTGGGTCGGTGGCGCTGGCGAACTCGGCCTGGGCAATGCGGTCGCGAAAGCCGCGCGTAGTCCAGGCGCAGGGAAGGCTGTCCGCGAAGATCCCGGCGATGCGGTCGACGAACGTACGCGCGTCTGCGGGAGAGTGAATGCTTGTCGCGAGGTCGTTGAGTTCGACGGCATCTCCTTGCAGATCCGATGATTTGCGCTGCCCAGAGCGGGCCCCGCCGAAGCGGGCGGCGAGCAGGGGAACGGGGAGCAGGACGGCGAGGGAGAGAAGGGACCTTCTTTGCACACTGGCTCCGGGGGGAAGGGATGGATGGTCCAGTAAAGCCAGTCTAGTTGCGTTCGCTTGGGCTAAGAAGAGTTTCTTTTCAGTTGTTCCTCAGCGGTTTGACTTTGTGCCAACGCGTGGGGAGTCGCGTAAGGCGTCCCATGTATCTTGAACGTGCTGTCCATTCCCCTGGAGCGTGTGAAGGCTATGCCTACGTTTGCAGCGATTGATATTGGATCGAACTCCTGCCGTCTGGCGATTGCCTCCGTGACGCAGCAGCACAAGTTGCGCACGTTGTTTGAAGACCGTGAGGTGACGCGGCTGGGGGAGAGTGTCTTTGAGACGGGGATGATCTCGCCGGAGTCGATGGCCAGCACGATCAAGGCGCTGAAGCGATTCCACAAGGCGGTGCAGGAACACGTCGTAGACCAGGTGCGTGTGGTGGCGACGAGTGCGACGCGCGATGCATTGAACGCGGAGGCGTTTCGGACGTGGGTGAAGTCGTCTACGGGGTGGACGCTGGATGTGATCAGCGGATTGGAAGAAGGGCGGTTGATTCATCTCGGCGTGATGGCGCTCGAACCGGACGCGCGCAAACGAAGTCTGTTGATCGATCTGGGGGGTGGGTCTTGTGAGGTGACGCTGTCCGATGGAGGGCGAATCCAGGAGATGGTGAGTCTGCCGCTGGGAGCGGTGCGCTTGCAGCAGGAATTTCTGCGGTCGGACCCGCCGTCGAAGGAGGATGTCGGCCGGTTGCGGCAGTTTATCGAGCGCGAGTTGGCGCGGCTGGACCGGAAGATCGGCCGGCCCAAGGTCGATGTAGTGATCGCAACCTCAGGGACGGCGGCGGCGTTAGCTGAGGCGAGCCACGCCTTGCCTGCCGAAGGTGCAATCGAAAAGCATGTCGCAAAAGGGGTGCAGGGCCGCAAGGCGGTCCCGCCCGCCGTGTTGGAGACAAATACGACGGCGGTGCGCAGGCTGGCGGACCGGCTGTTGAAGATGCCCAATGCGCAGCGGGCGGCCGTGCCGGGGATCGGGCCGAAGCGGTCCGAGATTATCGTGGGCGGCGCGCAGGTGTACGCCGCGTTGCTGGAGCGGACGGGGCTGGGTGGGTTCAGGTACTCGCCTCTGGGGCTGCGGGATGGTGTGCTGGCCCAGATGCTGGCGGACGCGGATACCCGCGCGAGCGTGCACCGCACCATGGAATCAGAGCGTTGGGAGGGGGTGTTGGAGGTCTGCCGAAGGTACCGGGTGGACCCGGGTAAGGCGGAGCCGGTGCGCAAGCAGGCCGAGGCACTCTTCGATGGACTTGAGAAGATCCATGGTCTGCCGGAAGAGTACCGGCTGTGGCTGGGCTCGGCCGCGATGATGCGGGATGTCGGCAAGTTCATGAACCACCAGGGTCATCACCGGCACACGCAATACATTGTGGCCAATTCGGAGATCTTTGGGTTTTCGCCGGTGCAGCGCGCGATTGTCGCGGCGATCGCGCGCTACCTGGGCAAGAGCCGGCCGGAGCCGATGGATCGGCCCATGCGACTGGTGCCGGTCGAGGAGCATATGAACGTCAGCCGGGCGGTCGTGTTGTTGCGGCTGGCGCAGGCGATGTGCGGAGAGCGCGCGGGCAGCGCGCTGAAGGCCAAAACGATGGTGTACCCGAAACGAGTTCTGCTGCAGTTGCATGCGACCCGCGGTGGCGCGGAGCTGGAGCTCTGGTCGTTGAAGAAAGAGACGGCTTACTTCCGGGAGGTCTTCCGGCGAGAGCTCTTCGTTGAGGTCGCATAGAGCGACCGAACGAGGCGAGGGTCGAGCAGCCACTTCAGGATGGCGGGGCCGCGCTCCACGGTGACCCGCGCGATGGCGCCTTTGCGGAGTCTTACATTCGCCATGCCCGTGCCGTTTTCCCGCGCAGGGTTGCCGACGATGAGTTGCCCAAGAAAGGCGGTCATGTTGGGGTTGTGCCCGACCATGAGCACGTTCTCGTAGCTCCGGCACTCGTGCAGCAGGCGCTGAAACTGGGCGAAGTCGGCGCCGGGTTCAAGGGCATTGGCATGGAGAATCTTGGCCTCGTAGCCCATCTCCGTGCCGATCAGCTGGGCGGTTTGCAGGCAGCGTTTCAGCGGGCTGGAGACGATCAGGTCGAAGCTGATGCGGAGATTGCTGAGGACTTGGGCAAGCTGCAAGCAATGCCGTTTGCCCTCCTTATCCAGCGGGCGTTTCACGTCGAGCTTGGGGTTTACCCGGCGCGTGCCGGCGCTGCCATGGCGCATCAGGAAGACGTTCAGGTTTCCGCGGCTGGGATGCGTGAGAAAGCTGGACGCGGGGGCTGCCCCGGTGCCGTTGGTGGCGGCCGCGTGAACCCGGCGCTCTTGGGGAAGCGGCTTGGAGGGGGCTGCCTCATTCGCGGGGGCGGAGCTTTGGTGATGATCGTGTTCCTCGTTCAGGGCGGTGCTCACCTAAGGGTGGATGATTCTAGGGACGCCGAAGTTGCGTAGCCGAGGCTTCGCCGCCCGGTCTAGGAGGCGACAGCTGCCAGAGTTCGCTGTAGAGAAGCCCTTTCAGGCGTTCGAAACGATGAATGGGGTGAAAACCCGTCGCCACGAGGGCGTCCTGGATTCGGGGCAGCGACTGCGTTTGCAGCCCGGTGAGAGCGCGAAACGCGAGGTACAGGCCGCGGACATAGAGCCGACCGAGGCCACGCCATGGGTTTCGGCGGGGAACGCCGAACTCAGAAAGCACCCAGAGGCAACCGGGCTGGACTGTTGCCGCTACATGGCCGGCTAGGCGCTCAACGTCTGTTTGCGACAGGCAATCGAGAAGGAAATGCGTGACGACCAGGTCCGTCTGCCTGAAATCAAGGCCGGAGGGAAGCGGAGTCACGGCACTCTGTACCGCGATCAGACGGGACCCGGCAAAGGCGCAGCGGGCACCGAGCAGGCGCAGCATGGAGGCACTGGAGTCGACTGCAAGCGCCTGAAGTTGGGGAGCCTCCCGCAGCAGGTGAGCGAGGAAGCGCCCATCGCCGTCGCCCAACACCAACGCGTGTCGCGCGTGCCGGATTTCCCGCACGAAGTGCTCCCGCGTGCGTGTGAGCAGAGGGCCGAGGAGGAAGAACTCGGCCCAGCGGTAAAGCCGGGCGACGCGGTCGAAGTTGGGCGTCCGTCGTGAACGCGGCTGCGAATGAGGGTGTGTCGGGGGAGACGTGCTCATGGGTGGTGCGAGAGAAGCGACAGCGCAAGCGCCACGGGAATGGGGGTCAGCAGCACGAAATCCGCCCCCGCGCGCAGCGTGAGCTTGGGGAGACGGGATCTGCAGGCATGCAGAACCAAGAGGAGAACCGTGCTCAGGCTACAGGCGAGCAATGGGGCAATCAGGTGAGGAAGAGGGTAGAGACCGCGCAGACCAGGCGGTCCGGCATCTTTGTTTGCGGTGGCAATGGCGAGGACTTCGAGGGTGCAAGTGGTTGCAGCCAGCGGTACCAGGAAGTGAACGGCCCAGCGCGTCGTAGGGTGCGCATGGAGACCGCTGAGGGGGTGCTCCCAGGCGAACAGGAACAGGCAGTTCAAGGTGCAGAGGGCCGCCAAGGACGCGGCTGGTAAGGCCAGTGCCGGCCGGAGTGCGGGCGCGCGGGCCACCGTGGGAATGAAGACCGCCGCGGGAAAGAACAAGCCTACCGCGAGCTCCTTTGGAAGACGATGGGAGACAGCAGAAGGCGCGGGCCGGGCGTGTACCAGCAGCAGCCATACACCCAGGGAGCCGGCCAGCAGCATATACAGGTGAAAGACCGCGTCGCCGGTTCGGTGCAACAGCAGGATCAAAGGCAGCGCCGCGCAGAGAATGATTCCGAAGAAACGCCTGCGATGCCGGTGGTGGAAGCGGTGACGTTCCTCCAGATTGACGATCGAGGGTGCGGTAAACAGGGGCTTGGCGTCCAACAAGCGATCAGCGGCGTAAAGGATCCAGACGGCAAGGAACATGGCGGCGGGATCGGTCCAGGGCACGCGGATCCCGGCGACCCAGCCGATAAAGCCCGTCCACACTGCGGCGACCGTGGGTGCGTCCAGCGAGAGCAGATGCCACAGTTGCAGCGGAGAGTGGAGGGGCGCCGCCGGAGAACTACTCTTCGGTACCAAAAACGGCCGGCTCGGCTGCGAGTCAGCAGAGAGCCGGGTCGCCTCTGAGGCACCTTGGTGAGGTTGCGTGTTGGTGATCGTGTTCTAGCGCTCCCGGAGGGTAGTGGGTTCGTAGTTGGACGGGGTTTCAGAGGTGCGCACCGTTAGAGGCCGCGCGAGCCGGAAACGAACCAGGCTCTCGGAAGGAATGGCGACCTGTTGGCCCCGGGTGACGCCTTGCAACACGGCACCTCCGCCACCGCCGGCCATGGCCCCAATGGCCGCGCCCTTCCCATGGCCAAGGATGCCGCCAAGGAGGGCGCCCACGGCGGCACCGCCACCGATCTTCTCCGCGGAGTTGGTGCCACGGTTCTTGCCCTCGACGGTGTAGGAGTCCGTGGCGACGTTGACCAGAGTGCCGTGGCGGCGAATGGCGGTTAGTTCGATCGAAAGCTCAGAGTGGCCCTTGTAGTGGCCGGCGTCCTTCGCGGCGACGACGCGGCCGCTGACCGCGGAGCCGGCCGGGATGACGACTAGGCCTTCGTGAACGATCTCATGCGTGACCACGCCGCTAAATGGCTGGCCATCGCGGGCAGTTTCACTGCTGAGAGCTTCCGTGATGCGAATGGGGATGACGGTGCCTTCCGGGGACGTCACGTCGCGATAGGCCGGCT
>CAXUNH010000150.1:0-8109 GCA_964252405.1 uncultured Acidobacteriaceae bacterium | reverse complement strand
GTCTGAACATCTTCTCGAGCCTGGGCTACACGACCACCTCCACCTTTGTGCAGGCCATCGAATACGCCGTGCTCGATGACGATGTCGATGTCCTGAACGAGTCCTTCGGCTTCTACCGGTACTTCGACAACGACACGGATCCTGTTTCCCTGGCCAACGCCTTTGCGGTGGCGGCGGGCGTTACCGTGGTGGCTGCCAGCGGGGACGCAGGCACAGCAGGCACCCTCGGCAGCCCCGCAAGCGATCCGTACGTCATCTCCGCCGGCGCCAGCACCTCGTTCCGGATCTACGACCAAACTGCGGGTGGCGTGCAGCCGCTCGCGAACGGCTATCTCTCTGACAACATCTCGTCCTTCAGCTCCGGAGGCTTCGCCCAGCGCACCCCGCGCACAGTCGATATCGTTGCCCCGGGAAACGATGGTTGGGCACTCTGTTCGCCGGATCTCTCCCTGTACACGGAATGCACCAACTACCGGCTGCTCGGGTCGCCCATCCAGGACTTTGGCGGCACAAGCGAATCCGCTCCGCTGACCTCGGGTGAGGCCGCGCTCATCATCCAGGCCTACCGCAGCACCCACAACGGCGCCTCCCCTACACCGGCACTCATCAAGCAGATCGTGATGAGCTCCGCAACGGACCTGGGCGCGCCCGCCGAGGAGCAGGGAGCCGGCCTGATCAACTCTCTCGCCGCCGTGAACACTGCTCTCTCGTTGCAGGACGGCAACGGAAGGCCGAAGATCCAAGGCGAGGGTCTCCTGATCAGCCAGACCAGCGTGGAAGAAACGGACAACCCAAATAGCGCGGAGTTCTTTGCGTTCTCGATCAGCAATACAGGAACCACCACGCGTCATCTCGCGCCGCGGCTGCAACACCTTGGCCCCCCCACTGCGGGTGCCACACTAACCGTGGCGCTCACTCCAGCCACGAATCCCACCTTCCCGAACGTCACGGGTGCGCCCCGCTCCTACGTCACCCGGACGTTCACTGTGCCGCCCGGCGCGCAGCACCTCGATGCCGCGATCGCCTACGTTCCCTCCAACGCGCAAACCATCGTCTACCTCGGCCTCCTCGATCCCTCCGGAAAACAGGCTGCGTACTCGACGCCCCAGGGTACCGGCAATGGCTACGGCCACGTCGACGTGGTCAGTCCCACCCCCGGCACCTGGACCGCCATCCTCTTCACCCGCGCCAGCGGCCCCAGCAGCTATGCGGGGGAGGTAAAGTTCACCTGGAGCACCGAACAGTATGTCACCTTCGGCGATGTCTTCCCCTCGGAGCTGTACCTGGCGCCCGGGCAGACTCTCCCCGTCTTCGCCCTGTTTACCATGCCTTCGAAGCCCGGAGACACCGCTGCCGCCGTTCGCCTTGACCCTGCCGCGCAAGGACGCACGATGGGCGAACCGGAGATTCCCGTCACCCTCCGCACATTGGTCACGCTCGGGGAGACATTCTCCGCCCCCTTGACCGGCGGCAATGGCCGGGCTCTCGCCAGCCCGTATCAGACCTTTGAGTTCAATGTTCCCAGGGATGCAAAGAACCTCAGTCTGGCACTCAATATCAGCGATCCCGGCTACGCCTTGCAGGGTCTGCTCGTTGATCCTCAAGGCATGCAACTCAGCGTGGGCACCAATCAGGATCCACTCACGGGAGCTCCACTGAAAGCCATGCAGCTCTACCATGAGAACCCCGAGGCGGGCCGGTGGCACTTTGTCCTCCTGCAGAACTACACCTCCTCGGGGAACCAGACTTCTTTGCCGTTCACAGCCCGCATCGGTCTCAACGCAGTGCCGTATTCCGCGCCTGCCTTGCCCAACGATGAGAACGTCAAGGTGTCGGCAAGCGGAGCGGGGCTTCTCGTCCCGATCACGGTCGTGAACACCAGCGCTGTCCCGCAGACCTTCTTCGCGGACGCACGCCTCAAAACCTACGCGGCGACCTCCCTGCCCTACGGTCTGTTCTCCCAGGCCACCACGCTTCCGGGTCTGGTCTACTTCACCTTCCTTCCTACAGAGGTGAACGATGTGCAATTCGAAGCGCAATCCACCCTGCCGATCAACATGGATGCCTACAGCGCCGAGGGAGCTGGGCCCTACGGGGGCACCTTTTCGCCGGACCTTTACGCCCGGACCATCGGCCCGAACACGGTGGACGCCTCCCTGCGCACCCACGAGGTGCCGTGGTCGTACTGGCTCTTCGAACCGTCCCTCATAGGGCCTTTCGGGCCCGCTGGCGCGCCGATAGCCCCTGTAAACGCTGCCGTACTGGTCAACATGCGACCCTTCGATCCGGCTGTTTCGGCTGACAGCGGAGACTTCTACCTCGACCAGGTGTACGGCACGGCCACCTACAATCCGCTTGTGCTCCCCCCGGGAGGCACCGGAGTCATCCAGCTTCGCATCAAGCCCAGCGCCAGCCAGATCGGCGAAACGGTACGGGGCTTTGTGTTCCTGGATAACCTCAACAACAATGTCGGGTCCGGCGATGAGGTCGTCAGGATCCCCTACGCCTACACGGTCGTCCCCTAGAGCGGGCTTTGCTCCGGTCAGCCGTCGCATTTAACCGCAACAGCAACCGGGCAGGGCTGGGCCACCCCCACATCTCTTCCCTGAGATGTGGGGTGCACTTCGGTCTCCCTACCCGGAGCCGGAGGCCGCCCGCCGGAAAACGGCAAGCCTCTACGTAGAATTCCAGCTGACTCAGCTACTCTGAAGACAAGCCTCACCACCCGGCAACGATCGGCTCCGGTGCCGCGGCAGGTCGAAGTACGGAGCTAAGTTCTGCATCCGACGTACTTTACAAAAAAGTACTTCCCGGGGGGGGGGGCGTACTTACCGGGCCTTGCGCACCGGCTTCCGCGCCCCAGCTTCAATCACCTCAGGCGCAGGCGCCGCCCGCACACCGCTCTTCTCATCCATCCAGCCATCCAGCAGGCTCTTCCGGAATCGCCACCGGTTCCCCAGCTTGAACGCGGGCACAAAGCCCTCGGAGGCATACCGGTACAGCGTGTCTCCACTGATGCCCAGGTAGTCCGCCGCCTGCCGGATGTCCATCACCTCGCGAACGGCCGCCTGTCCATGTGCTGATCCCGCCATTGTGTGCTCCTCCCGCCGCTCAGGGCGCTTTCTCCGGCTTTTCTGGTGTGCATCCCTCTTCTACCCGGTCCGGCGCCCCCTAGACAAGCACAATGTCACGGTTTTGCCGTGTCTTCGCCCGTAATGTTCGCGTTCTCGTCATCAGCAAACCATGGAACAGCGTCCCCGGCGCAGAGCAAGCCAAGCGCCGGAACCGATCCCTAGGTCTCCTGCTCCTCGGCAGTGCTTCGCGGCGCACTCCGCCAACCCTCCGCCTCCGACCTCTGACCCTGCCACCACCCGGACTGCGGCTCCGCGCCCTCGACCACCTCGGTGGGTTCGCCCGGCGTGGGCAACCATAGACGCCAGCCCTCGCGCGTGGCAATCGCGGAGAGGCGCTCGATCGGCTCCCGCCAGCCGTGCAGCGCCAGGTTGAACAGTCCCCAGTGAATTGGCATCAACGCCCCGGCCTGGGCCGGCCCTCCCATCTGCCGGTACGCCTCCGCCGCGCCGTCCGGGCCGAGGTGAATCGCCGCCCAAAGAGGATGAAAGGCGCCGATCTCCAACATGGTCAGGTCAAAGCCGTCATACTGGGCGGCAATCTCCGCAAAGCCCTCCCACGCCCCGGAGTCCGCCCCGAAGTACACCCGGTGCTTCGGCGCTTCGAGAACAAACGAGCTCCACAGGGTCGTAAACCGGTCCCACGGCGTGCGTCCGGAGAAGTGCCGCGCTGGCCAGGCGGTTACGCGCACAGCGCGCCCCAGTTCCGCTCCGGCAATGTCTGCGCTCTGCGTCCAGTCCAGCTCCTGGATGCGATCGGGCGCGACCCCATAGCCTCGCAGGCGCTTGCCCACCCCGGCCGAGGTCACCCAGCGCGCCCGCGCCGTCGCATTCAGCCGGCTGAGCCGCCGCACCGTGTCCGCTCCTAGGTGGTCATAGTGATCATGGGAGATCAGAACCGCATCCAGCTCCGGCATGTGCTCCAGCGGCAAGGTGGGCTGGAAGAACCGCTTCGGCCCGAAGAACGACACCGGGCTCGCCCGCTGCTCCCAGACGGGGTCGACCAACATCCGTAGACCATCAATCTCCAGCAAAAAGGAAGAGTGCCCAAACCACGTTACCCGCAACCCGCTCGCGGGCTCAGCGCCGTAAATGCCCGGATCCGTTCGAAAAGGACCAAGCGGCGACCCCGGCTCCGTCTCCGCCTTGTTGCTCATGTAAAGCGGCAGCACTTTGAAGATCATCCCAGGACCACCTACCGTGGTGGGCACCGGGTTTTGGAACTTGTTCCCTTGCATCTCCGCGCGTTTCAGCAACGACATACCCTGTAAGATGCCCTGCTGCGTTCAGGGTCGCGGAGGAAGGCGTCTTCAGGCAAAAGAAAGACCCCGCAACCCGGGGCCTTTCCCAGCAGACAAACGGGGGTTGCGAATCTACTTGGTGAAAATCTGCGATCCTGGAACCTTTCCCTCATTGTCATGAATGCGGTTCTGTGCACGCTTGGCGCTCTCCATCGCCTCACGATCAGCATGCTCGATAGGAGTGTCGTTCACCTCCGTAGCCTGTCCGCCAGTCGTTTCAATGGACTCATGCGACGGCCGTCCCGGGAGCTTTGTCGAATCAAGACCTGAAGCCATATCTCACCTCACCCTTTCTGACGACCACACCGGAAGCCGGGGTTGGCCGCCACTCCATCCAAATCCTTTCCTCCCTCCCCGGCAGATACACTGGGACGCAATGTCCCGTTCTCCTCTGGGCGCAAGGCTCACGGCCTGGTATCCGCGCGCCATGCTCGCCGTCGCTTGCGTCTGGTTCGCTAATCTCTACTGCACCGCCCGTCCACCCTATATCAACCTCACCCGCTACGCCCAGGGAACAGAGCGCATGCCCTTTCAGGGCAGGGACCTGATGCGCTGGCCCATGCTCGCCGCCAGCCACTCCGCGACGCTCCAGCACCTCACCTTGCATCGCGCCGTCCTCCACTCCCCTGAGTTCCTCGTGATGGAAGTCACCGCCGCCCTCTCTTTGTTTCTCGCCGGAGTGGCGGCGATGAGGATCTACTGCTTGGCGGCTCCCGGCGCACCGCTGCCAGAACTTCCCTTCGCGCTCCTGATCGTGCTGTGCCTCTTCGACTTTGTCCTTTCCGTACCCTTCAGCTTTCCTTATGACCTCCCCGCGACCGCCTTCATCGGCTGGGGCAGCTACTTCGCGCTGCAGCGCCGCTTTTGGCCGCTGCTGCCCATCTTTCTGGTCGGAACCTGGAATCGCGAGACCACACTCTTCCTTATCGGCGTCTTTGCTCTGACCTTGAGTACCACGAACGAGGGACGGCTTCGCCCGCGCGCCCTGCGCCCCCGCGACTACGCCCAGATGGCCTCGCTGGCGTTCGCCTGGCTCGCCATCGTCCTGGCCCAGAAGCACGCCTATCGCCTCAATCCCACGGAAGCTGGCCCGCGGGTCGCCCTCAACCTCCACTTTCTCGCCAACCCGCTGCTGTGGCCGAACATCCTCAGCGCCAGTGCCTTCCTTCTGCCCTGGGTCTTTCTGCAACGTCGACGCGTGCCCTTCGCCCCGCTCCGGAACAGCCTTCTTCTGCTGCCCTTCTGGGTGCTGCTCCTGCTCTCTGTCGGCCAGATTCTGGAACTCCGCATCTATGGCGACATCTCCGTGCCGATCGCCACCGCCGCTGCGCTCATCTTCGTACGAGCCGCGAGGGACGCGCCCACCATCCCGCCCCAGCCCTGACGTCCTCGGTCACTTCGCGGCGAGAATCTCCATCTTTTCAATGCGGAGCTCATTGCTGAACAGGTCCGGCGCCTGGGCCATCAGGGCTTTCGCGATCTCGCCGTTTATGTGGGCATCCCGGCCGGCTTCATCGTTGAACGTATCGAATACACCGTAAACGCCCGGCCCCATCTTCACGCCATACCAGGTCACGGTCTGCGATTCATCGGCGGACATCTGCGCCCCTTGCTTCAGGAATGCCTCGATCTCCTGCTCTTTGCCCGGCTTGGCCTTCAACATCACCCAGATTGCCTGCTTCGCCATCGTTGTTCTCCTCCGGAAGGGAAATCCTTCGCACTCACGATACCGCTTCCGCTCCCCTTTGCGCCCGCCAGCCGGCGACGATACCCTGAGAGGGTGGTGATGAGAGTCCTCCCGTTCCCCCGCTCGATCCTGTTCAGCCTCGCCCTGCTTGCGCCGCAGATGCTCGCCGCGCAGACCCCTGCTCCGCTCCCGGACGCTCCCAGCACCACCGCGCAGGTGGCTCCGCCTGCCGTTCCTACCGGGCCCACCGTTCTATTCGATACCTCCATGGGCCGGCTCACCTGTCAGCTCTTTACCGACCAGGCGCCGCTTACCACGGCCAACTTTGTCGGTCTCGCGACCGGCACCAAGCCCTGGACCGACCCGGCCACCCATCTGCCGGCCAAAAACAAGCCCTTCTATAACGGCACCCAATTCCATCGCGTCATCCCCGGTTTCATGATCCAGGGAGGCGACCCGCTCGCCAACGGCACCGGCGACGCCGGCTTCTTCATCCCCGACGAGACCTCCCCAACGCTCCGCTTCGACGTCCCGGGTCGTCTCGCCATGGCAAACGGCGGGCCCAACACCAACAGCTCGCAGTTCTTCATCACCGAGGTCGCCAAACCCGAACTCAACGGCCACTACAGCATCTTCGGCCAGTGCGACCCTCATTCAGTCCTGGTCGTGGCCTCCATCGCACGCGTGGAACGCAATGCGGAGGACAAACCGTACACCCCTGTCCTCCTGAACAAGGTCACCGTTCTGCAGCCGGGCCAACCCGTGCCGCCGGACCCCGGGGGGAACGCCTCGGCACCCACACCCACTCCGGCCAGCCCGCCATCGCCTCAGCCGCCTCAGCCCAGGTAGCGATCCTTTCGCCCGCCGAAGCTCGACGAGGTGTTCTCTCAACTCCCCCAAGAGCTTTCACTCGACCGCCCTCCGATCCCTGTCATCTCGACCGAAGCGAAGCGTAGTGGAGAGACCCGCGTTTCAGGTGCCGCTCAACCTCGAGTCGTTGAACCACCGCAAACCGCATCCAACCACCGTGCACGTCGCACCACCAACGCAAGGAGAACGCATGCCAACTACCGCAGTTTTCAAGACCTCCGAGGGCACATTTAAGGCCCGCCTCTTCGAACAGGAGGCTCCCGAGACCGTCAAAAACTTCATCGGCCTCGCCGAAGGCACCAAGGAGTGGAACTCCCGCTCAAAGAAAGGCCCCAAGCTCTACGACGGCACCATCTTTCATCGCGTCATCCCCAACTTCATGATCCAGGCCGGCGACCCCGAAGGCACAGGCATGGGCGGCCCCGGCTACAAGTTCGCCGACGAGACCAAGGGCAGCCCGCACCACTTCAAGACGCCCGGCAAGCTCGCCATGGCCAATGCCGGCCCCAACACCAACGGCTCGCAGTTCTTCGTCACCGTCACGGACACAAGCTGGCTCACAGGCAAGCACACCATCTTCGGTGAGGTCACCGAGGGCTACGACATCGTGGAGAAGATCAGCAAGGTCCCCACCGGCGCCGGTGACAAGCCCCGCAAGGACGTAGTCCTCGAGTCGGTCACCATCGAACGCGAGTAAGCCCGGCCCTGCTTCTTCGCTGAGGGACTCTTCGTTTTCTCGCAGCCACAGCCCTGTCCTGCTTCCCGGCGGGCAGGGCTTAGCTATTGGCCGGAATCGCGGTTCGCCGCCGCCCATTGAACCACTTCATCATGGGCCGCTCTACGGTCCGGTACACCACCTCGCCGGACAGTGCCGACAGCAACACGGTGAAGCACAACGCCACCGCGATCTCCCCGGGCCAGCCGTGTCGCCAACGGACCAGCGACAACCCGATGGCCGGCAGCGTCAGCGTGTGAACCAGGTAAATGGAGTACGACGCATCGCCAATTTCCAAAGCCCATCGCGGGCTCCGTAACCCCCAGCGCTGCTCCATCGCCACCGCCCCGGCGCCGACCGCTGCCGCGGGTAAACCCCAGAAGAAGCCCCGCCAGTAGGTGCTCC
>CAXUNH010000149.1:0-8170 GCA_964252405.1 uncultured Acidobacteriaceae bacterium | reverse complement strand
AGCGGATTGTGCGCTGCTGTCGCCGGTTTCCTCGTCTGGAGTCGAAACAAGCAGGCCAAGCCCGTAGAGCAGCTCGCGCATCGCCTGGAAGAGGCCTGGGCCGATCATCACACCACTGTGTAAAAGCCCGTCCGTAACCGCGCAGGCACCCCGATCGGGGCATTCCTTTTGCCCCGCGATCGGCGTACCCTAAAGGAGAAGTTGGCGTCCCCGTCTCTGCCGTTCCCGTCGCGCTTTCCGGGAAGACCCATTGCGGGCCAGTTCATCGCAATCAGTCACATAGCCGGAGGTGGCGTTGAGTAGACACAACGAGCAGGTCAAAAACCTCATTCAGAAGCTCGGGGAAGCCATTCACGAGTCGGTGAGCGAATCGGAGAACATCGCCGAAGTCGTTCGCGAGATCCGTGAGCAGGGCTTCGACGTGGTTCTTATGCTGGAGGCCACCATCGGCCTGAATCAGGTGGACCGCGAGGAGGAAGCGACCGAGGCCGAAGAGGCCGTCGACGGTCCTTTCACCCGCAATGACCTGAACTTCCTGAAGAGCCTTCGCATCAGCACCGAAGAGGACGAACCGGCGCCGTAAAGCTTGAGCCGGGGCAGGATAGAAATTTACGCCGCGCCCATGGTACATTCGGGCGTCCGGCACCCCCCGCTTGCGCGTCAGAGGAGGAGTGGTCCGTGAGGTGGCTGGAAATGAGAGATACCCTGGGTGTTTTGCTCGCCGGCGGCGCAGGCGAGCGACTGTTTCCCCTGACACGCGACCGCGCCAAACCCGCCGTCCCCTTTGCCGGTCAATACCGGATCATTGACATCACGCTGTCGAATTGCATCAACTCCGACCTGCGCCGGGTGTACATCCTCACCCAGTACAAAGCGCTCAGCCTGAACCGCCACATCCGCGAAGGCTGGGGTTCGGTCGTCGCCACGGAGCTGGGCGAGTTCATCGAAATTTTGCCGCCGATGCAGCGCGTGTCCAAGAGCTGGTACCAGGGCACCGCCGACGCCGTCTTCCAGAACATCTACTCGATCGGCGCCGAAGAGCCCAAGCGCGTGCTCATCCTCTCCGGCGATCACATCTACAAGATGAACTACTCGCTGATGCTGCAGCACCACTGCGACACCGGCGCCGACGTCACCATCGCCACGCTGCCCATCAAGCCCGAAGAGGTTTCTGCCTTCGGTATCGTCGACATTGCCAAGAATGGCGAGGTGACCGGCTTTGTGGAAAAGCCGAAGACCACCGAGTTGCGCTCGCCCTTCAATCCGGAGATGGTCGACGCTTCGATGGGCATCTATCTTTTCAACACCGACGTCCTGCTGCCCGAACTGATGCGCGACGCCGAGGACCCGGACTCGAAGCACGACTTCGGGCACGACATCCTGCCCAAGCTCCTCGGCCGCTACCGCGTGAACGCCTATAACTTCGTCGACGAGAATAAAAAACAGGCGCTCTACTGGCGCGATGTAGGCACGCTCGACGCCTACTACGAAGCCAACATGGACATCGCCAGCTTCGTCCCGGTGTTCAACCTCTACGACCGTAGCTGGCCCATGCGCACCCGCGCCTATCAGTACCCGCCCGCCAAGTTCGTCTTTGGCGAGCCCGGCCGCACGGGCATGGCCATCAACTCCATCGTCTCGCCGGGCTGCATCGTCTCAGGGTCGGTCGTGCGCAGCTCGGTGCTGTCGCATGATGTTCGCGTAAACAGCTACGCGGATGTCGACTCCAGCGTGATCTTCTCGCACGTCAACGTGGGCCGGCACTGCCGCATTCGCCACGCCATCATTGATCGCAATGTCAACATTCCCGACGGCACGGTGATCGGCTTCGACCCGGAAGAGGACAAGAAAAAGTACTTCGTCTCCCCCAGCGGCCTTACGGTCGTCACCCGCGACTACTCGGTCTACGAGAACCCGGTGTCCCCCGAGTTCCTGGCGCAGAATTTTTAAAAGCAGGGATGAGGGGTTAGGGAGCAGGGAGCAGGTCAGGCGCGGAGGGCTAGGGCTGATGGTCGCGTTTCTGGGCCGGCCTGGTTTCCTGCCTCCTTGTGTGAGCAGGGCGAAGCAATTCGTTGTTTGCCTGGGAGGATCCACGCGGTACGCAGCAGAAAACAGATCCCTTCGCTGCGCTACGGAATGACAAACGGCTGAAGGCTAAAGAGAGCTTTTGGGGACAAGGCAAGTATCGTCTCATCCCTGTTGCCCAATCCCTAAACCCTAGTCGCCCATCTCTAATGCCTAACCCCTAACCCCTAATCCGTGCCCTATCGCCTCTTCCCAAACCGGTACACCACACCGCCGCCCAGAGAAAAGAACTCCCGGGTCTCCGTCCCAAAGTGCTCGAAGATCAGGTCCGGGGACAGGCGCACGGCCAGCCTCGGGCTCGCATTGAAGTCGATGGACCCGCCCACGGCTCCCCAGGGACTGGTGCTGTTGTTGTACAGACCGAACGCGGTCGGGGGCGTGTTCGGGGGCAGCGCGGGATCGTTTTTGATCGAGTGGTCGTACTGCCCGTGCGTTGCGCCGACCAGCGCGTGGTAGTCAATGGCGGCGTAGCGATTCTTGGGGCCGCGGTAGTTGACGCCGCCGGAGAGGATGTTCTGGAACACCGCCGCGCGCGTGTTCGCCAACTGCGGCGTGGGGATCAGGTCGGTGTCGCCGCCTTCGAAGCGATAGTCCGCAGCGATCCCGAGATGCGTGCCGAGCCAGTACGTGCCCATGGCCTCGCCGCCGCCAAGCACATAGCGCTTGGGCAGGTTCTGTCCGGCCTGGCCGTTCATCAGGCTTAAGCCGCCGAAGATCTCAAACCTCTCGTCATAGGTCGGCACGCGTACCGGGGCAATCTGCTGCGCTGTCGTCCGGGTCGCGATGGGCGCGGTTCCCGGGGCGGCCGTGGTGCCGTTCTGGCTGGAGCTGGAACTGGTTCCCGGGGCAGGCGTCTGCGCCAGGGTAACCGCTGCAAGCAGGGGCAAGGAGGAGACAAGCAGAAACAGGCGAACGGAGCGGAGCACAGGCAAGCGGTTTTCGGACAACACAATCCTCTTTTAAGCAAAGCTCCGGCCAAACCGGTGCCGCGGAAACTGGCGCAGGGAACGCGCCGACCTGTTCAGGATACCGCGCTTTGATCTGATCCCTCCGGGCGCAGAACCCTGACCGGCGCGGGGTATGACGGTTAGACGAACGCCGGCAATCCACATGGTCACGCCCCGCGTTCTACAAGGGGATGGGGCGTGCACCGGCCCGCTTCAACAGACGCACGTCCCATCCCCGTGCATCGAACGACCGAAGACTCCCA
Organism: uncultured Acidobacteriaceae bacterium; assembly: GCA_964252405.1. Lineage (GTDB taxonomy): Bacteria > Acidobacteriota > Terriglobia > Terriglobales > Acidobacteriaceae > Granulicella. Next base: position 4,875 of record CAXUNH010000149.1, on the reverse strand, counting down.
GACCTGCCCAGGGTATTGAAGTGGCATGCGAGAATGGAGAGTGCTGTTCCGGGGTATCGCCCTTAGGCAGCAGGAGACAACACCATGGGTGAACTTTTCACACCGACCCACATGATCGTCCTCGCCGTTGTGGCCATTGTGCTCTTCGGCGGTAAGAAGCTGCCGGAGCTCGGCAAAGGTCTCGGCGAAGGCCTGCGCGGCTTCAAGGAAGGCATGAAGGGCATCACCGACGAGCCCAACAGCGCCACCAAGCCCGGCGAGACCGCCCACCTCGTCACGCCCAAAGCGGCGGAAGAGACCAAGACCACGACCTCGGTCTAAAACAGAACTCCGCTTGCCCGGGTGTTCCTTCGGGGGCACGTCCGGAACGTGGGATGCTCGCCATGCCGTCAAGGCCTGGCGAAGCAACGGCCTCCAGCCGCCGAGAGATCCCGGAGAACGCTGGGGGGAGGCCACCGAACGCATGAAGCTCAAGTCGCCCTACCTGGTCAAGCCGGACACCAAGGTCAAACTCTCCGCCCTGAAGACAGACTCCACCGGGGAGTTCGCCGACTCGGAAGCCGCGGCCCCCGTGCTCCAAAAGCACCGCGAACAGCTCGCCGACGTTCAGGAACTCTTCTTTGCCGCCCAGACCAAGGCTTTGCTGATCGTCCTGCAGGGCATGGACACCGCGGGCAAAGACGGCACGATCCGCCACATCTTTACGGGGCTCAACCCGCAGGGCTGCGCTGTCGCGGCCTTCAAAGTCCCCACCTCGCTCGAACTCCGCCATGACTTCCTGTGGCGCTGTCACCAGCAGGTTCCGCCGCGCGGCATGATCGGCATCTTCAACCGTTCGCACTACGAAGACGTCCTCTCCCCGCGCGTACACGGGGAGCTTTCGCGCAAGGAGGTGCGGCGCCGCCTGGACGACATCAACGCCTGGGAGAAGACCCTCACCGACAACGACGTCCTCATCCTCAAGTTCTTTCTGCACATCTCGCACGAGGAGCAGACCAAGCGCCTTCAGGCCCGCATCGACGACCCCGCCAAACACTGGAAGCTCTCGCCCGCCGACTTCCAGGAGCGCCAGTTCTGGCCCGACTACATGGACGCCTACGAAGACATCTTCGGCGCCACCAGCCATAAACATGCGCCCTGGTTCGTCATTCCGTCCGACCACAAGTGGTACCGGAACGTGGCAATCTCGGGCATCCTGGTGGACGCGCTCGCAAGCCTCAAGCTCAAGTACCCGGAGTCCACCTTCGACCCCACAGGCATCGACCTGAAGGCCGAAACGCCCCGGCAAGTCGCCAAGCAAGCCAAGCAACGCACCAACCCCGAAGCCCCCGCCGCCGTCTTGAAAAAGACCAAGTAAGCGCCGATCTTCCTGGCTTGCCGCTTCGCCATGGTGTACGGCGACGATGTTCGCGGCAAAGACCCATTCTCTGAGCTGGTGCGAAAGGCGCAGTGGGGCAGACAGTGACTCTCACCAACGGGCGGGAGCGGACGCCTGTGCGGCGCTGGGGACGTTGCCGAACGGCCGTTGGGGACGTTTGCTGTGCCGGACGCGCACACACCCTGCCGATCTTGAGGGAAACTGCCACAGGAAGATCCGGATCTCTGGAACGGAGGCAAGGGGTGCCGGGCAGAGGCGCAGGAGAGCGTAAAGCCTTAGAACCAGTGCGAGATCACCTGGTTGGTCACCAGCGCCGCGACGTACGCCACGCCGGTCATATAGGCGAACTGGAGGGCGGGCAGCTTGAAGCTGTTCGTCTCCCGGCGAACCACGGCGAGCGTGCTGGTGCACTGCATGGCAAAGGCGAAGAAGACGACCAGCGCAATCGCGCCGCCCAGGCCCATGTCATGCCGCAGCGCTGCCTGCAGGCCGACGGCATGGGTCTCGGGGTCGACCCCATAAAGCGTGCCCAACGTGCCGACGATGACCTCACGCGCGACGATGGAACTCAGCAACCCAATGCCGATCTTCCAGTTAAAGCCGAGCGGGTGCAGCACCGGCTCAATGAAATGGCCGATGTGGCCGATGATGCTGTCGGTGAGCGCGGCGAACTGGCCCTGATGGACGGGCAGCACACTCAGCACCCAGACGAGGAATGTGACGCCCAGGATGATCGTGCCGGCCTTCTTCAGGAAGAGCTTGCCGCGGTCATACAGCCGCAACGCCAGCGAGCGCGGCATGGGCCAGCGGTATTGGGGCATCTCCAGCACAAACGGCGCGGGGTTCGCCTTCAGCACGGAGCTGTTTAGCAGGCGCGCGGTGATCAGCGCGGCCAGAAAGCCAAGGACGTACAGGCTGAGCATCACGCCGGCGCGGAGCCCGAGCAGACCACCGAGGATGTGCTTGTTCGGGATGAAAGCCGCGATGATGAGCGTGTATACCGGCAGGCGCGCCGAGCAGGTCATGAACGGCGCGACCAGGATGGTGGCGATGCGCTCGCGCTTGTTCTCAATGGTGCGCGTGGCCATGATGGCCGGCACGGCGCAGGCATAGGCCGAGAGCAGCGGGATGAAGCTCTTGCCGTTGAGGCCGATGGCGCGCATCACGCGGTCTGCGATGAGCGCTGCCCTGGCCAGATACCCTGAGTCCTCCAGGATGCCGATGAAAAGAAACAGCAGCAGAATTTGCGGCAGGAAGACGAGCACCGACTGCACTCCGTTCCAAAGACCGTCGCGCAGCAGGGGACGCAGCCAGTTGTCCGGCAGCGCAGCGGCGACTTGCACGCCGGCTCCGGTGAGCCACTTGCCCAGGGCGTCTGAGAGCGGCTGGCCAAGCGAGAAGACGACCTGAAAGACCGCGATCACGACGGCAAGGAAGATCAGCGGTCCCCAGACCCGGTGCAGCAGCACGCTGTCCAGCCGCTTGGTCCACAGCGGCGCATCGGGGGCCTGGTAGTTCGTGCGTTGGCTCACCTGGGAGGCCCACTTGCGGCTGGCCGCGGGGCTCTGCAGCACCGGCAGACGAAGGGGTTGCGGGCGCGCGTCCGGGGTGCGGGCAGCGTCGCTGACCGAATGCAGATAGCTTGTGATCAGGTCCATGCCCGTACCGCGCGCGGAGGAGATCAGCGCGACGGGATGGCCGAGTTCATGCGACAACGCCAGCGGATCCAGCTTGCCACCGCGCTGCTCCAGCAGGTCGCTCATGTTCAGCAGCACCATGGTAGGCAGGCCCAGCGAAAACACAGTTTGCGCCAGCATGAGCTGCCGGTTCATATGGACCGAATCGAGAACGAGCAGAATGACGTCCGGCGGGGGGACGCCGGGCATGCGGCCGGTGAGCACGTCGACGGCAACGCGGGCGTCCTCGGAGTAAGTCGCCAGGGAGTAAATCCCGGGCAGATCGATGCAGGTCAGGTCCGGGCGGCCGATCCCCTTCATGCGGCCGGAATGATGCTCCACCGTGACCCCGGGGTAGTTGGCGACCTTGTTGCGGAGGCCGGTCAGGCGATTGAACAGGGTGGACTTGCCGCAGTTGGGCGGACCGACGAGCGCCACGGTACGAACGCCGTTCCGGGGCGACGGGGAGGGTGCAACGGGCTCCGCAACCGCGACGTGACAGCTCATGGACGTGTTACAGAGACCGGGCTTTCCGCGGCGGGCGCGGGGCCGGCGGGCTCGATCAGAATGTGCCGGGCGGTCTCGTTGCGTAGTCCGACCTCAACGCCGTCTATGCGATACACGGTAGGGTCGCCGGCCGGCGCGCGGCGCAGCACTTCCAGGCTGGCACCAGGGAGAAAGCCGAGATGCGCCAGGTGATCGCTCACCTCGTCGGGTAGATCCACGCGCTCCAGCACGCCGGAACCGCCTACCTTCATCTCGCTCAAAGCCGTCACTTCGCCCTACCTCGGAATCCAGACCATCCCGGTCCTTATTCCATCATACCCCCATAGACGCTCGCCGGCCGGCAAACGATGCAAGCTGCCTTTGCGGGGGTCTGAATTATAGGGGAGGAGGAGATGGTGCGCCCGGAAGGAGTCGAACCTCCGACCTACTGGTTCGTAGCCAGTTGCTCTATCCAGCTGAGCTACGGGCGCACATTGCAACGACGGCAACTCCCTAAGCATACCGGACAGGTCGCGGTGGATCAAGCCTTTGCCGGCGGGATCTCCTGCCCAAAGACGACCACGCCACCGTCGGGCGCCAGGATCATCAGTTCACGTTTGCCGTACGGCTGGTCGACGGGACCATACACGTGGTCTGTGGGCAGGCCGCGTAGTTTCGGCCTGATTTCGGCATCGAGCGCGTCCACGTCGCGGACGTCCATGTAGTAGCGGAAGGGTCTTCCTTTTGGCCTTTGACCCATGTACTCTGGCCCGTTCTGCATCACCCGAACCGCCGCGCCTTCGCGTTCCAGGTACGCATAGCCGTCTCTGTTGACAAGGGCGGTGAAGCCCAGCAGATCGCAAAAGAAGCGCACGGCCTCCTCCAGGTCGTCCGCGTACATGAACGGCGTGATCTGGAGGATATTGTTCATGCGACGGACCGGCTATTTGGCGATCGCGGGTGTGGTGGCGGGCTCGGTGGGCGGCTGGTCGGGGATCAGGGAGACGCGCTCCACCAGGTCCAGCCCGGTGCCGCGCAACAGGTTGTGCACGACGGCTTCTGTCAGGCGCGAGGCGTCGAACTCAACCCGCACAGTGTGGTCGGCCTCATTCAGGGCCAGGTTGCGGATCCCGTAGACCTCGCGCACCTTGTTCAGGGCCATGCCCGTCGCCTCGCCCGGCGGACGGCCGTAGCGGTACAGGGTGTCTAGCTGCGTCATGAGGGGATGGTAGCAGAAGGGTTGTTGGTTGTTGGTTGCTGGTGGCTGGTGGCTGGTGGCTGGTGGTTGGTTGCTGGTGGCTGAGAGCTGTGTTTTTAGGAGTGGTGAGATCAGGC
>CAXUNH010000148.1:0-8174 GCA_964252405.1 uncultured Acidobacteriaceae bacterium | reverse complement strand
CCCCCGTACTTTTCGCGCAAAGTACGTCCGTTTCAGGACTTAGGTACGAATTTCCAGCCAGGGATGCCCCCGCCCCTGAGAGTGCGCGGATTGCGATCTGCTCCCATTGTAGGCAAGCCGACGAGATTTCTGTGCAAATGTCTGACTCCGCCGGACCGGGTTTCTTCGGACGGGGAAAATAAGGCGAGCGCGCGACCTGGTGCGAGCGCGGCAGTGGGAAGATACCTGTATGCCGAGAGATCGCCGTTCTTTTCTTCGTGATGCGTCTATGGCGGGAGCGTTTGCTGCGCTGCACCGTTCCGGTTTGGCTCAGGCCGCAGGGCAGGCCGCTCCCTTGCAGGATCCGGCAAAGACCGGGATCCCCGGGGATGCCTCGGTGCCGGCTGGCCTGCCGACTCTGCGGGAAGCAGCCGAGCAGCGGGGCTTGCTGGTGGGAACCGCGGTGGCGATCCCGCAGCTGAAGAGCAACCAGGCCTATGCAGACCTTCTCAAGCAGCAGGCAAACATTGTTGTCGCCGAGAACGCGATGAAGTTCGGTCCGATGCGGCCGGCGCCGGAGAAGTTCTTCTTCGACGACGCCGACGCTCTCTTCGCCTTTGCCGAGGCGAACGGGATCAAGGTGCGCGGGCACAACTTTGTATGGCACCGCCAGTTGCCGCGCTGGTTTGGAGACTATGCAACCAGGGACAACGCACAATCGCTGCTGACGAACCACATCCAGACCGTGGGCGGACGGTATGCGGGGCGGGTGCATAGCTGGGACGTGGTGAACGAGGCCATCCAGGTGGACGATGGTCAGGCGGAGGGGCTGCGGAACTCGCCGTGGTACAAGCTGCTTGGGCCCGGGTACATCGACACGGCGTTCCAGACCGCGCGGAAGGTGGATCCCAAGGCGCTGCTCTGCTACAACGACTACGGCATCGAGAACGAATCGCCCGCGGACGGCGCCAAGCGCGCGGCGGTGCTGAAGCTGGTGCGCGGCATGCAGGCCCGCAACGTGCCCATCGATGCGGTTGGCATTCAATCGCACATCGCGGCCGGGGGCAAGCAGGTCTACGGAGCCGGGCTCCAGCAGTTCATGCATGAGGTTCAGAGCATGGGCCTTAAGATTCTGCTGACAGAGATGGATGTGAACGACCGGGCACTGCCCTCCGATCCAGCCACGCGCGACAAGGCGGTCGGCGCCGTGTATGCGCAGTACCTGACGCTGGCGCTGGCGAACCCGGCGACCATTGCGCTGCTGACCTGGGGCATCACGGACAAGTACACGTGGTTGAACGGGGAAGACTCGCGGCCGGACAAGTTGCCCGAGCGTGCGCTCCCGTTCGATGCAGACCTGCGGCCCAAGCCGGCGTACGTGGCGGAGGTAGAGGCTGTGCGAGCGGCGCCAGCGCGGGGGTAGGCTGCTCGACGTGGAACGCGTCGCGTTATACTCGGAGTGGTGATCCAATCCTTTCGTGACCGGCAGACTGCGCAGCTCTTTCTCGAGCGTAAGAGCCGGCAGTGGGTGCAGATCCAGAAGGTGGCGCTTCGGAAACTTGGTCAACTGGATGCCGCAGAGGTGCTCGACGACTTGCGCCAGCCACCTGGAAACCATTTGGAGGCTCTCAAAGGCGACCGAGAGGGGCAACATAGCATTCGGATCAACGACCAGTACCGGCTGTGTTTTGAATGGCGCGAGAACGGCTGCACACGAGGTGGAGATTGCGGACTACCACTGAGAGGGGAAGCTTATGACGATCAAACGTCCGGCAAACGGATGGGAGCTCAAAGGGCTGCACACGCACCCTGGCGAGGTGTTGCGGGAGGACTACCTGGTTCCGCTGGGGCTGAGTGTGAACCAGTTGGCCCTGCGACTCCGCGTGCCCGCGACCCGGATGCAGGAGATTGTGCACGAGCGGCGTGGGGTTTCTCCCGACACTGCTTTGCGGCTTGCCCGGTTCTTCGGGACGACTCCGTCGTTCTGGTTGAATTTACAGCAGAACTATGACCTGACGAAGGCCCAGATGGAGCATGGCAAGGACGTGGAAGCGAGCGTGCAGCCGATGAGTATGGCCTCGTAAGCTCAGTGGCCTGTCGGGCGGTTTGCGCTACTTCATTAGGGCGCGCGTGTGGCGGGCGATCTGGAGTTCTTCCTGTGAGGTAAGCGCGCGAACGCGATTCGATGGCTCCTGACTTGGGGTCAGGCCGAGAAAGTCGAGCCCGGTCGTGATGCGGTTCCGGACCTCCTGGCTGTGCTGGCCGATACCGCCGGTGAACACAAGCAGGTCGAGCCCGCCCATCAGCGCGGCGTAGGCGCCGATGCCCTTGCGGACCGCGGTGCAGAAGACGGTGACGGCGAGTGAGGCGGCGGGGTCATTTTGCGCACTGCGTTGCAGCAGTTGTTGCATATCGCTTTCACCATTGGACAGACCGGCGAGGCCGCAGTCATGGTTCAAGAACTGCTCCAGGGCGTCGACGCTGAGGCCTTCTGTGCGCAGGAGGTAAAGCAGGACGCCGGGATCCAGGTCGCCGGTGCGTGTGCCCATGGGAATGCCGCCGGTGGGCGTGAGTCCCATGGAAGTATCAGTCGATTTGCCCTCGCGGACGGCGGTGAGGCTGCAGCCGTTGCCCAGGTGGGCGATGACGGTGCGCGAGGGCAACGAGGGTCCGAGTTGGTAGAGGATCGACTCGCAGGAGAGCCCGTGGAAGCCATAGCGCTGCACGCCTTCGGCGAAGTAGCGCGCGGGGAGTGGGAGATGGGCGGCCTGTGGAGGAAGGGTGCGGTGAAACGCTGTATCAAAGCAGGCGAAGTGCGGGATGCCGGGAAAGATTTCCTGCGCCTGCGAGAGCAACGCCAGTGCCTGCGGAATGTGCAGCGGAGCGAAGTGCACGGCACCTTGCAGCGTCTTGAGTACCTCAGGCGTGATGCGCTGGTGCTCGCGGAGATCGGGACCGCCGTGGACGATGCGATGGCCGACGGCGATGGGATCCGCACCGAGATGCTCTTTGAGCGCAGAGGCGAGTTTGCCGAGCGCTTGGGGCTGTGACTCCAGAAGGTGATCCTGCTGGAGCAGAACTTTGCCCTCGCCATCGCGGATCTCGAGGCTGCCGCTCGGGCGGCCAACACCGTCCGCGCTGCCGGAAAGCAGCATAATTTCATCGGCAGCCCCTGCTCCGAAGACGCCGAATTTCAGCGACGAGGAGCCGCTGTTGAGGACGAGGATAGGCTCCGCGGCGTCAGGCATGGGGCGTCGACTCCGGCCAGATCCAGTCGGTGATCGCGGGGCGGTCAATGCCTTCGGTGTGTGCTTGATTCAGGCTTTCGATAATCTGCTGCTTAAGCCACTCTTTGACGTGCGCGGCGGTCTTCTGGAGATGGGGCACGCGGTCGATCACGTCGATGGACAGGTTAAAACGATCAACCTGATTGATGATGGCGAGCTCGAGCGGCGTATTGATGTTGCCTTTTTCTTTGTAGCCGCGCACATGGAAGTTCTCGTGATTGGTGCGCCGATAGGTGAGTTTGTGGATAAGGGAAGCGTAGCTGTGAAAGTTGAAGATAACGGGCTTTTCGGTCGTGAAGAGGGAGTCGAAGTCGCGATCGCTTAGGCCGTGCGGATGTTCGGTGTCCGGCATGAGGCGGAAGAGGTCGACGATGTTCACGAAGCGAATCTTCAGGTCGGGGAAGTTCCCCTTAAGGAGCGAGACGGCGGCGAGCGCTTCCATGGTGGCGATGTCGCCGGCGCAGGCGAGGATGACGTCGGGCTCGCTGCCCGCGTCCGTGCTCGCCCAGTCCCAGATGCCAATGCCCTTGGTGCAGTGGATGACCGCTTCCGCCATGCTGAGGAAGACGAGATGCGGCTGTTTGTCGGCAACGATGACGTTGTAGTAGTCGACGGAGCGGAGGCAATGATCGGCGACGCTGAGGAGGCAGTTGGCGTCAGGCGGCAGATAGATGCGGACGACGTCAGGACTTTTGTTGGTGACGATGTCGAGGAAGCCGGGGTCCTGGTGGGTGAAGCCATTGTGGTCCTGCCGCCAGACGAGCGAGGTGATGAGCAGGTTGATGGAGGAGACGGGCGCACGCCAGCTCAGTTCCTTTTTGGATTTTTCCAGCCATTTGGCGTGCTGGTTGAACATGGAGTCGATGACGTGGACGAAGGACTCGTAGGTGGAGAAGAAGCCGTGGCGGCCGGTGAGGACGTACCCCTCGAACCAGCCTTCGAGGGTGTGCTCGCTGAGCATCTCCATCACGCGCCCGTCCGGTGTGATGTCGGTGCCGTCGGCGTCTTCCGGTTTGTACTCGGCGAGCCAGGTTTTTTCGGATGCGGCGTAGATGCCGTCGAGCTTGTTGGAGGCGGTCTCGTCCGGTCCGAAGACGCGGAAGCTGGTCATGTTTCGTTTCATCACGTCGCGCAGAAAGAGCGCGAGGGTAGCGGTGGGGGAGATGTAGAGCTGCGCGTGACCTTTCGGGTCGACGGCGTAGTTCTCGAAGCGGGGAAGCTCGAGGGGCTTGCGGAGGAGGCCGCCGTTGGCGTGCGAGTTGGCGCTGATGCGGCGTGGGCCGGTTGGGGCAACCCCTTGGAGCTCAGGGCGTAGCCTGCCCGCGGCGTCGAAGAGCTCCTCGGGCTTGTAGCTGCGCAGCCAGTCCTCGACGATTTTGAGGTGCGCCGGGTTGGCCTTCACGTCGAGCACGGGAACCTGGTGCGCGCGCCAGAAGTCTTCAACCCTGTGGCCGTCGACCTCTTTGGGTCCGGTCCAGCCTTTAGGGGAGCGGAGCACGATCATGGGCCAGCGCGGGCGTTCGGCTTTGCCGGAGCTGCGGGCCTCCTGCTGGATGGCGCGGATCTGAAGGATGCACTGCTCCAGCGTCGCGGCCATCTGCTGGTGCATCGTCTCGGGGTCGTGGCCTTCGACGAAGAAGGGTGTGTAGCCGTAGCCGCGGAGAAGGTACTCGAGTTCCTCGCGCGGGATGCGGGCGAGGATGGTGGGGTTGGCGATCTTGTAGCCGTTCAGGTGCAGGATGGGCAGCACGGCGCCGTCGCGGATGGGGTTGAGGAACTTGTTGCTGTGCCAGGACGTGGCGAGCGGACCAGTTTCCGCTTCGCCATCGCCGATCACGCAAGCGACGATAAGGTCAGGGTTGTCGAACGCTGCGCCGAAGGCATGCGAGAGGCTGTAGCCGAGTTCGCCACCCTCGTGGATGGAGCCGGGGGTCTCGGGCGTGCAGTGGCTGCCCAGGGCGCCGGGGAAGCTGAACCGGCGGAAGAGCGTGAGCATGCCCTCGGTATCCTGACTGCACTCGGGGTAGATCTCGGAGTAGTGGCCTTCCAGATAGCTGTTGGAGAGCGTGGCCGGTGCGCCGTGGCCAGGGCCTGCGATGTAGATAACGTCGAGGTCGTACTTCCGGATCAGGCGGTTGAGGTGGACCCAGGTGAAGCTCTGCCCCGGGTCAGAGCCCCAGTGGCCGAGCAGGCGATTCTTGATGTGCTCCGGCTACAACGGCTCACGGAGGAGCGGATTGTCGCGCAGGTAGATCATGCAGCCGGAGAGGTAGTTGCAGGCTCTCCAATAGGCGTTTATGGTCTGAAGTTCTTCTGGCGCCAGGGTGAGGGGGGTCTGCGCAGCCGACATGCGTTCCTCTCCATCGCACGGGAGATTCGGGAGCCGTGCGTTGCTTGAGTGTACGGGCAATGGGAAAACAGCGTGTGACAGCGAGCGCGGCAGGCGTTTCCCGGCTTACTCGCTTTCGTGCGGGCCGGGCATGGTGCCGGTGAAGTCGCTGCAGCAGGGTTTCATGGCGTTGGTGAACTCCATGTACTCCACGCGGGTAAGGTCGGGGTCGTAGAGGTTGAGTTGGATCTTGCCGTCGCGACCGGCCTGAATACTCGTGCAGGCTTTGCCTTCGCAGTTGTTGGCCTGAAGCTGCGCGAGTACCGTCTGCATGTGCTCGATGCCGAGCGAGAAGTGGTTCATGACGCCGGTCTGGCGAAGATCAGGGTTGTGCTGGTTGAGCATGTACTCGATCCAGTCGGTGCCGTCGGGGACCTGCATGCTGACGTAATCGTCGCCGTTCGCGGCGGGGTCTTTGCCCCAGCCGTGCCAGTAAGGCTTGAAGCCGAGGGTCTGGCGCCAGAAGACGTCCTCTTTGCCCCGGTCATAGACGACGAAGCCCACGTGGATGATGCGGTGGCTGGTGGCGCTGGGCAGCGGCTGCGAGGCGGCGACCATCCTGGGGATGCCGGCCAGGGCTTTCTCGCCGGTCGCGGTGGGGTAGGGGGATTCGACGAAAAGGACGAGGTTGCCCTCCGGGTCCTTCACGCCGAATTCGTTGTCATGCATTGGCTCGGCAATCGGAATGCCTTTGGCGGTGAGGTATTTTTCCATGGCCCGCACGTCGCGGGTGGTGAAGGCGACCGCGGCCATGCGGTCATTCGGCTTCGGGTCGGGCGTGGTGAGGACCTCGACCCACTGGGAGTGGTTGACCGGGAAGACCAGGGTGCCGTCCGGAGCCTTCATCTCAGGGAAGCCCATGGTGGGGCCGTAGAACTTTGCGGCCGCGGCCGGCGGGGGGGTGTAGCCGCGGAAGAACGCGACCCCGGTGATGGCGGGGCGCGTTTGCGCGCCGGCGGCAATGGGCGGGAGGCTGAGGACGCTCAGCGAGAGGGCGAGGAGGACTCGACGCATGGCAGACACTCTAGCAGGGTCGGGTGCGGGCCGGCGCGTTCGGCAGAGCCCGGGCTGGCGGGGTCGTTGGGCGCGCGGTGGCGTCTTAGAATGGGCGAGTATGGCGTTTCCCTGGAAAGTTTGTGTTGTGTGTGAGGAAGAGTTTGAGCTGCGACCGGATAAGCCCGGGTTTGCGAACCGTTGCCCGGAGTGCAGTGCGCCGGAAGCGGCTGCGGAGGCGGCGAAGCGGGCGAGTGTAGGTGGGATCGATACGAGCGACGCTGGCGTGAATGCGGAGCGGCGGAAGGCGATCCGGAATTTGCTGTACCGGAAGGATACTTAGGCGCTGACGGGTCACGGGGCGGGTTCGATGTCCATGCGGCGGACGCGGCCTGCCTGGTCCAGCGTGTAGACGTGGTGCAGGGTGCGGTCGGCGAGAAGATTGCCTTCGCTGTCGCGGACCACCTGGTGGACCGTCACGACCGTGCGGCCCTTTTCGTCATTTGCAAAGCGGAGCGGCGTGACTTGGGGGTCGAGCGTGGTCCACTGGCGTGCCCAGTAGGCGCGGATGGCTTCGGGGCCGGTGATGTAGCCGCTGCCCTCGGTGCTGGCGGGCCACTCGACATCCGGGGCCATGCCGGCGAGGACGGCTTCAGTGTTGCGGGCGTTGAAGTCGGCGTAGAGCTGGGTGAGGAGTTGCTCGGGGGTCATGGGTGGCGTTCCTTTGGCTGAGGGTTGCCGGGGAACAGCAGGTTCCCTGCGGGAATGACAACAAGAAAAGTAAGCGGAAGCAGAAGCAGGTTCCCCGTGCGGGGAACGACAAACAAGAAAAACAACGGTGAGAGCAGAAGCAGGTTCCCCGTGCGGGGATGACAACAAGAAAAGCAAAGGCGAAAGCAGAAGCCGGTTCCCCGTGCGGGAATGACAACAAGAAAAGCAAAGGCGAAAGCAGAAGCCGGTTCCCGTGCGGGGAATGACAAACAAGGAAGCAAAGATAAGGCCAACCGCAGATTCCCTTCGGGAATGACAACAAAGAGAGCAACGACAAGTGAAGGCCGAGGCTCCCTAGGGGCGTTCGAGGGCCATGGCTACGGAGTTGCCGCCGCCGAGGCAGAGGGCGGCTACGCCCTTCTTCGCGTTGCGGCGGACCATCTCGTGAAGCAGCGTGACGAGCACACGGGCGCCTGAGGCGCCGATGGGGTGGCCGATGGCGACGGCGCCGCCGTTGACGTTGACGTTGTCGAGGCCGATGCCCAGCTCCTTGGTGACGCCGAGGGCCTGGACGGCGAAGGCTTCGTTGAGCTCGAAGAGGTCGATGTCGCCGATGTGCCAGCCGGCGCGTTCGAGGACGGTTTGGACGCCGGTGACCGGGGCGAGCATGACCCAGCGGGGGGCGACGCCGCTGGTGGCCTGGGCGCGGATGATGGCCAGGGGCGTGAGGTTGAGCTCGCGGGCGCGGTCGGCGGACATGACGACGACGGCGGCGGCGGCGTGTACGGGCGGCCCTCCACTTCGGCCCGCAGCTT
>CAXUNH010000147.1:0-8277 GCA_964252405.1 uncultured Acidobacteriaceae bacterium | reverse complement strand
CCGGAATCACCGCCTTGCGAATCTTCTTTACAGCCATGGTGCCGATAACCCTTCCGGGCTCCAGCACCCCATCCTGAAGCAGCGAATCGCCGATCTGAGCGCTCACCTGCACTGAGATCCGCGCCGGCTGTGCCCCCTGTGCCTTTTCCTCACGCCCAGCAACACGTCATCTCGACCGGAGGCGCAGCCGGAGTGGAGAGATCCGCAGTTCTGCGCTCCGAGTAATCTTTGTGCCGCTCCTCTACCGCAGCTTGACGACCACCTCACGCCCGTTCTCGTCCTTGAACTGCACCTGCCGGTTCGTCATGGCCTCCGCCGCCATGCCCGTCACCGGCGCAATTTGCGGCGCAGGGTACGCCGACACCAGACACATCACACGGAACAGGCATTGCAGCGGAGCCGACACCCCCACCGGCTGCCCACGCTGCACGATATCGATATATTTCGGCAGCTTGTCATTCATAACCACGACGTCGTTGTCGTAGTTCAAATACACCTGCGCGCCTTCCTCATACGCTCCGCCCCGCGTTATCGTCCCCAGCGGATCGCGCAGAAACAGCGTCATCCGGTGCGCATACAGAAACCACGCACCAACCAGCACCAAAACAAGCCAGATCTTCTTCACGGCACCCCTCGCACGACGTTGAAGCCCGTCGTCGCTTTCACCGTTTGCCCTTGTCTTCGTGGTACTCCTGCTCCGTATTGATCGCCCAGACCGCCGCCTTGTCCACCCCGCCGGCCGCGATCCCATCCACCACCGTCATGGCCGTCAGCATGGAGTGGTCCTGGTTGTTGTACTTGTGCATCCCGTTGCGCCCGACCAGGAACAGATTCTCAAACCCGTCCATCCAGGTCCGCAATTCCTCAAATCTGTCATACGTCCCGAAGTACGCCGGGTACGTCTTGGGCACGCGCACCACATGCGCGTCCAGCACCTCGCTGGTCCTCAGGATCCCGATCGTCTGCAACTCGGCTGCCGCAAACCGCTTCATCTCTTCGTCCGGCATCGCCCACAAGGGGTCCGTCTCGTAACAGAAGTACTCCAGCCCCAGCCAGACCTTGTCCGGGTCGGCCACCATATACGGGCTCCAGTTGTTAAAGATCTGCAACCGCCCGAGCTGCACATCCGGCTCCTGAATGTAGATCCAGCTGTCCCGAATCAAACCACCCTCCGGCTCTTGCACCTCCAGGCGGTTCGCCAGCACCCCCACGGTGATGAAATCCCGGTACTGCAACCCTTCGCTCACCTCACGCACGTTCACCGGCGCCTTCGCTCCGCCGCGCTCCAACGCGCGGGTCAACTCCTGCATGGGCATCGTAGACAGGAAGAACTCGCCCTCAAATCTTCGCCGCTCGCCCGCGGCATTGAGCGCTTCCACGGCCGTCACATGCCCGGGTACAGAAGCGCTTTCACCATCAGCGCAAGCCTCAACCCGGTCCACAGTCCACCCCATATGTATCTCGCCACCGGCCGCCCTCACCTTGTCCGCCACATGCTCCCAAAGCTGCCCCGGCCCGAACTTCGGGTACAGGAACCGCTCAATCAGCGATGTGTCAGTCTTTTTCTGGGCAAGATCTCCTGCCTTACCTCCCTTATCGGCAGCTCCACGCCGGGACTTTAGCGCCTTTCGCAGAAAATGTTTCAGCGCCGCCGTCAGACTCAGCCCCTTGATCCTCTGAGCGCCCCATTCAGCCGAGATCTGCTCGCAAGGCACTCCCCAAACCTTCTCCGTGTAGCTCTTGAAGAACGTCAGGTAGAGCTCCCGCCCGAACCGGTTGATCAGGAAGTCCTCCAGGCTGGTCTCGGGCCGGATCGGACGCAGCCGCGACCAAATGTAGCTGCATCCGATGCGCACCATCCGTACCACGCCAAGGTTGCGCACCGTCGATCCCGTCAGCTTGATGGGGTACGCGAAAAACTTTCGCAGGTAGTAGATCCGGCTCTGCCGCGGCCGCACCAGCATCACGTGATCGGCGTCCTCGGGCTCCGGCGCCTCAACCACGACCGTCTCCGTGTAGCTCTCCTCAACTGCCTCGTCCTCCGCGGAGTCGGTGTCTTCAGGATCAACCTCCACCGCGGTCAGCGGCCCCATCCCACGAAGGGGCGGGTGTTGCGGCGACACCGCCGGGACCTCCACAATGCGCCGCTTACCGTGGTACGTGATCTCGACGGGCTCCGGCTGAGTGCCTCCGGGATTGTCTGACGCCGGCGGCATCAACTCCATCCACCAGCGCATCACCCGGTCGCTCTTGGAAAAGAACCGGTGACCCCCGATGTCCATCCGGTTGCCCTTGTACTGGATCGTCCGCGAGATACCCCCGATTTCGCCGGAAGCTTCCAAGACCACGGGCTGCACATCGGTCCGCCGCAGCAACTCCAGCGCCGCGGTCAATCCCGCAGGCCCTGCTCCGATAATGATCGCCCGCCTGCCCACTCGTTGCGCGCCTACCCCTCCCAAGAGCCTCCCGCTAGGCTATCCCAAACACCCCTGCTTCACGCCGGCGCCCGGAAACAAGAAGGGCCGGAGCACCATCGCTCCGGCCCAACCATGCTCTGGGCAAACTATGCAGTCACAGGCTCCTGTGCGACCACGGCAGCCGTCCGGTCCGGCGTGGTGAACCGCAGTCCACCCACGCCGTCCACGCCCACGACCACCCGGTCGCCATGCAGCACGCGCCCATCCAGAATGCGCATCGCCAACGGATCCTGCACCATGCGCTGGATCGCCCGCTTCAACGGACGCGCACCGTACGCCCGGTCGTAGCCGGCCTGGAAGATCGCCTCCCGCGCCGCATCGGTCAGCTCCAGCGTGATCCGGCGATCGGCCAGCAGCTTGCGAAGATCGTTCAGCCGCAGCTCGACAATATGCACCAACTGCTTCTCCTGCAGCGGATGGAAGACCACGATGTCGTCCACGCGGTTCAGGAACTCCGGCCGGAACTGCTTGCGCAGCTCACCCATCACCCGCTCCTTCGCCTCCTGAAAGCCGTCCTCGTTCTCCGCCCACGCCGTCGCCAACTGGCTCGCGCCCACATTCGACGTCATGATCAGCACCGTGTTCTTGAAGTCCACCGTGCGGCCCTTCGAGTCCGTTAGCCGCCCGTCATCCAGCACCTGCAGCAGCACATTGAAGACATCCGGGTGCGCCTTCTCGATCTCGTCGAACAGCACCACCGCATACGGCCGGCGACGAATCGCCTCGGTCAACTGCCCGCCCTCATCAAAGCCGACATACCCCGGAGGCGCGCCGATCAGCCGAGCCACCGCGTGCTTCTCCATGTACTCGGACATGTCGATGCGCACCATGGCCGACTCGTCGTCGAACAGGAACTCGGCCAGCGCTCGCGCCGTCTCCGTCTTCCCCACGCCCGTGGGGCCCAGGAAGATGAAGCTCCCGATCGGGCGCTTCGGATCGCTCAGACCCGCACGTGAGCGCCGGATTGCATTCGCCACCGCCGCAAGCGCCTCGTCCTGACCCACCACGCGCTCCCGCAGACGGCTTTCCATCTCCGTCAGCTTCTGGATCTCGCCTTCCAGCATCTTGCTCACGGGAATGCCGGTCCACTTGGAGACGATCTTCGCCACATCCTCCTCATCGACCTCCTCTTTGAGCAAGCGGCTCGGTGCGGCACTTCCTTTGCCGTTGTCATTCCCGGAGGGAATCTGCGTTTTATCCGCCGCCACAGCCTCATCCTGCGCACTCGTCAACGCCGCCAACTGCCGCTCCGCCGCCGGAATCTCGCCGTACTGCAACTCCGCCGCCCGCTGCAAATCGCCCTTCCGCGTCGCCTCCTGCATATCGAACCGCAACTGCTCCAACCGTTCCTTCAACGAAGCAATCTCCCCGATGGCGCCGCGCTCCTTCTGCCAGCGAGCCCGCAGACCAGCCGCCTGCTCCTGCACTTCGGCCAGCTCACGCTCCACCGCCTGTAGCCGCTCCTGCGAGTTCGGGTCGTTCTCCCGGCTCAGTGCCGCCTTTTCGATCTCCAGCGACATCGCCCGCCGCTCCAGATCATCAATCTCCACCGGGACCGACCCAATCTGGATCGCCAACGCCGCCGCTGCCTCATCAACCAGGTCAATGGCCTTGTCCGGCAGGAAACGGTCGCTGATGTAACGGTGCGAAAGCTCCGCCGCCGCCACGATCGCCGAGTCCTTGATCCGCACCTTGTGGTGCGTCTCATAGCGCTCGCGCAGCCCGCGAAGGATCGCAATCGTATCCTCCACGTTCGGCTCGCCGACATATACGATCTGGAATCGCCGCTCCAGCGCCGCATCCTTCTCGATGTACTTGCGGTACTCGTTCAGCGTGGTTGCGCCGATCGCCCGCAGTTCGCCGCGCGCCAGCGCCGGCTTGAGCATGTTGCTGGCGTCGATCGCGCCCTCAGCCGCCCCCGCACCCACCAGCGTATGCAACTCGTCGATGAACAGAATGATCTGCCCATTCGACTCCTCGATCTCCTTCAGCACCGCCTTCAAGCGGTCCTCAAACTCGCCGCGGAACTTCGCGCCGGCCAGCATCGACCCCAGGTCCAGCGAGATCACCCGCTTGTCGCGCAGGATCTCCGGCACATCGCCAGAGAAGATCCGCCGCGCCAGGCCCTCAACGATGGCCGTTTTGCCCACGCCAGGCTCGCCGATCAGCACCGGATTATTCTTCGTCCGGCGCGAAAGCACCTGGATCACCCGGCGAATCTCCTCGTCGCGCCCGATCACCGGGTCCAGCTTGCCACGGCGGGCCAGTTCGGTCAGGTCCTTGGCATACTTCGCCAGAGCCTGGAACTTGCCCTCAGGATTCTGATCCGTCACCCGCTGCGACCCGCGCACCGCCTGCAGCGCCTTCAGGATGGCCGCATGGTCGGCGCCCTGTGCCGCTAACGCCAGCGCCACCGGCTCACCCTTCTCCGCGGCCAGCGCCAGCAGCAGGTGCTCGGTCGACACATACTCGTCCTTGAAGTTCTCGGCCTCGCGAAAGGCGCGGTCCAGCACCTTGCTCAGGGCATTGCCCATCCCGGGCTGCTGGCTGGCGCCCTGCACCTTGGGCAGCTTCGCCACCGCTGCGTTCATCTGCGCTAGCAGCTGCTGTACGGGCACCCCCACCTTCTCCAGCACCGGCAGCACAACCCCTTCTTTATCCTCCAGCAGCGCCGCCATAAGGTGCACGGGCAGCACCTCCGGATTCCCGTGCTCCGCGGCCATCCCGGCCGCGCTCTGCACTGCTTCCGCTGACTTGACGGTCAGCTTGTCCCATTTGATTGCCATACCTAAACTCCTCGCCGCGGGGCAAGTCGCTGCGCCGACGGCTAGAGTTTAGACGACAGTGAGCGCGCTGCGATGCAAAAATGTGATGGTAAGTCACTCACGGCATCGATTCGCAAAAGGGAGCCGACCCGTCATCGGCCCGTTCCCTGGCAGCCGACGGAACGGATGCGATGTGGTAAAGGCCTTGGTTGCATGAAGCACGTGATCCGACCTCTGCGCAAATACCTCGTTGAGAGATGAACTGCTGGCTGCATCCGGGTAGTTGCCTGGTGGAGTGCGTGCCAGAGGTCGCGGGGATGGAAGGCAGGGTCCGCTCCACCCACAGCCCCGGAGATCTGAACAGGTTAAGAGGTCCGCACACGGAACCCGTCACGGCCTGGGGATGCGCTCAAAGGACGGCCACCTGATCGCGGCCGCTGAGCTTCGCGCAGTACAGCGCCTCATCCGCCCGTTTCACGAGCACGCTCGAAGCCTGCCCCTGCGCAGGCGCCAGAGCCGCCGCGCCGATGCTGACTGTCTGGACACCGCGGGGGCCGGTGGGATGGGGCAGGCGCCGCATCCGCGCCCGGCAGCAATACCGCGAACTCTTCCCCGCCGTAGCGCGCCGCCAGCCCCACCCGCCACGCCAGCGTACGGGCGATCACTCCGGCTAACAGGCGCAGACACTCATCGCCTTCCAGGTGACCGAAGACATCGTTGTACTGCTTGAAATGGTCTGCGTCGATCAGCAGCAAACCCAGCGTCGTCCCTTCCGCCACCGCCCGCTCCCACTCCGCCGCCAGCCGCACGTTGAAGGCGCGCCGGTTAGCCAGGCACGTCAACTCATCGGTTTGTGCCAATGTGCGATGCCGCGCCTCACTGGCCGCCAGCGAGATCTTCAACGCTTCCTTCTCCTCCAGCAAAGCCGCTACCGGAAACATCGTAAAAATGGCCACCGCCGAAAAGACCTGGGCCACAACGATCCGGTGCAGCAGCATGTGTTGCCCCCCGATCAACATCAGCGGTCCGTGCCCCTTCACCGTGAAGCCGATGGCCATCAGCGAGACCAGCACAATGGTGAGCACCGTTCCCGGGAACCCAAGCCGGAAGGCCACCAACAGCAGCACCGGAAACAAGAAAAAGATCAGCGGGTCCGTGTTGTGCGTGAACACGGCAACGGTGGTCAGCACCGGCGCCAGCAGCACCAGCAACGTACGCGGCAGCTCTCGCGCCCGCAGAATGGAGTACGAGCTTGGGCGTTGCAGCATCACCGTCAGCGGTGCCAGCGTCGACATCCCCAGCAGGTCGCCCAGCCACCATGTCCGGAACAACTGCCACCACGGTCCTGCCTCGTAGAACAGCAGCGTCCACGAGGCCCCCAGCGCGCTGGTCAGCGCCGTCGCTCCCACGACTGAGACCCCAAGGAACCCCACCAGCGGCCGGCGCTTAGACAAATCCAGCGGCACGCCGAAGAGTCGCACCAGTACCAGCGCCGAGGTCACCACTTCCACGGAGTTGGCCAGCGACACCCCGAACGCCACCCGAAAGGGATCGCCGTAGATCACGTCCGCCAGCGTGTCCGCCGCGAGGCCCGCAACAAAGTACGGCAGCCACCGCCGCGGGGACTGCGTGATCAGAAAGCCAAAGATGACGCCGTTGGAGATCCAGATCGTCGCCACGCCCTCGCTTTGCCGCGAAAGCACGATGCCCGCCCAGGAACACACCCCCGCAAAGCAAAACACCGCCAACAAGCGCAGTACAGCGCTGCGGGGCCACTCCTGCCGGGTCCAGCAGCCTTCCCAGATCTCGCGCAGAAGTCCCCGGAAGCGCACCGGCCTTTGCTCCGGTCCGTTCGCCAAGGGCGATTTCCCGCCGGCATCGTCGCCGCCGCGGGATGATGGCGGTACACCCCGGGCCTCGCCGGTCGCGTATAGGGGCGCTGACATAGGCTCAAGCGTCGATGGGCCAGGATTCATACAGGTCGAAGGCAGCTCGTCGGGATGCAGGTTGACCAGGTGCGCGCCTTCTCCATGAAAGCGAACGGGCGGGACAGCTTTCCCGGGGCGTCCCCATTATCGCTGCCGTCCTCTCATCCCAAGCCGCAAAATGCGCGCATCCACTCACTGGCGTAACAGAGTGAATACCCGAGTAACCCTCACAGGTCTACATAGATCCGGGATCCCGGACATGTGCTCTCCCCCTTGCGAGGGAGCGCATCCCACGCCCAGAAGAGATGGCCCGTTTGCCTTCCAGGTCCGCCGCTCCCGCTTCTTGCCCCACCCCCGAACGCCAGGTAGCCGACTCGCTCCGCGCAGCGACGCTGCTGGCCTTTGCGGGCGGCAACCTGGATGCCTTCCTGTACCTCGTCCACGGCAGGATCTTTGCCGGTGCCATGACCGGCAACGCCGTCCTCTGCGGCATCGCAATGCTCGGCCACAACGGACCGGACATTCTCCATCACGCCCTGCCCATCCCCGCGTTCCTTTCCGGCGTCTGGATCGCCGAGGTCCTGCAGGCCCGCGTGAAACACCATGCGGTCACGGTCGGTCTCGCGCTGGAGACTGCGGGTCTGCTCGCCGCATCGTTCGTCCCGCTCAGCGTTCCGGACAACGCCTTCATCTTCTTTATCGCGCTGTGCGCCGCCTTCCAGATCGCCAGTTTCCGTACAGCGGACACCTACTCCTACAGCTCCACCTTCATTACCGGCAATCTCCGTTCCTTCATCGTCGGCCTTTACAAAGCCACAAACCCCGCGACCCGCACCGAAGGGCTGCGGGAGTTCCGTGATCTCGGCGCCGTCGTTGGCTGCTTTCTGCTCGGGGCGCTGACCGCCGCCGCCCTCGCGCGCGCTCACGCCAATCACACGCTGTGGCTCCCCGCCTCTGCCGTCGCGCTGGTGTTCTTCATGGCGCTGGGTCGCTCCCTTGAGCACCACCGGGGCGAGAGGGCAGCCTCCAAGTAAACTGGAGCAATGCTTTCAGGGCTTTATGCGCGGTGGATGTATGCCTGGGAAACCGCACTCACCACCCGCGACG
>CAXUNH010000146.1:0-8411 GCA_964252405.1 uncultured Acidobacteriaceae bacterium | reverse complement strand
GGTGGGACCTGTGCCGCGTTTGGGGGAGAGCGGGGACGGAATGGGAGGTTTGGCGTGCTGGAGGTTCAGTACCAGCGGGTGAGCTGCGGTTACTGGTGGTTGTGGACCGGCCGAGGAGAGGGATACCGGGAATGTATGATGGCAACCACTTTCACTTTCCGGTTGAGCTGAGCATCTTGTGCGAACTCCTTTTCTGGCCTTTCTTGTCTGTTGTTTGAGCTGGTTGCTTCCAGGGCAGAGCTTTAAGAATCCGCGGCGTGTAGCGCTGCCGGTGAGCCCGACGGACGTAATGGCCGGTGACCTGAACGGTGATGGTGTGCCGGACCTGGTGTACGGCACCGGCGTAGAGCCCAGTGCGGCGCTGCACTCCTTGTTAGCGGATGGCAAGGGCGGGTATGCGCCGGGGCCGGACATTGCGTTGCCCGCGGGGGTGTCTTCGCGTTGCCGGCTGGCGGACATGAACGGGGACAAGCGGCTGGACCTGGTGTGTGTGGGGTTTAACGCTGAAGTCGTCGCCGTGCTGCTGGGCAAGGGCGATGGCAGCTTTGCGCCGGCGCTGACAGTTACTCTGCCGAGCAATGGGGACTCCGTGCTGTCTCCGGCGGCTGTTGCGGATCTGAACGGGGATGGAACGCCGGACCTGGTGGTCACCACGACGGCGTCGCAGCTCTATGTGCTGTTGAACGACGGCACGGGCAAGCTGTCCCTCGCGGCCCCGCTGATCAGCACGGTGTACGGGATCTCGGTGCAGGTGGCAGACCTGAACGGAGATGGGCATCCGGACCTGCTGGTCCAGGCGGGGACACTGAACACAGAGGTGCAGTTCGGGCACGGGGACGGCACCTTTACACGGGGACCGGAGTTCGGCGGCAATGCAGGAGCCGTGCTTGCGGACATGGACGGAGACGGCCATCCGGACATCGTGGCAGGCGGGGAAGGCATTGTGAAGATCTTCCATGGGAACGCAGACGGCACGTTTGGCACGACACCCATCGCCACTGCGGACTACACGGACGGCAATCCGTATAACGGATCGGGGTTCGGCGTGTACCTGGGGCCGGTCGCGGTGCTGGATCTGAACGGTGATGGTATCCCCGACGTGCTGGCCTACGGGGTGAATGGCCTCACGGTGTTTCTGGGGCAGCCGGGGCTGACGTTTGCGGCGCCACGCTCGTTCCCTGTGGGCGAGGACCTGTTCGATGCCCGCTCTCCCAGCACGCAGCAACTGCTCGACATGGACGGCGACGGCCATCCGGACTTCGTCAGCGTGGGTCCGAACGGGATTTACATCAGCTATGGACAGGCGGACGGCAGCTTCGTGTCGGCTGACGTGTACCGGTCCGGGTACATCCTCGCCGACCTGACCGTGGCCGACTTCGACGGCGATGGCCAGCCGGACGTGGTGACGATCGGCGACGGAGCGTTGTACCTCAGCCGAGGGCGGCCGGATGGAACCTTTTCCCCGGCGGCGATGATCTCCGTTGCTTTGCCATCCCAGCCCAACGTTTCCTACCGCGAAGCAAGCAGTGTTTTTCACGGGGACTTCAATGGGGATGGCCGGCAGGATCTGCTCATCACCGGAAGCCTGGACCAGGGACCTCAGGGAAAAGCGGTGCTGCTTCCGGGCCATGGGGATGGGACGTTTGGACCGGCTGTGCTGGTGTCGAACTTTGCGGAAGGGGCTCGCATCCTGGCCGTGACGGATGTGGATGGGGACGGCCGGGACGATTTCATCGTCCAGAACCTGTTTACGAGTCCGACCATTTACCTGGCACAGGCAGATGGGACATTCAGAACCACCTCGGTCCCGGCGATCGCGGTGAACACGGACCCGCAGATCACCTTCAGCGACTTGAACGGGGATGGCCTTCCGGAGATCGTGTTTGCCACGGCACACGCACTGACGGTTCTTCCCAATATCGGCGGCGGGAACTTCGGGGCGCCGCTTCAGTACGCTCTGCCGCAACTCTCCGCCAGTGCGAGCCAGAACGCTGTGGCCACGGCTGTAGGGGATTTCGACGGAGATGGAGCGCCGGATGTGGCGGTTCTGCTGACGACGTTTGGTTCGTACCCTGCGACCGGGCCCAACGGGTCGCAGATCGTCACGTTTTACAGGGGAGGCTCGCGGTCCATGCTGGATGCCGAAAGCTTCACGGCGCCCGTAACAGGACCGTTCTCCGCATTGGTCTATGAGAGCTTCAAGGCGACGGATCTGGATGGAGACGGCAAATCGGACCTGCTCGCGGTCGGCAGCAACTACATTGCTGAGATCGACGGCATAGGCACCTTTCTGGGCAAGAGCGATCGCACGTTCGGTCCTGAGCAGAATTTTATCTACGGCGAAGCGTTGAACACGGTAGCCCTGGCTGACTTCAACCGGGACGGACGTCCGGACCTCCTGGTGGGGAATAGCGCTGGCTCTGAAAGTGGAGACGCCTTCACGGTTCTGTTAAGCCAGGGTACGCCGCTTGCCCCGACCGCACCCTCGGCGACGGGAACGCTGATTGCCATTCCGAACCCTGTAGCCGTGGGGGCGGCGTTCACCGTCACGGCGACCCTGAAGGTGTCCGGCGCGGTTGCGAACCTGAACGGCACGGCAGATTTCGCGATTAATGGTAAGGATCTAGGAACGGTTTCGTTCGCGAACGGCGTGGCCACCGTGAATGGTCCCACGACGTTGAGCCCCGGGGTTTACCAGCTCTCTGCGACGACCTCCGCCCTGAGCGGAGCGGCCGGGGCGATGTATCCAGCGCTGGGACTCACCGGCCAGGTTACCGTGAGCCCCGTATCGTCCAACCTGACGCTCACCGCTACACCGAATCCTGCGACCGTGGGGCAAGCCGTGAGCTTTGGGGTCCTTCTGGCCAACGGGGCGAGTGCGCCAGCGGCAGCGCCGGGGCCGACGGGCGCGGTGAGCCTCAGCGTAAATGGGGTCAACGTGGGAAGCATTCCTGACGCGGCCTCGGCTGGGGGCGGAGCGTTGTCGTACACCTTCTCCTCGCCCGGCACGTACACGATCACCGCGGCCTACGGCGGCGACAGCGCCCATACGGGATCCACGGCCAGTGTGACGGAGGTGGTCCAGGCTGTGGTGGTGGTGCCGAGCGACTTCACCCTGGGACTCTCGTCGCCGACCGTCGTTGTTGTAATCGGACAACAAGGAAGCGTGGTGGCGCGCCTTGGCAGCGTGGGCGGGTTTGCCGGGACGCTTCAGCTCGGGAACAACACTCTGCCCGTGGGCGTCACTGCGAGCTTCAGTCCAGGACAGGTGACCCTTGCGGCTGCGGGTCAGGGGAACTCCACCCTGCAGATCTCGGCGGGGCCGGCGAAGACCAGCGCCGTGCGGCCGCTGACCATGCCCGGCGGCAGGGATGGGCGGTTTCTGGGTGCGATGGCTCTGTGCGGCGGGCTGCTGCCCCTGGGCTGGCGGCGTCGACGGGTGAGGCGGTTGGCGGTGCTGGCGACGTTGCTGGTCGCCGGCCTGGGCCTGCAGGGATGCGGGTTCAGCGGTGTGCCGTTGATCACGCCGGGGAGCTATATGGTAACCGTGACGGCGACGGATACGGTGACGCAGAGGACCAGGAACGCCCTTTTGCGAATCGTGATTGTGACCCAGGCGACGCAGCTTCCGCCCGCGCCAAACCAGTAGGCGTTTGAAGACGGGCTCGCGCTCATCGCCGGAGCAGGCGACGGGTCGTCTCCATGCCGGCCCCGAAGACGAGGTGGGCAAGCCAGTGGCTGATGTGGGCGGCGGCAGGTTCTTCGCTGGGCCATTTCGCGAAGCCGACAGCGGGAACGGACCAGAGATCTGTTGCGGCCCAGAGGACCGTCCCGAAGGCGCTGCCAAAGGCAAGTGTTGGGAGGCTGGTGTACTCGGCGGCAATGCCGTAGGCGACGCCCATGGCCACGCCGAAGGTATAGTGCACGGCGGTTCCGGCCTGCTCTCGTTCCCGACGCGATAAGTGGCGGCCACCGGGCGCGTGACTGGCAAAGACGTCGGCGGCCCGCATGGTGACGGTGTCGGGCTCCGGCAGCCCGGCTTGCGCGCGTGCCCGGGCCTCGGCGGCATCGTGCCGGTGGTCCTGTTCCCCCTTGAAGGCTTGTTGCAACTGAAATCCGGGGCCTTGCATGAAACGGAGCATCAACCAGGAGCCCACCAGCCCGCCAAGGGTGCCGGCGATCAAACCGGCGGCCAGGTTTTCGCGTTGCGGCATTGCACGGAATCCTCCATGCCGATGGATGCCAATCAACAACGCTGACGATTCGGCTTCCTTCGGCGGACGTGCAGGAGATCAACAGTGACTCCGGTTTCGGAAACGCAGGCAGGAAAAGCCATGTTATCGGCGGCACCAGCGCTTGTTGTTGCTCCGGCAGCCATCGAGCACGGGAAGCTCACTCCGGCAGGTACCAGGGCACGTTGATGACGACAATCCGGCGATTGCCTTTGAGCAGCAGAAGCGCCTTGAGCACCGTGGAGCGGTGATTATGGAGAAGGAAGTGGTACCAGCGCGCGGTCACCAGCTCCGGAACGACGACGGCGAGCTTGCGCTCAGGGAGGTTGCGTTCCTGTTCGAGAACGTAGTTCAGGATGGGGCTGGTAATAAAGCGGAACGGCGACGGAAGTTCAACGATCTTTGGGCAAGGAAGGCCGGCAGCGCTCGCGGCGCGGTCGAGCCGCTGGTCCCAGCCGTCGGCGGTTTGCTCATCATGTTCGTCGCCGCAGTTGATATGGACGATCTGCACATCGGGCGTGAGCGAGCAGGCAAACTGCAGGGCTGCTTCAGAGGAGCGGTCCCAGTGCGAGACGGGGAGAATGGCCACGGGCGCCGGTTCCCTGTTCAGGTGCAATCGCGTAACGGTGGCTTTGCTGCGCACGTACTCATAGTGGCGATGCACACCGCGCATGAGCAGGATGAGCAGAGGGATCAACAGGACGGTGATCCAGGCGCCTTCCGTGAACTTGGCGATCAGCACGACCACCACAGTGCATCCGGTGGCGAGCGCACCGATGCCGTTGATGCCCATGGAGAGCCGGGAGCCCTTGCCCGGGTTGCGGCGCCAGTGGTTGACCATCCCGGCTTGCGAGAGGGTGAAGGCCATAAAGGCGCCGATGGCAAACAGCGGGATGAGGCGATCGGTAACGCCGCCGAAGGCGATCAGGATCAGTCCGGACAGGATTGCCAGGACAAGGATGCCTTCGGTATAGACCAGCCGGCGACCGCGGATGGCGAAGAACTTGGGCAGATAGCCGTCTTCCGCGATGGCACGGCACAGGCGTGGGAAGTCGGTGAAGGCGGTGTTCGCGGACAGCGAAAGCAGGATGAGGATGCTGGCGATGGTGACGTAGTAAACGACGCCTTTGCCCGCCACCGCGGCGGTGAGCATGCTGAGCAGGCTCTGGTAGTTCCTGGAGCCGGGGTCAGTGGCCTGGATGCCGTAGACAAGCGTGAGGTGGGCGATGCCGTAGAGAAAGATCGCCAGCAGCACGACGATGACGCTGAGCGTGCGGCGGGCGGTGACGGTGTTGGGGTCTTTGAAGGCGACGACCCCGTTCGAGACGGCTTCGACGCCCGTGAGCGCGGTGCAGCCGGAGGCAAAGGCGCGGATGAGCAGCCAGGCTCCAACAGCCGCGACGGTCTTGGTAGCGGCGTGTGGCGGGGCGATCACCGGTGTGGGGTGGCCACCACTGGTGACGGCCTTGATCATGCCCCAGCCGAGGACGCCGAGCAGGCAGACGCAAAAGAGATACGTCGGCAGCATGAACAGCATGCCGCTTTCGCGCACCCCGCGCAGATTCACCAGGGTGAGCAGCAGAAGGATCACCAGGCAGATGCCCAGCGTGTGCGGACCGAGTCGCGGCACCGCGGAGACGAGTGCGCCGACGCCGGTGGAGATGCCGACGCCGACGTCGAGCAGGTAGTCGAGCATGAGGGACGCGGCGGCGAGCAGGCCTAAACCGCGGCCGAGGTTTTCGCTGGCGACCGTGTAGGATCCGCCGCCGTTCGGGTACGCGGGGATGGTCTGGCGGTAGCTGAAGTACACAATCGCCAGCAGCGCGATGATGGTCAGGCTGAGCGGCAGGACGTAGGCGATACCGGCAGCCGCGGCGGGGATCAGGATCGTGAGCGCCGCCTCCGGACCGTAGGCCGCCGAGCCGAGCGCGTCGAGCCCAAAGGCCGGAACGCCGTCTGCGACGCCCACCCTTTGCGCGGAATCTTCTTCAGTGGCCAGCGGGCGACCCAGCAGTGTGTCTAGAAAGGGCATGCCTGCCGTGAGATGCCGAGGAACTCTGGATCAGCATTCCAGAGTTGCCATGGAAGACCCGCGGGCGCGCCCGGCTGCCGTGGAGCAGCGGCTTAGCCAGGCGCGTGATCCTTAAAGGCTTAACGCCAGTGGCCTTCGACCCAGACATAGCCGCGCGGCGTGTTGCGCCAGTGGCCTGGGATCCAGCGTCCACCGGGGTGCGGCGGGGCGACGTAGGTGCCGGGCACCCAGACGTAACGGGCGCCGTCCCAGCGGTGATACCCGGGTTGCCAGACCCAGCCAGGGTGCGGGGCGACGGGAACGACCTCGCGGACGGGAGGTGGCGGTGGGCCGATGCGGACGTAAACCTGCGCACCGGCACTGAGTGTGGGCACGAGTACAAGAGCAGCAGCAAGGGAGAGAATGTGTTTCTTCATGGGTTCGTGTCTCCTGCGAAGGATGGGTCCTTCGCCCATGGAAACTGACCACAGAGACCGCAGGAAGTTGCGGAGCTACTCCGCCAAAAGTGCGGTGGCGATGGTGTGCCACTCGGCGTCGAGCGGGCCGGTGGCGACGGGCTTGCCGGCGTGGCGGTACCAGTAGGCCGCGTTGCCGGGGTCGCCCTCTTTGCGGTGGAGGTAAGCGTGAACCCAGGCGCCGTCGGGGGTGTCGACATCCTGCGCAGCGTGGTGCGCGGCGGTCCAGTCGCCGTGGGCGTCGTGCCACAGGGCCTGGAGCAGGGGTGAGAGGCGGGCCGCTTGCGCGGCTGGAAGGTGGCGAAGATCGTCCGCGCTTGGAGCCATCATGGGCCAGCGTACCGCAGCGGTCCCTCGGAGAGAAGGCGTGCGACGCGGGGCAGGCGGACGTGCCCGTCATTTCGGTTGTGGGCTCCGCGCTTTCCGGAGTACGCTGGCGCGCGGAGGAACGCGATGGCGCTGAGTGAACGGGAACCGGATGGAACGCTGCAACTCTCGCAGGATGAACTTTGTGGGCACATGCTGCTGATCCCTGCGGGAGAAGACGACGTGTATGAGTGGGATTCCGCGCCGGGGCGGCGGTTCGGCTCCGAGGAGGAGGCGCTGGCGTGGCACGAAACGGAGTGCCCGCAGCGCAGCGCGTACCTGAAGCGGCAGAGGCGTTGAGGGCTGTGCTTCTGCCCTGGTTCCCTAAGGCCTCAACGCCTCTGCGGTGGCGGCGCGCGCTACCTGGTTGCGACGGGGTTGCTCTTCCCAGCGGCTTCGTCGACAACGGTGTTCTGACCGGCGGTGAGGAGCCAGCGGCCGTCGCGCTTGACGAAGACCTCCGTGAGGACGTTGCGGGCGGCGGGGCGGAAGTGGCCGTCCGGGCTGGTAAAGGCGCCGGTCATGCCTTCGATGTTGGCGATGACTGTGTCCGGGGCGACGTGGCGGAGGACGACGGTGTCGGGTGGGGGAAAGCTGCGGTCCTTGAAGATGGTGCGGTGAAAGGCGTCATGGGCGCGGAAGACCTCGTCCTTGCCGCGCCACCACATGCCGACGATGTTGACCCACTGCACGTCGTCGGTCATGTAGCTGGTCCAGGTCCTCATGTCGTGCTTGCCCCAGGCTTCGCGCATGTGGTCCATCACGGCGCGGACGGCGGCCTCGTCCGGGTCAGGGGTTTGGGCGGCGATGTGTTGGGCAGAAGAGAGAGCAAGGGCAAGGGCCAGAAGCCGTGGCGCAAGGGTCACGAGAGGGATGCCTCCGATGGATTGAACTGATGGTGGGGTTCGGGTCATCGATCGGTCAAGGCGTTGTAGGCGGTTGACTGCAGGAGCGAGGGGGCGACACTTTGCACCTCTCCATGCGAGCGGTACACTGCTTCCGCGCCGTTTTGGAGAGTTCCCTTGCCTTCACTTTGGGTTGCGCTGTTGGTAGTGTCTCAAGTCACATTTCCGCTGCCCGGCGGACGGCCGAATCCTTCGCCCGCCCCGGGTTCGGCCCAGTTGCCGGATCAGTCCACGATCTGCGGACAGGTGCGCACCACGGACGGCGTGCCCATTCCGCTGGCCCGGATCAACGTGCAGACGCGGCAGGACACCACGCGGGCGGACCAGCGGGGTGGGGGTGTGGGGTGGCCCGGGACGGTGGCGCAGGCCAAGCACGATGGCACCTTCCGCGTGGCGGTGCCGGGCGGGACGACGTATGAGG
>CAXUNH010000145.1:4380-8420 GCA_964252405.1 uncultured Acidobacteriaceae bacterium | reverse complement strand
AGGCCGAGGTGGAGGGCGTAGTCGCAGCGGCGGGCGAGCTCGGTGTAGACGTCGATGAGGTCGCGAACATTGGAGACCTTGGCCGAGAGGAGAATCTGATCGCGGCGGAGACCGTAGCGCTCGGCGGCTTCGGCGTTGTCGAGCGCGGAGCGAACCATGGCTTCGAGCATGACGTCGCGGGCTTCGAGCGGCTGGGCGGCGCGGGAGTTTTCGTCCATCATGCGGGTGAGCAGGGCCTGATCGAGCGAACCCCAGTTGACGCCGATGCGCACGGGCTTCCCGTTGTCGACGGCGCACTCGACCATGGTGCGGAAGTTGTCGTCGTCTTTGCGGCCGATGCTGACGTTGCCGGGGTTGATGCGGTACTTGGCGAGCGCGCGGGCGCACTCGGGGTACTTGCGGAGGAGGATGTGGCCGTTGTAGTGGAAGTCGCCGACGATGGGGGTGTCCCAGCCTTTGGCGTGGATGCCCTCGACGATGTAGGGGACGGCCTTGGCGGCGTCGTCATTGTTGACGGTGATGCGGACGAGCTCGGAGCCGGCGCGGGCGAGGGCCGCGATCTGCTGGACGGTGGACTCGACGTCGGCGGTGTCGGTGTTGGTCATCGACTGAACGACAACGGGGGCGTCAGAGCCGACGCGGATGCCGCCTACGTTGACGGTGATAGCTTTGCGGCGCTGGATAAGCGGCATAGGGCTTTAGTTTACCAAGCTGCGGGCCGATGGGGCGGCAGAGACCCTTAGGGCCTTTTTCCCGGACGACGGTTCAGGCCACGACGTCCGAGAGGCCCAGGGGACAGCTCCACGCTGTGGGAACTGTCTCCCGGGCAGGTCTGCCACGGGCCTACCGGGTGCGCCGGCGCCGGATTGCGCCCATTGCGCCGACCAGGCCTGTGCCGAGGAGGGCGAGGGAGCTCGGTTCCGGTGTCACGGCTGTGCTGCTGAGGTCCGTGAGTGTGACGTCGACCGCGGGGGCATTGGCGTTGAACGTCCGCTGGTCGAAGCTTTCGCCGTTTGGCAGGGTGCTGAAGGCCTCATAGGCGAAGCCCGTGCCTACCTGGGCCAGCTCGTAGGTCACGTTGTCGGTGGCATTTGCGAACGCCAGGCCGTAGCCATCAAGGGAGGAGCCCGTGGAAAACAGCAGATTGTCGTAGGTCAAGTCGAAATAGGACTCCTGCTGCGAGGTAGGGTCGAAGCCGGCGTCGTAGGTGTGCTGTGTGTAGCCGCCGGGCTGCGGCGTGCCGTAGCTGAGGGGAACGAGCGTGATGCTTACGGGGTTGGGGTCGCCGGTGAGGGCTGTGTTGGTGAGCGTTCCGGTGAGTGAGGTGATGTCCTGCACGCCAGGGCTGGTCGCATCAGGCGCCGTGGTGAAGGTACCGGAGGCGCTGAGGGCGGCGTAGGCGCCGGGAGTGCTCAAGGTGAAAGCGTACGTGTCCGCCTTGGCAGGCGATGCGTGCAGGAAGCAAGAGAAAGCGAGCAAAGCTGCAGGAAGGGCAGGGAACCGCTGTTGCATGGGAACTCCAGGTGGCCGAGTACTGTCTCCATGGTAGTACAACGGAGGTGGGATAGACGAACTTTCGGGAGCTGAACACGGCTGGGGCGGGTTGCTGAGCGACCATATCTCCCCGCGGACGCCCTCTGTGCGGCTGCACGGCTTTTGGCATCACAGCGGGTGATGGATGCTTCCGTTCGCGGAACGCGCTCCGCAGCTAGCGCGATTTGCGGCGCGGTGGGATGATGGGGGCGTGATGTCGGGCCGGCGAGGTGTGGTGGCCGGGAGCGGTGGTTTCGAGCGGGCCCTTTTTGCAGGGCGGAGATGAATGCCATGGCGTGGAGAAAAGCTCCGGTGCGGGACGCAGAGCGGGCGGTAGGGAATCAGCCGTTCAGCGCGAATACGGTGAACAAGGTGGCGCGGATCAAGGGCGCGGCCGAGGTGAAGAGCGTGTGCCCGTATTGTGCCGTGGGCTGCTCGCAGAATGTCTACGTCAAAGGCGGGCAAATCATTGACATCGAGGGCAATCCGGACAGCCCGATCAACAATGGGACGCTTTGCCCGAAGGGGTCGAATGCATTTCAGCTCGGGACGAACCCGCACCGGATCAAGAAGGTGCTGTACCGGGCGCCGTTTTCGGACCAGTGGGAGCAGCGGCCGCTGGACTGGGCGATGGAGCGCATCGCGCAGTTGACGTACGAGGCGCGCGAGGAGGGCTTTGTCGAGGAGCGGGACGGCAAGGTGCTGGCGCACATGACCAACGTGATGTCGCTGGGCGGCGCCACGATGGACAACGAGGAGAATTACCTCATCAAGAAGATGTTCGGCGGCGGGTTGGGTATGGTCGCCATTGAAAACCAGGCCCGAATATGACACAGCGCTTCGGTGCCCGGTCTGGGCGCTGCGTTGGGTCGCGGGGCGGCCACTAGCTTTCAGGAGGACATGGCGAATGCCGACTGTGTCCTGATCATGGGATCGA
Organism: uncultured Acidobacteriaceae bacterium; assembly: GCA_964252405.1. Taxonomy (GTDB): domain Bacteria; phylum Acidobacteriota; class Terriglobia; order Terriglobales; family Acidobacteriaceae; genus Granulicella. The sequence continues at coordinate 5,950 of CAXUNH010000145.1, read as the reverse complement.
ACATGGCGGAGGCGCACCCGGTCGGGTTTCGCTTTCCGATGCAGGCGCGCGAAAAAGGCGCGCAGTTGATCCATGTGGATCCGCATTTCTCGCGCACCTCGGCGATGTGCCAGCAGTACGTGAAGATTCGCACGGGAACGGATATTGCGTTCCTGGGCGGGTTGATCAGCTACATCCTGCGGGAGGAGAAGTGGTTCAGGGAGTACGTGCTGTCGTTCACGAACGCGGCGACGATCATCAACCGGGAGTTTCAAGACACCGAGGAGCTGGGCGGGCTGTTCTCCGGGTTTGACCCGAAGACGGAGCGGTACGACAAAGGCAGCAAGACGTGGCAGTATGCCAGCCAGGATGCGGGCTCGGAGAACCAGGGCGGCGATGTAGAGAAGTCGGAGTCGTTTACGTCGCGGTCCGGCTCGATGGACACGATGGAGATCGAGCAGGACCTGACGCTGCAAGACCCGATGTGCGTGCTGAACATCATCCAGCGCCACTACGCGCGGTATACGCCGGAGATGGTGGCGCAGATCTGCGGGTGCACCCAGGAAGCATTCCTGAAGGTAGCGGAGACAATCTGCGCGAACTCGGGGCGGGAGCGGACGACGTGCCTGGTGTATGCCGTGGGGTGGACGCAGCACTCGATCGGGGTGCAGATCATCCGCGCGGCGACGATTGTGCAGTTGCTGCTGGGCAACATCGGTCGGCCTGGCGGCGGCATCATGGCAATGCGTGGCCATGCCAGCATCCAGGGATCGACCGATGTGCCGACGCTGTATGACATGTTGCCGGGGTACCTGATGCAACCTTCGGCGTTGCGGGACCACAACTCGTTAAAGGAGTACATCGACAAAGAGGGCGTGAAGACGGGCTATATGGCGAACATGCCGAAGTTCATCACGAGCCTTCTGAAGGCGTGGTACGGCGAGGCGGCGACGGCGGAGAACGAGTTCGGGTTCCGGTGGTTGCCGAGGATCGATGACAACTACTCGATGCCGGCGTCGCTGGTGCGGATGTTGGATGGCGGGAGTAAGGGCATCAAGGGCTTCTTCCTGTTTGGGCAGAACCCCGCCGCGGGTACGCCGAACGGGAAGCTGAACCGCGCGGCGCTGAAGCAGCTGAAGTGGATGGTGGTGCGGGACTACTTCGAGATCGAGACCGCGTGCTTCTGGTACAAGGGGCCGGAGAATCCGGATCCGAGCACGATCGGCACCGAGATGTTTTTCATGCCGGCGGCCTCGAACACGGAGAAGGAAGGCACGTTCACCAACACGCAACGCTTGCTGCAGTGGCATGACAAGGCTGTGGATCCGCCGGAGGATGCGCGGTCGGACGCGTGGTTCATGTACGACCTGGGCAAGCGGCTGAAGCGGATGTATGCCGGATCGACGAAGCTGCGGGATCAAGGCCTGCTGAAGATGACCTGGGACTACGAGCATGACCATCCGGAGGTGTTGCCGGATGGAACGGTGAGTCGCATCGAGGGCGAGCCGGATGCTTCGAAGATCCTGATGGAGATCAACGGATACACGGTGGCGGACGGCAAGCAGGTGGCGAACTTCAACTCCCTGAAGGA
>CAXUNH010000145.1:0-4370 GCA_964252405.1 uncultured Acidobacteriaceae bacterium | reverse complement strand
GGCGGGTGCTGGAGCTACAGCGGTGTCTTCCCGGAGGAAGGCGTGAACCGTTCGCGGTCGCGGAAGAGGACGCCGGGGGTGCCGACCAGCCCGGAGTGGGGCTACTCGTGGCCGCTGAACCGGCGCATGATGTACAACCGGGCCTCTGCGGATGCTGAAGGCAAGCCCTGGTCTGAGCGGAAGAAGTATATGTGGTGGGACGCGCAGGCCAAGAAGTGGGCCGGGCCGGATGTGCCCGACTTCGAGCCGACGAAGGATCCCGCGTACCGGCCGGATAAAGACGCGAAGGGCATGGCAGCGATTGCGGGGGATGCGCCGTTCATCATGAAGGCGGACGGCAAAGGATGGCTGTTTGCGCCAATGGGCGCGCAGGACGGACCGCTGCCCACGCACTATGAACCGATGGAGTCGCCGGTGCCGAACCTGCTGTATCCGAAGGTGCGGGAGAATCCGACACTGGAGAAGTACCAGCGGCCACTGAATGAGTACAACCCGAACGACGATGAGTACCCGATTGTGGCGACCAACTACCGGCTGACGGAGCACTACCTGAGCGGGCCGATGAGCCGCTTCGATAGCTGGTTGAACGAGCTGCAGCCGGGGATGTTCTTTGAGATCAGCCCGGAACTGGCGGCCGAGCGCGGGATCGAGCATGGGGGATGGATGGTGGTGTGGAACGTGCGTGCGGCGATTGAGGCCAGGGCGATGGTGACACACCGGATCCGGCCGCTCCAGGTGAATGGGAAGACGCTGCACCAGATCGGCATGCCGTTCCACTGGGGATGGGCGGGTGAGGTGATGGGCGCGGGTGCGAACGATCTGACGTCGATCAGCGCGGACCCGAATGTGAGCATGCATGAGGCCAAGGCGTTTAGCTGCAATGTGCGTGCTGGGCGTCTGACCGATCGCGTGGACATTGCGCCGTCGCGGCCGGAGCCCTGGCCGACGCGGGAGAAGGCGCCGGATACGGCGAAGTCCGATCAGCCGGAAGGACAGTTGCTATGAGTGAGTTCAGCCTTCACGGCCAGACGGTTTCAGGCTTTGCGACGGACCTGGTGAGCACGTTCTTGCGGCCGGAGCCACCGGCGGAGCAGGAAGAGACCGGGTTCTTTACGGACACGACATTATGCATCGGTTGCAAGGCCTGCGAGGTGGCTTGTAAGCAGTGGAACCAGTTGCCGGCGGATGGCTTCAACTGGACGGGCAACAGCTACGACAACACGGTGGCGTTAAGCGATACGACATGGCGCCATGTGGCGTTCGTCGAGCAGTTCGACGCGGACTCCGACATTGGCCGCTGGCTGATGATGAGCGATGTGTGCAAGCACTGCCAGCATGCGCCATGCGTCGAGGTATGTCCGACGGGGGCGCTGATCTACAACGAGTTCGGCAACGTGTATGTGCAGCAGGATGTGTGTAACGGCTGCGCGAACTGTGTGGTGGGCTGTCCGTTTGGGGTGATCAGCCGCAACAAGGAAGATGGGCGCGCGCATAAGTGCACGCTTTGTTATGACCGGCAGAAAGAGGACCTGACGCCGGCATGTGCGAAGGCCTGTCCGACGGAGTCGATCAAGTTTGGCAAGATCAGCGAGCTGAAGGAGCATGCGCAGAAGCGCGTGGAGCAGTTGCAGGCTGAGGGGCAGAGCGATGCGTACCTGTACGGCGCGGAGCCTGCGGGCGAGTACAGCGCGCTGAACTCGTTTTTTCTGCTGAAGGACAAGGCGAGTGTATATAACCTGCCGGAAGCTCCGCGGCGTGGCGCGGCGCATTTGAAGAAGAATTACCTGTTCAGCTTTGCGGCGTCGCTGGCGTTAACGGCGGTCTCTGTGTTGTTGTTTTCGGGGGAGAAGCATGGCTGACGTGCTGGATCGAAACCTCGCGGAGGTGCAGGAACACGAGGACAAGCGAGACGTCTTCAGCCAGATCACGCCGGTGTACGACATCCAGAGCGCGGCGAACCCGGAGCGGGTGAAGGAGCCCGGGTACTACGGGCTGCCGATCTTGAAACGGCCCTTCTGGAAGTGGGAGATTGCGCTGTACTTCTTCTTTGAGGGAGTGAGCGCGGGGGCCTACATCCTGTGCACGGTGGCGGGGCTGCGGGATCAAAGGCGTTTTGCAGATTTGATTCGGGGTGGGCGGTTTCTGTCGTTCTTCACGATGCTGCTTTGCCCTCCGCTGCTGATTGTCGACCTGGGGCGCCCGGAGCGGTTTCACCATATGCTGCGCATCTGGAAGAAGACCTCGCCCATGAACCATGGCGCGTGGGCTTTGAGCGGGTACGGGACGGTGGCCTCGCTGCTTGCGCTGCTGGCGCTACGGGCTCGGTGGATGCCGACGCAGCGCTTGGCGCAGGCCCTGCGGATCGCGCATCGCTGGGCGCCGGAGCGCGCGATTGCGGTCCTGGGTTTGCCGTTTGCGTGGACAATGGTGAGCTATCCGGGAGTGTTGCTGGAGACGACGGCGAATCCCTTGTGGTCGCGGTCGAACTTCCTGGGGCCGTTGTTAGCGTCGAGTTCCATGAGTAGCGGGGCGGCGGCGTTGACGCTGCTGAACTACGGCTCTCGGGATCACGGCTTGCACCAGGCGCTCGGCAGATTCGAGGACGTGGCGGCGGTCGCGGAGGCGGCGTCCCTGGGGCTGTATCTGGGCACGGCAAAGCGCGCGGCGCGGCCCCTGTGGAAGGGCAAACAGTCGTTCCTGTTCTGGGCGGGTGCTGTGGCGCTGGGCATTGCCGCGCCGGCGATCCTGCGGCGGAGCAAGAGCAAGGTCGTGCGGGATGCGGTAGCGCCGTTGCTGACCGTTGCGGGAAGTCTGGCGTTGAAGTGGACCGTCACGTATGCGGGGCAGGAGTCCTCGCTCAACCCGGAGATGGCGAACTTCAACGGCGAGACGATCGACGGGAAGGCCTACTGGGGACCGAAGGCGCCGAAGGGGGCTGCGGTTCCGGCCAACGGGGGGGCGACGGCGAGTCTGTGAGGACTTGGGGCTTCGGCTCCGGCGTTTCCTGGAACTTCGTAATCGGCGAGCAGAACCGCAGGTCTCTCCGCTACGCTTCGTTTCGGTCGAGATGACAGGCTGGAGCTTGCGGAAGGCAACGGAGCTGTCGCGACTATTGGCTGGTGTGCCGTGCGTTGGCGGAAGCGCGTGTGAGTCGAACACACCGTTGCCCTTGTCGGACGACCGCCGGTTTTGAAGACCGGGAGGACCACCGGATCCTAAGCGCTTCCAGGCAAGTTGGACAGAAAACCAGACCTCATCAAGCGTACCCTAGCGGTTGAAGCCGCGCCCTGACGAGGCAGTTCGACTGCCTCCGGGCAGCATCTATGGAAGCATGGCTGCTGATTTGGTGCTGGATGGGGTTGGAGCGTCGCCGGTGCGGTTAACGCAGCAGGTGAAGGCGGGCGGATGTGCGAGCAAGCTGGCCCCGGGAATGTTGACCTCGGTGCTGGGACGCTTGCCGCGACAGGATGATGCGAATGTTCTAGTGGGGTTTGAGACAGCCGATGACGCGGGGGTGTATCGCCTGAGCGCGGACCAGGGGCTGGTGCAAACCGTCGACTTTTTCACCCCGATGGTCGATGACCCGTTCACGTATGGCCGGATTGCCGCGACCAATGCCCTGAGTGATGTGTATGCCATGGGCGGGCGTGCGGTGACGGCGCTGGCGCTGGTGTGCTTCCCGCAGGACGGCGATGCCGACGTGCTATACGACATCATGCGCGGCGGGCTGAGCGTGATGAACGAAGCTGGGTGCGCCGTCGTGGGCGGACATAGCGTACGCGATAACGAGATCAAGTTTGGCTATGCCGTCACGGGATTGATTCATCCGGAGAGGGTGCTCAAGAACACCGGCGCGCGGGTGGGGGATGCGCTGGTGTTCACGAAGGCGTTGGGCACCGGTGTAATCACGACGGCGCTGAAGCAGGGAAAGGCCCGGCCGGAGTGGGTCAAGGCGGCTGTGGAGTCGATGACAGCGTCCAACCGGGCGGCGGCGGAGATTGCGGTGCGTCCGCAGTTCGAAGTTCATGCGATGACCGATGTCACGGGGTTCGGGCTGATGGGGCATGGGCGGGAGCTCGCGTTTGGCAGCGGTGTGGGGCTGCGTGTAAATGCGAGCGCGGTGCAGGTGCTGCCGGGAGCCCTGGAGGCGATTGCGCTGGGATGTGTGCCGGCTGGTTTGCTGTCCAATCGCGAGTATGCGGGGTGTGTGGTTTCGGAGGCGGACGGGGCGGAGGTGCGCGATGGGCTCCGGACGGTGTTGTATTGACCCGCAGACCGGCGGGGGCTTTCTGATGAGGGTGGCGCCCGGGCAGGCGTAGGCGCTGGTGGGGGAGGTTCGGGCGTCCGGGTATCCGGCGGCAGGGGTCATT
>CAXUNH010000144.1:0-8486 GCA_964252405.1 uncultured Acidobacteriaceae bacterium | reverse complement strand
AATGCCTACTGTGCCCGTATGCGCCGGGATGTCGACAAACGTCTCCCGTTTCGGTCCAAACGGCGCAAGCATCGCCCACCCAAGCCCAACAGCCAACAAGAAACCAACCACCAGGAACATCCGGAAAACGCGCAAGCAGACACCCTCAAACCTGAGTCTAAGAGAAAGCTTCCGGCCAAAACGTACACTGGCGCTGTGGCATCCGGTCGCATCCTCGCGCTTGATGTAGGCGACCGCCGCATCGGTCTCGCCGTGACCGACCCACTCAATCTCACAGCGCAACCGCTCTTCACCCTCCACCGCACCACCCTCCGCTCTGACCTGAAAGCCATCGCCCGCTTCATTCGCAAGCATGAAGTCCGCACGATCGTCGTCGGCAATCCGCTGCATGCCGACGGCTCCCCCAGTCCGCAATCGGCAAAAACTCTCGCTTTCGCGCAGGAACTCTTCGCCGGCCACCCGAGCCTCAACCACCATCTTCTGGACGAACGCCACACCACCCGCGAAGCCCACGCCCTGCTTGATCACGCTGGCGCCCGAAAGGCAGCTCGGGACCGTACAGCGCGCCAAGAGCGGATCGATCAGGTCGCCGCCACCTTGCTTCTCGAAGCCTTCCTGTCCCAGCAAAACGGCCCAGCTCTGCTCCCCGACCCCGATGGCGAAGACGCAACCGGACCGCAGCCCTGACCCCCCGGTCCTCCCGGGCGACAGCCGAAGGCATCATCTCGCCGGCGCATCCACCCACATCAGCTGTCCTCCTGAGCGCAGGCCGGCAGGCGCCCGCGTTAGCCCAAACGGCCTCCACTTTACAGGACGCCACCCGCGTAAGTTGCGGCAGGAACTCCCGTTCCGGGCTCCGGAACCCGGTATAATCGAGCTTTATCCCAGCCGCCGCGCTCGCGAAGGTTCACCGCGCGCCTCTCCGGCGCTAGAGCAGAGCCCACGCATGCAGGACATCAAAAAAGCACTCGACGAGCAGATCCGTCAGCTCGAATACGAACTCACCACCGAGCTTCCCGCCGAAATCAAAAAGGCCGTCGCCCTCGGGGATCTCTCCGAAAATGCCGAATACCACATGGCCAAGCAGCGGCAAGAGTTCGTCAACGCCCGCCTAGGTCAACTGAAGCGCCGCATGGCTGAGCTCTCGCTCGTCAACATGGCCAACATTCCGCACAACAAAGTCGGCTTCGGCTCCACCGTCGTCGTCCTCGACACCGACAAGGACCAGGAACTAACCTACAAGCTCGTCACCAGCGAAGAATCCGACGTCGCCAAAGGCCTCATCTCGACCACCTCCCCCATCGGCCGCGCCCTCATCGGCAAAGAGGTAGGCGACACCGCCACCGTCACCACCCCCAACGGCAAGCGCGAACTGGAAGTCCTGAAACTCACCACGATCCACGACGCCCCAGCTCAATAACTTCGCACCGCCACCCTGCCCGTTGTTCTCCCGAAAGGGAAGTGGTGTCTCCCGCTGATTTTCCCGCCCCGTGGGCAGCCCCCCTGGTCCTATGCTGGACCCGTGCGCACGCTCATCCTCGCTGCCCTCCTCTCCACCGGGACCCTCACCGCGCAAAGTGCATCGGGCGCTCCCGTCTCTGTCACCTCAGCCTCGCAAACAGCCCTGATCCAGGCGCTCCAGGGCCGCTGGGTCGGTGTGCTCGACTACCGCGACTACAGCGAGCCACCCACCTCCGAAAAGCGCGTACATCTGCCCACCTGGCTCACCATTGCGCCCGCGAACGAAGGCGCTTCCTTCGACTACACCTACGACGACGGGCCAAACAAAATCCTCCTCAGCCACTCCGCCCTGGTCATCGATCTCCGAAGCCGCACCTATGAAGTGCTCGGCACAGACGCCGCCATTGAGTCCTACACCATCACCAACCCGGAAGCTCTCCACGACGGCCGCGGCACGCTCACGCTCATCGGCCAGGGTACCGACAACAACAAACCTGCGGAAATCCGCACGGCCTGGACCATTCGCCGTAATCTCCTCTCCTGGTTGGAAGAAGTTCGCCCCGCAGGCTCCTCCGCCCCATTCAGCTTTCGGCATCAGTACACCTTCACCAGGGCCGACCCGCCCACCCCGAGCGCTCCACTCCCAAAATAGAAAAGGGCCGAAGCGGCAAGGCCCCGACCCTTTCCGTACTGCGCCTTTACTGCACGTTCGGCCCAGCCTCCAGGTGCGACTCCAGGAAGTACAACTCTTCCTCAGCCTCCACCACCAGCTGCTTGAAGAAGTCCGCCGTCGGCTCATCCTTCAGTTCGTCGATGTCATCTGACGCCTGCCGCAACTCCTTGCAATACTGCCCAACAGCATTCGCCAACGCCTCCACATGCTCCGGCCCGCTAAGCGCTTCCACGTTGTACGGCGCGATCGGCGAGTTCGCCGCGGCCATCCGTGCCGTGCCATTCGCCGTGCCGCCCAACTGCGTAATGCGCTCGGCAATCGCGTCAATGTGCTTGAAAATCACCTTCGCCGTTGCGTCAAACACCAGGTGCAACTGGTAGAAATTCACACCCTTCACATTCCAGTGTGCGTACTTCGACTGGGTGTAGGTGTCCAGCGCTGCTGCCAGCTTTAGGTTGGCGATTTCGCATACCTTTTCCTTTACATCATCGGGCAGCGCTACCCGGTTCTTGTACATACGCTTTACCGTCTTCGGATCCATGGGGTTCTTTGAGTCCTTCATCTTTGCCATTCTTGAAATATCCTTTCGGCAACGCGCCAACTTGACGCGAAATATCGCCCTTTTTCGTTTTAGATGCATACCGTCCCGGATGCGTGATGGCCAGCCGCCGCCTCCACGGCGGAAACGCCAGCATGTCGTAGTTGATCGCGTAAACTGGATTCGGCAATTCTGTGACTTGGACAAGCGCATTCGGCAAGGGCAGCGGCTGGCTGCTGCAGAAGATCGTGAACGGTCTCGCTCTCTCGCGTATCTCGCCCAATACGCTCACCTTCATCGGACTGATCATCAACGTGGTTGCCGCCTTTTTCTTCGGCTACGCCCGCGCAGAAAACTACGTCCGCATGTTTCTCTACGCCGGTCTGGTCATCATCGGTGCAGGCCTCTTTGACATGGTGGACGGCCGGGTCGCCCGGCAGACAAACCAGGTCTCCGTGTTCGGTGCCTTCTTTGACTCCGTTCTCGACCGTTACTCTGACGTCGCCCTCTTCTTCGGCCTGCTCGTCTTCTACGCCCGCGGCAATCGGTACTTCTACGTCTGTCTGGTCGCGTTCGTGATGACCACCAGCCTTATGGTCAGCTACACGCGCGCCCGCGCAGAAGCGCTCATCGGCTCCTGCAAAGTCGGCTTTATGGAGCGCCCGGAACGCATCGTCCTCATCATTCTCGGCGCACTCTTCCAGCGCTGGGACGCCATGCCGGCCGCGCTCTGGGTACTGGCCGTCTTCTCGACAATCACCGTGATTCACCGCATTCGCTACACCTACACCGAAACCGAACGCCGCAAGCTGCTCGTCGCCTAAAGAGGGCAACTTGGTTTCCGCGGCCCCTGGCGTGAGCCTTGCCCAGGCTGGCTCCCTTGCACCTCCGGGTCGACTCCTGTCAAAGCGCGTCATCATGAAAACCCCAGACATTCTCATCCGGAGCGTCAGCCGGAGCCGCGAACGTCCCCGCGATCTCGGCGGCGATCCCCCGCCTCATCGCGATCAGTCGCTCGAATCGGGGATGACTCTTCTTGAACACCGCATTCAAATAGGTGCCCTTGGACTGTGAACGCTTGAACGCACGCCACTCCTCCGCACTCACCTCGTAATACCGGTACGTCCCCCGTGCTCCCCGGAAGGCAATGTCCAGGGTCTTCAGAGCAGGCGAGTAAAGCATCCCGAGAATCACACTCGACGGCATGGAACGTCTCCTCGCACCCTTTCGATCCAGAGAACGTGTGAGCATGACAGGCTTTGCTGCGCCTGCCTAGACCCCATTCAGCGCACTGCTGGTTTCGGCGAGTTGCCGGGCCGCCAACCGGTCCACCTCCAAACCAAAGGTCTGTTCCGTCCTCGCGCCCCACATCGCCTTGTACGCCTCACCACCCCGCAACAGGTCCAGCTTGACGAAGCCGTTCGCGCGTGCATACGTCCACACTTCGTGCAGCAGAAGCGTGCCCGGACTCATCTCGGCGAACCGCATGCCGAAGCCAATCAGGTACAGGTACAGCCGCCTGCCCTCTCGTGCCTCCGGGTCGGCCAATCCATAAAGAATGCCCGCCGTTTCCCCCGAGAGCAAAAGGCGAAACATCCGCAACACCCCGGCCCGCAATAACTTCGGGATCGACTCGCGGTGATGCGCCAGAACCCGTGCATCGGCCAACACGCCCTCAAACCCCCCGCCCAACCCCCGCCCACGAAGCAACCCCCCCAAAGCCACAAACCAGCCAACTGCCTCCTCCCGCCAAGACGCGACCTCCAACCGGCATCCGCCCACCCTCTCCGCACGCCGCCGGTAACGACCCACATTGGCTCTGATCTTGGCCGGTAGCTCCGCAGAGACATCGATCACCGAAACAGGCTCCGCCTCCGCAAGCTCGTAGCCGATGCACTCGGCAGCAGCTTTCAGCGGCGAGCGCGATCCAAGCTGGTGCAGCGAAGCCAAATCCCAGCGCTCTCCTGAACAGAGCATGTGACGGAGCGCAACCTCAGGCAGGTCAATGCACTCCGCCGACCAGACACCCTCCAGGTAATCACTCGTACCCGCTCCAAGCAGCAGCAACTGCCGGCGGCCACTCTCACCGTCCCGATACACATAGCTCGGCGCAAAGCCCAACAGCCTACGCGAATGTTTCTCCCGCCATGCCACGGCCTGCAAGTCACCATCAGGACCAAACTGACGCCACCACGGCACCAGCCACGCCGGATGTTGAAACGGCGTCGCGCGAAGGTCCGACGACCACAGCCCAGCCCACTCAGCTTCCAACGCCGCAAGGCCCGCACCATCGCGGACCTCTTCCGGAACGACATCCTCGCCCCCCCACAGAACCGGACGCCTTCCCTCCAACTCGCCTGTGGCTGGAGCCTGCGGCCGCACCCTGGTGACCGCACCATCCTTTGACCGGTGAACAGACCGGGACCGGTACAACCGGGCGTACCCCTCCACCATGCGCCACAGCGGGAAACGTTCCTCCGCCACCTCCCGGCACGTTTTCCGATCAATTTCCTTCAGCCGCATCAACGCCGCAGCCATCTGCTCAACTGCATGGTCGTCTGGCGAAACCAGAAAGCCCGTCCTGCCATGCTCCACAATCTCCGGCACAGCGCCCACAGCCATGCCGACCACCGGCACGCCCGCGGCCAGCGCCTCCATGGCTACCAGGGAACTTGTCTCCGGAGCCAATGAGGGCAACAGCAAACACGCCGCCCGGCTCAGTATCCGAATCTTCTCGTCGCGCGAAACTGCCCCGAGGAAGCGTGCGGTCGGCGCCCCAGCCCCTGTTTTCCGCCGGTCCTCGTGCACCTCGCCCTGAGACGTTAAGCGCGGCTTGATCTCCTCGTCGAAGTACCGCTGGTGCGTTGCGTAAGGGAAGACCTCGCCGCCCAGAATCGCCGGTATTCCCGCAAGTCTCGCGGCATCCAGGCCCGTGTGCAGGTTCTTCTCCGGACAGATCCGTGCCAGGCTAAGGGCATACCGGCCCTCCGAACGGAACGTCCGCAACTCCGGGATCTCGACGCCGTTTTCAACCACCGTGATCCGTGCACGAACATCTTCAGGACACGCACGGCGCTGGCTCTCAGAAACGCACACCAGGTGATAATTGGCGGGCAGTTCCCAGATGCTTTCGGGATACCACGCGGGCGGAAGGTGCAGAGTCACAAGCACCGGAACATCAGTCACCCGGTACCGGTGAAAGTCCATCCCATGCATGTGCACAAGGGCCACCGACTCGTCGGCCAGCGCACGGTCGATGTTGGCTTGTTGCCTCGCTTCTACCGTCGCCCGTAAGTCGTCCGTGATCGTCCCTGCAGGAACGTCCGTGCCATAAAGCTTGCCTTCCGTTTGGCTCCGGGCATGGGCCACCACAACGGACCGGAAACCAAGCCCCGCTACAGCGGCCTCCATCTGCGAGCAGATCACCTCCGCGCCGCCCACGGCCAGCGGCCCGATCGGAGCATAAGGAAACGCCACACTCAGGATGGACGGAATCCCCTCACCCGGTTGACCCTTCTCGGCTGGCATCGCTGCACTCAACACGCGCAAACGGTTGTCGCAGAACACCGCCCCGAATCAGGGATCGCCCCAAACATCTCCCCCATCGCGTCGCGAGCCATTGCCTGAAACTGTTCGCCTGTCATACCCCACCCGAACCGCTCATACAAAAGCTGGCCCGAATGCGGCGGCAGCGTGAAATCGTACGTCGGCGCCGTCCGGAAGGACTCCCGATCGACACCGAACTGCGCCAGCGTCTCGGCCTGGCTACTGAAACACGCAAGCCGGGCACGCTTGTTGGCTGCCTCGCTCCCTGAAAGTTCGACCGTCACCGCACGGCCCGCTCCCGCAGTAGGAAGAAATTGGCCTGTCAACATGGAGCCGTCGTCCCCGGCGTGATAGAACGGCGCCTCCAGGATCGGGGTCCCTCGCCCGCCGCGATGCGAGATCCGGCGCACCGCGCTGTGAACCGCAAAGGCACAAGCATCGTGATCAGGGTGTCCCCCTTCATAAGGGTGGGTAAGGACTGCTTCGGGCTGAAGTGCCGCAATGTGTTCCGCCACGGCGTACGCCAACTCCTTCAAATGAAAACCGGCCTTCTGATCCGGCACGCGGCCCGGGAAGGGGAGCACGAACGCCTCCGGCAAACCGGCATGGGAAACGGCCTCCCGCAACTCCCTCGCTCTGGCTTCGCGATAGGCACCCAGATTCGGAAAGCCGTGCTCGCGCGCATCTTTTCCGTCCATCGGAGCTCCATCCGTTACGGTCAGGAGACAAGAGTGGGCCATGCGCTCCAGTCGTCCACCTGCGGCAATGACCTCGTCGTCTGGATGAGCGAAAACCAACAAAAGGCGCGGTAACGGAAGGTCGCTGCCAACCGGGGCAGAGACACGATCGAGAAGCGCTGCGGACTGGGAACGATCTCTTTGCATCACCATGCGTGTGTAGACACCTGCTTTCGGATGCACCGGCGATCCCGAGGAAAACTTTAGCCGAACTGCGATGGACGGTCTACCACTTGCGTGCTAGTTCGAGCGAAAGCTGTCTCGATTCTGCAACAGGGTGAAGTCTTTCCAATCCGCGCCGATAAGACCCACAGCGACGCATCACAGGAGGCCCTCTTGCAAGGGCAACTCTAGACCTGCAGCGTTGGGGGAACAGTGGCAATCTGGATACGAAACCACAAACGGGAAACCTTTCGGCAACAGGGCCGCACCATCGGCTCGATGGCTTGGGCTTTGCTCTGCCTCCTGTCCTTCTTCGGACTGATACGGGAGGCAAAGGCCTCCGGAAACCCACTTGGCCAAACGATCTTTCCGGCGATTGCCGTCGGGCAGACCTCCGCGCCCACCCTTATCACGCTTACCTTTCGGGCTGCAGGATCACCCTCCGCGTCCATCGTTCTCACCGAGGGGGTCTCGACCGCCAGTCTGCAGGAGTTCACTGTAACCGATCTCGGCACCTGCACCGGAGCGAGCTTCGCCGCCTCGCAGACCTGCAGCTTGACCGCGACTTTCTCGCCGCGGGTTCCGGGAGTTCGCCACGGCGCAGTGGTGATTAAGGACAGCAGCAACAACGTCCTTGCGACTGCCTTGATCAGCGGCATCGGTCAGGGCGGGCTGCCCGTCCTGATTCCGGCACAGATCAACACCGTCGCCGGCAACGGTCAGTGGTTTTACGAAAGTAGTTCCGACGGTGGCCCCGCGACCGGTGCTCCCATCTATCTTCCTTCCGGCCTTGCCGTAGACGCGGCCGGGAACCTCTTCCTCGCAGACACAGTGAATAACCGTGTTCGTCGCGTAGATGGACGGACACAGATCATCACCACCTACGCGGGCACGGGTAACGCCGGCATCGGCGGCGAGGGCGGCTCCGCAACCGCGGCAGACCTCAGCGGCCCCACCGGCCTCGCTCTGGACGGCGCCGGCAATCTCTACATCGCCGACACCGGAAACAATGCGATCCGTCGTGTCGACGCGGTTACCGGGAAGATCACCACGATTGCCGGAACCCTGGGTCAATCCGGCCCGCCAGTCAATAACGTTTCTGCAACCAGCGCTACTTTCAACGCTCCGCAAGCGATTGCATTCACGCCCTCAGGCGATCTCTTGATTGCCGACACGGGCAATGCCGTCATCACGCTGCTCACATGGAGCAACCAGTCTGTACAAGTTATCGCCGGTACAGGCACCCCGGGCTACAACGGGGACAACCTCCCGGCGACATCGGCACAACTCAACGATCCATCCGGCGTAGCCGTCCCCGCGGCCCGCCCGAACGCCAACGCCCCCCAGAACAACAAAAGTTTGAGGCGCT
>CAXUNH010000143.1:0-8505 GCA_964252405.1 uncultured Acidobacteriaceae bacterium | reverse complement strand
CCCCAGCCTCGCCCTTCAAACCTGAACGAAACCGGCCAGTCCGCAACCGAGCACCGACGGCCGGCCACTCCTACCCGCGCAACGCCATCTGCTCGGTCACAATCTGCGTCAGGTCCGGCTTCTTCAACCCATGGACCTCCTCGTTGAACTTGTCCACCTTGCTGGACCAGTTCATCGAGCAGAACTTCGGCCCGCACATCGAGCAGAACGCTGCCTCCTTGTAGTAGTCATCCGGCAACGTCTCGTCGTGCATGCCACGCGCCGTCTCCGGGTCCAGGCTCAACGCAAACTGCTTATCCCAATCAAAGGTGTAGCGCGCATGGCTGATCGCATCATCCCGGTCCCGCGCTCCCGGCCGGTGCCGCGCAATATCCGCCGCATGCGCCGAGATCTTGTACGCAATAATGCCGTCCTTGACGTCCTTCTCGTTCGGCAGCCCCAGGTGCTCCTTGGGCGTGACATAGCAGAGCATCGCCGCGCCATGCCAACCAATCATCGCCGCCCCGATGGCGGACGTGATGTGGTCATATCCAGGCGCGATATCGGTGACCAACGGCCCCAGCACGTAGAACGGCGCGCCGTCGCAGAGCTCCACTTCCTTGTCGACCTGCTCCTTGATCTTGTCCATCGGCACGTGCCCGGGGCCCTCGATCATCACCTGGACATCGTCCTTCCAGGCCTGCCGGGTGAGCTCACCCAGCGTCTTCAATTCCGCAAATTGCGCCTCATCGCTGGCATCAGCCACAGACCCCGGCCGCAATCCATCACCGAGCGAGTAGCTCACGTCGTACTTCGCCATAATCTTCGTGATGCGGTCGAAGTTCTCGTACAGGAAGTTCTGCTTATGGTGCGCCGTCATCCACTGCGCCAAGATCGCGCCACCGCGGCTCACGATCCCCGTGATCCGCTTCGACACCAATGGAATGTACTGCACCAGAACGCCCGCATGAATCGTGAAGTAGTCCACGCCCTGCTCCGCCTGCTCCTCAATCACCTCCAGGTACAGGTCGATATTCAGATCCTCCACCCGCTTTACCCGGCTCAGCGCCTCGTACAGCGGCACCGTGCCAATCGGGACCGGGCTATGCCGCAGGATGGCCTCGCGGATCATCGGGATATCGCCGCCGGTCGACAGATCCATCACCGTATCCGCGCCAAAATGCACCGCAGTATGCAGCTTCCGCAGTTCTTCATCCACATTGCTCACCAGCGCCGAGTTGCCGATGTTCGCATTGATCTTGCAGAGGCTCTCCACGCCAATGCACATCGGCTCCAGCTCCGGATGATTGATGTTGGCGGGGATGATCATCGTGCCCTTGGCGATCTCGCTCCGCACCAGTTCCGGGCTCAACTTCTCCTTATGCGCCACAAAGGCCATCTCTTCCGTGATCAGCCCCTTGCGCGCAAAGTGCATCTGGCTCATGTTCGGGTCGCCAGTGCGCGCGGCCTCTTCCTTACGCTTCACGATCCACTCACGCCGCGGCTGCGGCACCCCATACCGCGTCTCCGAGTCGTGCGCCTGGCCCTGTCCGTTTGCCGCTGCAATCCCGTTGTCAAATGTGCTCATGAATCTGGATCTCCCGCCTGGCCTCGTCGCTTTGCTCGCTTGCGCTTTTGCCCACTGTTCTCGCCAAAGTATACGCCGCGCAGTCCCGGCGCTAAGATGGGCCATGCCGCGCACAGCCTTCCTGCTCGCCCTCCTGCTAAGCCCCCTTCCCACAGCCGTCGCACAGGGGAAAGGCGTCAACGGCATGTGGCGAACACCGGGGGGAGCCACCGTGCGCATCGCTCCTTGTGGCCAGGAGGTCTGCGCCACCCTCCTTCAGCTCGAGCCCAACGCGCCGCAGTTCGATACCAGGAACCCCGACCCCGCCCAACACACCCGCAAGCTCTGCGGCCTGCGGATCGGTTACGGCTTTCATCTCGCCGATCCCAACCACGCCGAAGACGGCCACCTCTATGACCCGAAATCCGGCAAAACCTACAAGGGCGTCATGACCAGCGACGGCGACAAGCTCGATCTGCGCGGCTACGTCGGCATCAAGGCCTTCGGCCGCTCCGAAAAGTGGACCCGCACCCAGACGCCATCACAGACCTGCAGCTAACCAGCCACCTTGAACACCGTCGCCGCTTGATACAGTTCCTCTGTGAGCAATCCTGCTTCGCACCTTGGCCTCGTGCACGCCGCGCCCGCACAAACCAACCTTCCCCTCGGCTTCCAATGGTCTGCGACCACGGCCGGCCTCAAGGCGAGCGGCAAGCCCGATCTCGCGCTCGCGGTCTGCCCCACGGGCGCCAGTGCCGCCGCGCTGTTCACCTCCAACCAGGTTGTCGCCGCCCCGGTGATCGTCGGTCGCCACCACCTCGCCGCCACCGGCGGACGCGTCACCGCCGTTCTCATCAACTCCGGCAACGCCAACTGCGCCACCGGCAGCCCCGGGATCGATGCCTGCCGCCAGACCTGCACCGCCACCGCCGAGCACTTCGGCTGCGTCTTCGACGAGGTCTTCCCCTCGTCCACCGGCATCATCGGCGTGCCGCTCCCGGCAAACAAACTGATCGCGGCCATCCCCAAGGCCAAAGCCGCGCTCGGCAGCACCGCTGCCCATCTCACGTCCTTCGCCGACGGCATCCTGACCACTGACACCCGCCGTAAGGTCGCCCGCGCCACGCTCGCCGTTGACCCCGATCATCCCGTCCGGCTGTTCGGCTGCGCCAAGGGTGCCGGCATGATCGGCCCGCAACTGGTGCCGCACGCCACCATGCTGGTCTACCTCTTCACAGACCTGGACGCCACGCCTGCCCAACTCCAGTCCGTCCTCGCCCCCGCCGTCGAAACGAGCTTCAACTCGATCTCCATCGACGGCGACATGAGCACCAACGACACCGTGCTGCTCCTTGCCAGCGGCAGATCCAACGTACAGGCCACCGACAAAGTCCTCGGAGCCTTCGCCGAAGCCCTGCGCCTCGTCTGCGAGTCCCTCGCCCACCAGATCGTCGACGACGGTGAAGGCGTCACCCACGTCATCACGCTGGAGATCACCGGTGCCCGCAACGACGCCGAAGCCAAGCAAATCGCCCGTACCATCGCCCGCTCGCCGCTCTGCAAAACCGCCTGGTCCTCTGCCGACCCCAACTGGGGACGCCTGCTCTCCGCCGCAGGCTACGCCGGCGTTCCCTTCGACCCCGCCCACGTCTCGGTCAACATCGCCGGCCTCCCTGTCTTCGCCCACGGCGTTCGCTCACCTCACTTCGACAAAACCGCGACCCACGCCGCCATGAGCACCCGCGACTACACCATCGCGCTCGATCTTGGCCAGGGCCCCGGCCGCACCCGCTTCCTTACCTGCGACCTCACCCAGGAGTACGTCAGCATCAACGCCGACTACTCTTCCTGATCGCCGATGGACGAGTCCCCAAGATCACATGATCCGTCGCGCTTAGCATCGTTCCATGCACGGTCCGTTTTCCCCAACGCAGCAGGCTTTCCCCCACGCAGCAGGCGCTCGAACACGCTCTCGACCATGCGCTGCAGTTCGCCCAAACCGGGACAGCCCCCTCGCAGGTTGTCGACGAACTCGTCGCGGCCGTGGAGGTCGGGCTGCATCAGGTCAACGGACCCCGCTTCTTTGGATGGGTGATGGGAGGCTCTCTACCCAGCGCCCTTGCCGTACGCGAGCTGGGCGCGAGTGGCACCGTTTCGATGGTCGAAAACTGCTGCACCCACGCGCATGCGCTGGTGACGGGCATGAGTTCGCTCCCGGGCGCGACGGTGCTGGCGGACCACAGATGAACCAGGGCCTCGTTCGCTTCCTGCACCCAGCCCTAGACGCCACGGAAGCCGATCACGACCGCTTCACCGACCAGGTCACCGCCGCCATCCCCGCCGATGGGTCAGGCTCTGTTCAGCAACCCGACCTGGCGTGGCCGCCGCGCCATGTGCGTCAGCGTGTGCAACGGCAAACCTCGGTGGAGGACGTGAGATTGGTCCTCGGGGGAGTGCGGCAAAGGTGCTGGCGCAGACCCGCGCAGCCTACGCCAAAATCTTCTGAGCCGTTTTCCGCCTAAGCGTGCAGCCTCGACCGCCTCACGAACCGGCGTTTGCCCGAAGGTGCTCCAGCATCAGGGGAGATACCTGCTCTGGGGCTTCGTCCATCAGCCAGTGAGACACCCCGGTCAACCGCACAAACCGGTAGGGCGCCTCCACGTAGCTGCCCGTGTCCAACGCAGCCGCCTCACCCAGCGCCATATCCTTGTCGCTCCACACGTACAGGGTAGGCACCCGGATCGATCCGAGGCCGCCCTGGAAGGCGTTCGCGCGGTACCAGTTCAATGCCGCCGTCAAGGCCCCGTCCGCCTGCAGGCGCTGCACGTTCCGCTCCACCTCGGTCCCAGGCACTTTGCCCTGGTAGGCACCCCGGAGCGCCTTCGCGTCAAAGGCCAGCAAGGTCGTCTCTGCGATGCGGCCCGGCGCACGAAACAGCGCCATGTACGCCGACTTCAGCTTCTGATCGGTATTGTTGGCCAGCGCCTTCGCAAAGGCATCCAGGTGAGGGGTCGACAGCACCGTCAGTGACCGCAACCGGGCCGCGTGCTGCGCCGCCGCCACCCAGGCCACGGCGCCGCCCCAGTCATGCCCCGCCAGGTGGAACCGCTCGGCCCCTAACGCATCGGCGAAGCCCATGGCATCGGTCACGAGCTCCCGCATCGCGTACGCTTCCGTCGCACCCGGACGCGCCCCGGACGAGTACCCGCGCTGACTCACCGCTACGGCGCGAAAACCGCTCCCCGCCAAACGCTCCATGACGCCGGTCCATGCATCGGCAAACTGCGGAAAGCCATGCAGTAGCAGGACGAGCTCTCCGTCCTCGGGCCCTGACGCCAGCGCGTCGAACACGAAGCCGTTCACCTTCAGGTCAAAACTGTGCATCCGCTTCCCTCCCCAGGCAATCTTCCGTTCTGATGCCGTGCGGGCGATACTCGCGCCCCGGTAACTAGCGCGGCATCCCGAGCGCCTTGTATCGTAGAACCGTCAAATGCTGTGCACCGAAGGGGACCTCACCACATGGCCGTCAAGCTCGAAGAAGCCGTCAAACAAGACCTCACCGCCGAGGTCGGGGAGTGGATCGAGGCCTTCGACCAGGTCGTCGCCAACGACTGGGAACAGGGCGCGGCCGTGCTTTCCGCGCTGCGCACCCGCGCCCGTGAGGCCGGTGTGCCCGCCACGGGCGACGTCACCACACCCTACCTCAACACCATCCCCAAGCACGACGAAGTGCCCTACCCGGGCGACCGTACCCTCGAGCGCCGCGTCGAGGCGCTGATCCGCTGGAACGCCATGGCCATGGTGCACAAGCAGAACAAGTACGACGCGGGCATCGGCGGCCACATCTCCACCTACTCGTCGCTCGCCACACTGCTCGAGGTCGGCTTCAATCACTTCTTCCGCGCCCAGTACCCATCCGCCAACGGCGAGCAGCCCGGGGACTTCGTTTACTTCCAGGGCCACGCCTCCCCCGGCGTCTACGCTCGCGCCTTTCTCGAAGGGCGCTTTGACGAGACGCGCCTAAAGAACTTCCGCCACGAACTCCGCGGCGAGCCCGGCCTGTCCAGCTATCCGCACCCGTGGCTCATGCAGGACTTTTGGCAGTTCCCCACAGTTTCGATGGGCATCGGTCCGCTGAACGCGATCTACCAGGCTCGCTTCATGAAGTACCTCGAGAACCGCTCGCTGATCCCGCACACCGAGCGCAAGGTCTGGGCGTTCGTCGGCGATGGCGAAACCGACGAGGTCGACACCCTCGGCGCAATCTCCCTCGCCAACCGCGAGGGCCTCGACAACCTCATCTTCGTCATCAACTGCAACCTGCAGCGCCTCGACGGCCCCGTCCGCGGCAATAAGCGCATCATCGACGAGCTCGAAGGCATGTTCCGCGGCGCCGGCTGGAACGTCATCAAGGTCATCTGGGGCTCCGACTGGGACGAGCTCTTCGAGCGCGACCACCAGGGCCTGCTCCTCAAGCGCATGGAAGAGTGCGTCGACGGCGACTTCCAGACCTTCAAAGCCAAAGGCGGCGCCTATCTCCGCAAGGAGTTCTTCGGCAAGTACCCCGAACTGCTCAAGCTCGTCGAAGACAAGACGGACGAGCAACTTGGCCGTCTGCATCGCGGCGGCCACGACCCCCTCAAGATCTACAACGCCTACAAGCGCGCCCTCGAACACAAAGGCGGCCCCACGGTCATCCTCGCCAAGACCGTCAAAGGCTACGGCCTCGCGTCCGCACAAGCCCGCAATGCCACCCACTCGGAGAAAAAGCTCACCGAAGAAGGCCTGTCCGCCTTCGTCAGGCAGTTCGACATCCCGCTTCCCGAAAACGCGGCCAAAGACGCAGACTTCTACCGCCCCGAAGCCAACGACCCGGCTATCGCTTACATGCAGGCGCGCCGTCAGGCGCTGGGCGGCTACCTGCCCGCCCGCAAGGTCCCCGAACCCACCTTCAAGGCCCCGGAACTCGACTTCTTCAAGGAGTACCTCGCCGGCAGCAAGGGCCGCGCCGTCTCAACCACCACCGGCTTCGTCGGCATCATGCGCGGCTTGC
This sequence comes from uncultured Acidobacteriaceae bacterium, assembly GCA_964252405.1. Classification (GTDB taxonomy): domain Bacteria; phylum Acidobacteriota; class Terriglobia; order Terriglobales; family Acidobacteriaceae; genus Granulicella. The sequence goes on along the minus strand of CAXUNH010000143.1, from coordinate 1,906 downwards.
TCAAAGATCCCGCCATCGGCAGGCTCGTCGTGCCGATCATCCCCGACGAAGGCCGCACCTTCGGCTTCGAGTCCGTCATGAAACAGGTCAGCATCTACGCCCCGGAAGGCCAGAAGTACACTCCTCACGACGCCGACATGCTGCTCGGCTACAGCGAGAAAAAAGAAGGCCAGATCCTCGAAGAAGGCATCACCGAAGCCGGCTCCATGGCCAGCTTCACCGCCGCCGGCACCGCCTACACCAACTACAACGTGCCTATGATCCCCTTCTACCTCTACTACTCCATGTTCGGCTTCCAGCGCATCGGCGACATGGCCTGGGCCTTCGCCGACTCCCGCGGCAAGGGCTTCCTCATGGGCGGCACCGCCGGCCGTACCACCATGCTCGGCGAGGGTCTGCAGCACCAGGACGGCCACTCGCACCTCCTCGCCAGCACCATCCCTACCTGCAAGACCTATGACCCCGCCTACGTCTACGAGATGGCGGTCATCCTGCAGGACGGCCTTCGCCGCATGTACGAACTCGGCGAGGACACCTTCTACTACCTTACGATGTACAACGAGGACTACGCCCAGCCCGCCATGCCCGAAGGCGAAGGCATTCGCGAAAACATCCTCCGTGGCCTCTACAAGTTTGCCGCTGCCCCGAACGGCCCCGCCACAGTGCAGCTCTTCGGCTCCGGCCCCATCCTCAATGAGGCCGTCAAGGCCCAACAAATCCTCTCCGACAAGTACAAGATCAACGCCGACGTCTGGAGCGTCCCCAGCTACACCGAACTCCGCCGCGACGCCCTCGACGTCGAGCGCTACAACCGCCTCCATCCCGCCGAGCCCGCCCGCACACCCTTCGTCCTCAAAGCCCTCGCCGACGCGCAGGGCCCCATCATCGCCGCCTCCGACTACATGAAGGCCCTCCCCGACGGCCTTTCCCCGTGGCTCGGCCAGCGCCTCGTCACCCTCGGCACCGACGGCTTCGGCCGCTCCGACAACCGCGAACACCTCCGCCGCTTCTTCGAGGTCGACGCCGAGTCCATCGTCGCCGCAACGCTCTCCAAACTTGCCCGGGAGGGCCAACTCGCGCCAGAAATCGCACAAGGAGCCTTCGCCGACCTCGGGCTCTCTCCTGAGGCGCCCAGCGCAGCCCTCGTCTAACCCAAACGCCTGGACGTGGCCCCGCTTCGTCCAGGTACGTTCCGCCCGCAGCCCGGAGATCCCTCGTTGCCTGAAAACCCCCTGCTTCCCAATGCCCAGCTCCGGGCGCTCCACACCCTGTTAAAGCAGGCCGTCCCCCTCAGCAAGACGCCTCGGGCGCGGAAGAGCGGCTCCGGCCCTACACACCCGGGGGGCGCCTCCACCCCAGCCCCAGCCCCAGCCGGGCGCGAGGCTCTTCTCGCGGGCACGCTGCTCCAACTCTGCCCCGGCGACATTTTCGTCGCAGAACCCGGTGACCGCGTCCCTCCAACCCTGCTCAATGCCCGGCAAGCTGAGCGAAGGGAAACACCCATCTCACACCTCGAGCTCTCTCCGGGTTCGCCCCACCTGGCGCTCGCGGCCGGCCTCGCCGAGGCGTTTCAGCGCAGCGGGACCGATCGCCTGGTCTTCGCCTTGCTGCGCACCGGCAACACCGAAGCGAACTGGGCCGGAACACTGGCCCGGGCCGAGCAAACCAAGCTTCCTCTGGTGGTTGCCTGCGCTGACCCGAGCGGCGCAGACACCTTCCGCATCACGCCGCAGGCTGCCCCAGGCAAAGCCGCGCCCCTGAACTGGAGCACCGTCCAGAGAGTCGCGTCCAGGGCGAAGTTGCCCGTGCTCTCGGTCGATGGACAGGACGCCGTGGCCGTCTACCGGGTGATGCAGGAATCCATCCTCCGCGCCCGTTCCGGCGGTGGCCCCGCCCTTCTTTGGGC
>CAXUNH010000142.1:0-8527 GCA_964252405.1 uncultured Acidobacteriaceae bacterium | reverse complement strand
GCCGTCCGTGACGGCCACAAAGCGCATGTTGTCGCCGAACCGCGCGAACCGCGCGATGCAGATGTGTTTTCACTGTATTGACCGGCATGTTCATCGCCTGCGCAATGTCTGCCAGCTCCATTTCCTCAGAAAACCGCATAAGAAACACGGCCCGCTGATTGATCGAGAGCGCATCCAGGGCGGTGACCACGGCAGCCGCCCGCTCCCGCGCCAGCAACTGCCGCTCCGGCGAGCACTCATGCCCCGGCAGAATGGACGCGACCTCCATCACGTCGGTCGCCGTCTTGGCCGCCTTGCGCCAGAACTGCACCTTGCGTGTGCGCTGGTGGTCCCGGATCAGATTCACGGCGATCGACGTCAGCCACGTCGCCACGCTGGACTCGCCACGAAAGTTAGCGCGGTTGGACCAGGCCTTCAGAAAGCAATCCTGCACAATCGAGGCCGCTACATCATCATCCCCGACGGAAAACGTGACAAAACGCAACAAACGCGCCCGATGCGTCCGCACCAGGGCGTCAACGTCCTCGAGTTCCGAGAGCGCGCGCTCCCGTCTGCCCAGCCCCAGGAGGTCGGTGGCGGTCATCGCTGTGTGCATACCGTCGATAGACGCTTGTGCCATGGGGAACGATTACAGCGATTCTACGCGTTCCGCAAAGGTCCCCAGGGCTGGACTCAGACGAGACAAGCATCGCGTTTGTGGCGCACCTCCCCGTCCCGAGGGTCCCGGGTACCCGGCTCCGCCCCGGGCGATAATGGAGGCCACCGCCGCTCACGACGGAAAGGCGACCCCCTCCATGGCCCTCCTCTTTGCGCAAGGATCCCCCTCCACCGAGCTCTCCCACGACCAGCTCCGTGCCGGCCTGGGGACGGCCTTCGCCGCCCTGGGCCCCCGCCAGAAGGTGCTGGTCATCCCGCCGGACTTCACGCGCTTTCACTCCCGCTCCGGCCAGCTCACGGAGCTCACGTACGAGCTCCTCGGCCCGTCGCTTACCGACGTCCTCCCCGCCCTCGGCACGCACAAGCCCATGTCCGACGCCGAGATCAGCCGCATGTTCGGCCGCACGCCCCGCGAACTCTTCCGCGTCCACGACTGGCGGAACGACATCGTCACCCTCGGCGAAGTCCCCGGCGCCTTCATGCACGAGGTCTCCGAAGGCCAGCTCGACTTTCCCTGGCCCGCCCAGGTCAACCGCCTGCTCACCGAGGGCGGCCACGACCTCATCCTCTCCATAGGGCAGGTTGTGCCCCATGAGGTGGTCGGCATGGCCAACGGCGCCAAGAACATCTTCGTCGGCACCGGCGGCCCGCTCGGCATCCACCGCTCGCACTTCCTCGGCGCCGTCTACGGCATGGAGCGCATGATGGGCCGCGTCGATACACCCGTCCGCAGGATCCTGCGCTACGCCAGCCGGCACTTCGCGCAGCACCTGCCCATCGTCTACGTCCAGACCGTGGTGGCCAAGAACGAAGCCGGCGAGCTTGCCGTGCGCGGCCTCTACATCTCCGACGACGAGCAGGCCTTTGAGTGTGCCGCCGAGCTCAGCCTCCAGTGCAACTTCCAGCGCCTCGACCGCGAGATCCACAAAGCAGTTGTCTTCCTCGACCCGCACGAGTTCCGCTCCACCTGGCTCGGCAACAAGAGCGTCTACCGCACGCGCATGGCGCTCGCCGACGATGCCGAACTGATCGTCCTCGCGCCCGGCGTCCATGAGTTCGGCGAAGATGCCGCCATCGACGCGCTCATCCGCCGCTACGGCTACTGCGGCATGCCTGCCACCCTCGCCGCGGTGAAGCAGGACCCTGAGCTCGCCGCGAATCTGAGCGCCGCGGCCCATCTCATCCACGGCTCCAGCGAAGGCCGCTTCACCATCCGCTACTGCCCCGGCCAGCTCACCCGCGAGGAAATCGAGTCGGTGCGCTACAAATACGGCGATCTCGCCGAGTACACGGCCCGCTACAACCCCGAGACGCTCCGCGACGGCTGGAACACGGTAGCCGGGGAAGAGATCTTCTTCATCAGCAACCCCGGCCTGGGCTTGTGGGCGTACAAGGGCCGTTTGCCGGACTGAGCCTGTGGCCCCGCATCACACGGCTGCGACCACCTCGCTTGCGCCCTTTGCCCTGGCTTGGCGGGAATCCAGGCAAACGCGCCCCACGACCCACACCAGCAGCGCAAACAGTACCGTCACGGGTACCACGCGATCCAGCCGTGCCATGGCCAGCACCGGCCCACTCGGCGTCGCGCTCCGGCTCAGGACGTACAGGCTGGGCAGCCACGCACAACACGCCAGCCCCACACACCATCGCCGGATCTCCGGCGAGAGCAACATCGAACGCCCCGGAAGCAGCAGCACCGCTGCCACCGGCAACACCGCCGTGTACTGGTACTCCCACACCGTGGGATAGCCTAGAAAGAAGTCCAGCGACGCGGCCAGGACCAGCAACAACGCGGCCTCCAGCCGCACCGCCCTGTCCCGCAGTCGCGCCACGGCGAAAGAGAGCACCAGCACAGCCAGCGTAGGCAGGGCGTACATCCACCCCGGCGTCCTCACGCCCAGCAGACCGTCCAGAAAGACCGGCAGCGAATACACGTCCACGTGCTGCAAACGGAACCCGGACTGCGCCACCAGATTGAACCAGTGCACGCTGTTGTCGCGCATGTCCGGCGTCAGGCTCAGGCCGTTGGCGTAGATGTCCATCCTGGACCGCACGAAGCCCGGGTGCCACGCCAGCCAGAACACCCGCCCCAGGCTGATTCGCTCCGGGTTCACCGGGGGGATCACCAGAAACAGCAGAGAGACGGGCACGTACACCGCCATTGCATCGAAAGCCGAGCGGCGCGTCTCCTTCACCAGCAGCAACAGAGGCAGCATCACCAGCACCACGGGCTTGGTGAACAACGAGAGCAGCAGCCCCGCACGCATCAACCACGGCGCATCAACGGTCCACCGCGCCCTGCGCAGCATGCCCGCGAACAGCAGCGTGAGGCCCAGCACCGTGAACGATTGCACGTTGCCGACCCACAGCATCAGGAGGCCAGGAAACGAGCCCAGCAGCAGCAGCCAGATCAGACGCCGCACCAGTGCGCTCTCCCCTTCGCGGGCCAACATCCAGGCACACGCCGCCATCACGCCCAGAGACAGCAGTGTGAACACTCCGTAGCTATCCATGGGCTCCAGCTTGCTCAGGGGCCAGCCCAGCACCACCGCCAGTACCGGGTGGGCCAGATACCACGTGAAGTGCGGGCCATAGGATGGCGGATCGAAGGTCCCGTACAGGCTGCGCCCCGCCTGCAGGTTCAGCCACGCCTTGGGCAGCGAAAAGTAGTCGATGCCCTGCACATCGGCATGCGCGGTATCAAAGTAGAAGGCCTTCAACAATCCCAGACGCAGGCTGATCAGCTGCAGAAAAACCCAAACGCCCGTGACCCACGGCAGAGCGCGAACGGCCCGCTCGCGGGACACGCCGGCCCGGGGCAGAGTTCCGCTCAAAGCGCCTCTTCCTGCCGGAACACATCCGTCCGCTGCACGGCAAAGCTCAACAGGCTCGACAGCAAACCCGCACACAGCTCCGCGAGCAGCACAGGCGAGTGCATGCACCGGTGTAGCCCCACAATCGACCCGTCGCTTGCAGCCCCGATCGCAGCCGCAAGCACGGAGTACCTCCAAGACGCCTGCCCCACCGGCCCTTGGTGCTGGAACACACACTGCCGCTTTACCCAGGAGTCCATCATGAACTCAGCCGCCCCACCACACTCAGCAGCACCGCACCTGTCAGGGGGAAGCAGAGCGTAAACAGCAGCAGACCTAGCCCGGCGGCCAGCAGCGACGACGCATGGAAGCGCACCAGGGCAAAGTAGATGCGCACCGAGTCCCATACCGGGTGGAAGTGGGACCCGCGATTGTTCCTGAGGTACACCGTCGCAATGGGCACCTGCCGCGGCGCGGCGCCGCTGCGGCACAGGTGCGCCAGCACCGTCATTTCGTACTCGTAGCGTTCGCCGTCCAGCGCCGTCAGCGCCGGCAACACGCCCAGCGGCAGCCCTCGCAGTCCTGTCTGCGTATCGGTGATGGAGGTCCCGGTAAGAAACGAGAACACACGCCGTGTCAGCAGGTTTCCAAACCGCGAACGCAGCGGCACCTCGCCGGAGAACGCCCGCACCCCCAGCACGGGCCGCGTCCCAGAGCTCAGCAAGGCTTCCCCGACACGCTGGATGTCCTCCGGCGTGTGCTGCCCATCGGCGTCGGCGGTGACCACGCCAATCAAGCCATCATCCAGCGTCAAAACATGGTTAAACGCCGTCTTCAACCCGCGTCCTTTACCCATGTTCACGGCATGCCGCAGCACGGTCACCCGGTCCATGGCCGCCACGGCCGCAAACACCGGCGCACACGCCGCCCGGCTGCCGTCGTCGATCACCACCACACGCCCAAACCCCGCCTGCACCAGCTCCGCCACTAGCGCGACAAGCCGCTCTTCCGGCTGCCAGGCAGGGATGAGCACCGCCAGGGAACCCAGCCCCGACAGCGCAGCAGGCACATGCGTCAGAACGGGCTCGGAAACGCCCTCCGCCGCAGAAACGGGAGACATGCGCCCAGCTTACGCACCATCTCCCTACCGGGCAATCCCACGCCCGGGGCTCCTCCGGCTTGCTTGGCCCAGAAAGGCACTGCACGTAAGCTCAGACTCATCATGCCGCCCATCGAAGTGCGCTTCTGCCTTCTACGCAGCGACGACCTGCCCGCCACAAACCCGCAGAACCACGCGTTCCGCTTTGGCCTGCAGGACACCAAGGGGATCATCGTTCCTGCCGAACCTGGGCCTGACGGCAAGCTTGCCTTCCCCTTCACCCTGACGGCCAAGCCCGGCAAGAACCCCGACCGTCCAGTCTTCACCGGCCGCTTCGCCAGCGGGCCCGCCGACGACCGCTTCGTCTACCTTTCCTGGCTCGCCGTTGACCGCGGCACCTACATTAACCGCATCAAGGCCCGCCTCGGGTCCATCGACTGGGCCCTTATCCATGCCTCACAGGATGGAGGCCGGCCCATCACCGCCGACATGACCGGCTGGACACCGCACGACGGTCGTAAGTTCGTCCCATGGCAGCTCGGGTAGCGGATCTCTGATGAACCGGCTCCATCTCCCCGCAAAACTCACGGCTTCCCCAACCGGTACAGCCCTTCCGCATTGCCCCGCAGCACCATGCGCGCCAGCTCCTTCGCCCGCTCCGGCGACACCTCCCCATCACGCTCCATGCCCGTCAGCGCAATCCCCAGCGCATGGCGCTCGTTCCGCGCCGCCAGCCACGTCGCCTCTTCCCAGCCCAGCGCCGCCGTAAACGGGTACCCATCCGTCCCAAACAGCACCTTGTCCGGGTAGGTTTCCAGCCACTCGCGCAGCCAGCCCGCCAGCGTGTGCGCCGGAAAGATCAGCGCCTGCTGCGACATGTCCAGGTAGAAGTTCGGCTTCTGCAACAGCGCGCCGGCCTCGCGCACGTACGGCCAGCCCCCGTGCAGCAGCACAAAGTTCGTCCCCTTCAACTTCGGATCATTCAGCACCGGCTCCAGCAGCATCGGGTTGACGCCCGCAACCGAGAAGTAGCGTCCTCCACCGGCCATTCCGTGCAGGTGCACCGCCAGGCCCAGGCGACCGCATTCCCCGGCGATGTACCGGAATAAATAATCCTGCAGCCGCTTATAGGCCACCGGGTCCGGCGCTTCGCCGGCAGAAGGCTGGAAGAAGGCGCTCTCGGCCTGGTCCACCGGCACATCCGAGAAGTCCAGTCCACGCAGGTACGCCACCTCGAACTTGACCGCGACCGCTCCCCCCGCCTTTTGCCGCTCCAGCGTCGGCGTCACAACCTGGCGCAGGTACTCGCGCAGAGTCCGGGGCATTGCCTGCAGACCGGCATCGTGCAGGAACCGCGACCGCACCTTGTCCTCCAGCGCAAAGAACTGGGCGCGATCCGGCGTCCCCTTCGCCAATCCTCCGTTGCTCAGCGGAAACAGCAGAGCGTCGTCATAGGGCACCCACAGGAAGCGTGGGGGCGCAACCCCGGGGCCCATCGCGACGCGATTCGCCACCATGGTGCCGATGCCGGCTTTGCCCAGAACCCATGCCGGATAGCCCACGCCCTCCCGCGCCCGCACCCTGGTCCGCGCCGCTTCCAACTGGGCCTGGCCCCCAGGGCTCAGGGGCGGTCTGCCCTTGAAGCCCCACAGGGCACTCCAGGCCTCGGCGAGGGGAGGAAAATCCGTGCGCCAGGCCAGCGGATCGGTCTCGGTCTCCATGTTGTCGACGGGCAGCGCGTCGAAGTCCCGATCGGTCGCCATCGCGGGCGGCGCCAGCATCGGGTGCGCATGGTTGTCGATGGCCGGCGTCTCCGCAATGATGCGCGCAAGGGCGGGATCCACGTCACGGAAGGCAGGTGCGGCCGCCCCCGCGCGCTGGCCCTGGCTCGGACGGCCCGCAGCGAAACCAGGCACAGCAACAACGAGCAACAAAAGGAGGCAGCGACGGCGGAGAGGCATGTCCATCAGCCTAGCCCATGGCCAACCCGCTGCGCGCGATCCCCGTGAAGCACGAGCGTCCTACAGCGCCGGAACGCGGGACGGCATCCGAAGAGCGGTGAGGTGAACCATGAAGAAACTTCTTTGGCTGATCGGCGGCACCACGTTGGCGCTCGCCGTCTTTGCCATCCTGCACGAGCCTGACCCTGCAGTCGCGCCCGCGAACGGCGTTGACCGCGCCGCCGCAAAGGTGGGCGCCTGGGGAGTGAAGCAGCGCGCCACCGGTGCCGGCGGCCAACTTCTCGGCAAAGTCGAGGAGATCGCCGGAAACGTCACCGGCAGCCCCGACACCGCCGACCAGGGTGCCCTGGATCAAGCCACCGGCGCCGTCCGGAACGCCGCTGGCCAGGCTGCCCAGGCCCTCGGCCAGACCATCCACGACCTGAACAAGGTCTAACCAGGAACCAGGAACGAGGCAACGGCTCGCCGGAGGTCATGCTTCCCGTGGCTCCGGTTAGCCGTGCCGTAGGGGCGCAATCTCGGGCGCACCTCTCACTCCACCCGGCACACCAGGCATTTCAAGTACCGCGTCTCGGGCAGGGTGACCACCTCCGGATGGTCGGGTGCGGCGGTCCGCACCTCCAGCACCTGCACGCGTCGTCCCGCATCGGCCGCTGCCTCGGCCAGAACACCCCAGAAGGGCTCCAGCCCCACGTGGTGCGAGCAGGAGCAGGTTACCAGCGTTCCCCCGGGCTCCAGCAGCCGCATGGCGCGCAGATTCAGCTCTTTGTACCCCCGAAGTGCCCCCTCCACGGCCCGCTTGCTCTTCGCAAACGCCGGAGGATCCAGCACGATGGCGTCAAACCGCGCCGGCAGGCCCATGGTCCCCGTCCCCTTCGCGGCAGCCTCATCCAACGCCCGCAGAATGGCGAATGCGTCAGCCTCGATCCAGTCCACCTGGGCGCCCAGGCCCGGGTTCCGCCCCAGATTGCGTTCCGCCACCTCCAGGGCTGTCCGCGACTGATCCACGCCGGTCACGTGCTCGCACACCCGCGCCAGGTGCAGCGCAAACCCGCCCTGGTAGGTGCACATATCCAGCGCATGCCCGGTCCGCCCTGACCGGCGCACCCACTCCGCCGCGACCTGGTAGTTCAGTCGCTGATCCAGAAAGGCGCCGGTTTTTTGTCCGGCCCCGGCGTCGTAGCCAAAACGCAGGCCGTTCAGGGCAAAGTCCGTCTCGGTCGCGGAGCCCCCAGGCCCCACGTGCAGCATCGGCCCGTCGGGCGGCGGAACCAACTGCTCCAGCTCCCGGATACGTGCATCCGGCCGCTCCCAGACCGTCAGCGCCCGGCCATCGGGCGACAACTCCTGCTGCAAAACCTCGGCCAGCACGGTCCTCACATCGTCCTGCGCCGTGCCTTGGGTCAGCAACTGGGCAATCACCAGCTCGCCGTACCGGTCTGCCACAATGCCCGGAACCTCATCGGCTTCTGAGAACAACAGCCTCTGTGCCGTCGTCTCCGACCCCGGCCGATCGCTCAGCGGCGCAACCGCGCGGCGTCGCGCAATCGCCCGCCGCACGCGCTGCCGTACCCCGTCGAGATACCCGGTCCGCGAGAGCTCCGGCTCCCGGGTCACCAGCCGCAGCGCAATCTGGGACGCCGAAGAGTACAGCGCCGATCCCAGCGGCCGCCCCGTCCCCTCCTCCACCGTCACCAGCGCACTGGGCGCCAGTCCGGCCAGCTCGGCCTCCGCGACCAGGTCCGTGCGGTAGACCCAGACGTGCCCGGCGCGTAACCGGTCCGCCGCCCGGCGGCTCACCCGTACGTTCACGGTCGCCTACGCCAGCCGGGGTACATCCACCCCGAGCACCTGCGAGAGTGCCTCAACGACGAGGTTGTGGTCCTCACGTTGCGGCAGGCCGCTGAAGATCACGCTGCCGACCATTCCCGTGCCGCGCAACACGATGGGAAACCCGCCGCCATGCGCGACAAAATCGGCCTCATTCAAACTATTCC
>CAXUNH010000141.1:0-8553 GCA_964252405.1 uncultured Acidobacteriaceae bacterium | reverse complement strand
TGAGAGCGCCGACGAGAGCGCTGGCGAGAGCGGCTACCTGGGCATTGGACATCGTTCGGCCGAAGTAGAGCTTCGGATTGACGCGGACGAACTCTACGAGGAAGCGGCCGATGCCGCTGAGGAGCAGGTATTCGCCGGTGAGAAAGCCCAGCGGAAGCGGCTTTGGCCCCCGTTTCCATAGCCACCAGCCGATCAGGAGCGCGTAAAGGAGTTCGTAGACCGGGGTAGGCTGGACGGCGGCGTAGGGCGGATTGGGCGGAACCAGGGCATTGCGAGCCATGTGCACGCCCCAGGGCAGGGTGGTGTTGATGCCGTAGTCGCCGTCACCGGAAGTAAGGCAGCCGATGCGGCCTACGCCATAGCCCACCGCCGCGGCGGGCGCAGCGAGGTCGAGAATGCGGAGGGCGGCCTTGCTCTCACGAAGGCCGTTGGGACGCAGGGAGACGCCCTGGGCGACAAGGGTGGCGACCCCGGCAAGGAGGCCGCCGAACCAGGCGAAGCCGGCCTTGAACCAGGTGAAAAAGCCGAGGAGGACGTCCCAGGGATGCTCCGCGCCAGGGAGGGTGATCTGGCGCCAGGAGGCGGCGAGTTCGCGGGGATCTTGGAGTTCGTGCCAGAGTTTGGCGCCGACGATGCCGGCGATGACGGTGAACACGACGATATTGAGGGCGTCGAGGGTGACGGCGTTGCGCCCGAAGTTCTGGTGCAGGATCCAGGTGCCCGCGACGGCGGCGAGCCAGAGAAGCAGCCCAAATGTGCCGAGGTGCAAAGGGCCGATATTCAGGTACGGAAGCATCGGTTCAAGTATCGCATCCACTGCTTTCGAGGTGTCACGACGATCGTGATTTCCTCATGGGAGAAGGCGCACGCCGTCGTAGTTCCGCGCTACCCTTTTGTCATGCCAGCCGCCCTGCCTGAGTTCGTCGCTCCCGAGACGATGGACGTTCTCTTTTCTGCCCAACAGATTGGGGAGCGTGTTGCCGAAATCGGTCAACAGATCAGCGCCGAATATGTCGGGGAATCGGTGGTCTTAATCGGCGTGCTAAAGGGCGCCGCGATCTTTCTGGCGGATCTGGCACGGTCTATCACGGTGGATAACACGTTCGACTTTGTGGCGGTTTCGAGCTATGGGCGGGCGCGGGTATCGTCGGGCGCGGTGAAGCTGATCAAGGACATCGATAACCCGATTGAGGGCAAGCACGTGATCCTGGTGGAGGACATCCTGGACACGGGGCTGACGCTGAGTTATCTGCGGCAGTTGATGCTGGCGCATAAGCCGGCTTCGTTGAAGATTGCGACATGTCTGGACAAGCCCGAGCGGCGATTGGTGCCGATCGAGGCAGATTACGTGGGGTTTTCGATCCCAAACCGGTTTGTGATCGGGTACGGGATGGACTTCGCGGAGCGGTATCGTGGCGTGGGAGATATCCGGATCTATCCGGAGACGCCTGCGGGACACTAGGCCTGTTTTTGCACCGTGAAAGTTGCGCGTACTTCGCCCGATGTTCGCCCCGTGCGCTAGCATCAGATAAGCAGGTGTGCGCCGATGATGACCGTTCAGCAGAAGCTTGAGATCCTCGCCGATGCGGCCAAATATGACGCGTCGTGTGCGAGCTCCGGGGCGAAGCGGGCGGGGAACGGTAAGGGCGTAGGGCACTCCGACGGCTCGGGAATCTGCCACAGCTACACGCCGGATGGACGGTGCGTTTCGCTGCTGAAAATCCTGCTGACGAACTTTTGCACGTATGACTGCGTGTTCTGTGTAAACCGGGTGTCGAGCGACATCCGGCGGGCGCGATTCACGCCGGATGAGGTGGTGAACCTCACGCTCGATTTCTACAAGCGGAACTACATCGAGGGGCTTTTTCTTTCTTCGGGAATCATCCAGTCTCCGGATTACACGATGGAGCAGCTGATTGCCGTTGCGAAGACGCTACGGGCGGTGCATCACTTCGGCGGGTATCTCCACCTGAAGACGATTCCGGGCTGTGACGAGAAGCTGGTCGCGGAGGCGGGCAAGTGGGCGGACCGGCTTTCGGCAAATATTGAGCTTCCGACCAAGCAGGACCTGGTACAGCTGGCGCCGGAGAAGAAGGCCGAGGTCATCGAGACGACCATGGGCCAGATTCAAGCAAAGAAGGACGAGGTTGACGACGAGCGCAGACGTACGCGTTTGGGCCTGGAGAGGGCACCGAAGTTTGCGCCGGCGGGGCAGTCCACGCAGCTTGTGGTCGGTGCAACGCCGACCAGCGATCGCGAGATCATTGGGCGGGCGCGGCACCTGTATGACAGCTACAAGCTGCGGCGGGTGTACTACACCGGCTTTAGTCCGTACCCGGAGGCCGATGCGCGGCTGCCGCTGAAGCCGGCGCCGTTGGTGCGGGAGCATCGGCTGTACCAGGCGGATTGGTTGATGCGGTTCTACGGGTTTGAAGCGGCGGAGCTGACGTCAGAGGCGGAGCCCGAGTTGTCGCTGACCGAGGACCCGAAGACAAGCTGGGCACGGCGGCATCCTGAGTTTTTTCCCGTGGACGTGAACGCAGCGCCAAAAGAAGCTTTGCTGCGGGTGCCGGGCATTGGCTACAAGAACGTCGACCGAATCCTGCGGGTCCGGCGATATCAGAAGCTTGCCTTAGAACATCTGCGAAAGCTGCATGTGCAGTTGGGGCGTGCTTCGGCGTTTATCACCGCGGCGGATCACTTGCCGCGGGTGCAGGTGGTGAAGGCGCTGCCTGAGATTCCGCTTGTAGGTGCGGCTGCCCCGATGCAGCTTGATCTGTTTGCGGCGACGAGCGCTGTGACGGGAGCCCTTTAGCTCCATGCATCGAGTTGCAGTGGCTCCCGAGTTCGAAGCCTGGCGAGACGCAGCGCGCGAGGCGTTGCGGCTGGGGTATACGCCCGAGCAGGTCGACTTACAGGACGCGACGCAGCCTTCCGCGCTGGATTTGCTGACCATGGAGGAGGCGCCGGCTGGGGCTCCAGTCCCCAAACCACATGTGCCGAAGGCGTTTCTGGACGCGGCGCAGATTGTGGCGGTGCATCGGGACCCGGGGCGTTGGAACCTGCTGTACCGGCTGTTGTACCGGCTGCAGGGCAACCGCGATCTGCTGAAGATCGAGGTGGATGACGACGTGGCACGTTTGAAGCAGATGGAGGCTCAGGTTCGACGGGATTTGCACAAGATGCATGCGTTTGTGCGCTTCCGCAAGGTGGAGGAGCCGGCTGCGGACGGCGCGATGCAGGAGCACTTCGTCGCTTGGTACAAGCCCGATCACCGGATCATGCACTTGGCTGCGCCGTTCTTTGCGGAGCGGTTTGCGCCGATGCGATGGACGATCCTGACGCCGGATGAGTCGGTGAGTTGGGCTCCAGCGACGAACGAGCTTACGTGGCTGCCAGGGACCGGGCAGGAGGCTGCACCGGCTGAGGATGAGCTGGAAGCGCTGTGGAAGAGCTACTACGGTTCCATCTTCAACCCGGCGCGTCTTAACCCGGAGGCGATGCGGTCGGAGATGCCGGTGCGCTACTGGGGGAACCTGCCTGAGGTGGCGCTGCTGCCAGAATTGATGGGGCGGGCCGGAAATCGCGTGGAGGCTATGGTGACGCGGCAGTCGAATCAACCCACGGCGGCGCCGTTTGTGCCCGCCGAGCATACGATCCCGGTGCTGCAGGCGGCGATGCCTCGCTGCGAGGGATGTGATCTGTACAAGTACGCCACGCAGGTGGTGCCGGGCGCGGGGCATACCGCGGCGGCGTTGATGCTCGTAGGCGAACAGCCGGGCGATCAGGAAGACCGGCAGGGAGCGCCGTTTGTCGGGCCGGCTGGGCGGGTGCTGCAGGATGCGCTGGATGAGATCGGCATCCCGCGCGAGCAGGTGTTTGTCACGAACGCGGTGAAGCACTTCAAGTTTGTGCAGCGCGGGCGGCTGCGGTTGCACCAGAACCCGCGGATGAGTGAGATCAATGCGTGTAAGCCCTGGTTGATGGCGGAGATTGATGCCGTGCAGCCGAAAATGATCCTATGCCTGGGCGCGTCGGCGGCGAAGTCGTTGTTGGGTGGGACGTTCGCGCTGATGAAGGAGCGTGGTGTGGTGAAGTCCACGGCATTTGCGGAGCGGGTCATGGCGACGATTCATCCGTCGGCGGTGCTGCGGGCGGCGGATGAGCAGGGAAGGGCCCAGTTGTACAACTACCTGCGGGATGACCTGGCGTTGGCCTATCTGACGGCGCAGAAGGTGGGGTAGTTTTACGACGGCGCGGGCAGGGTCGGGTCTAGACTGGGCGCATGAAGCGAATGTGCGCTGCTGTGATGGTGGTGGCTATGCGTTCACTGGGTAGTTTGAACGCGGAGGACGCTCGTATGACACAACACGCACATGGCACGTTTACGGTCGAGGTGAAGCCGTTAACCCCGGCTCCGGCCGAAGGCATCGCGCGCTACTCGATTAACAAGCAGCTGCATGGTGACCTGGAAGGCAGCACGCAGGGAGAGATGTTTTCTGCCGGCGACCCGCAGCATGGGCACGCGGGCTATGTGGCCATTGAGCGCGTGACGGGCACGCTGGCGGGCAAGCAGGGAAGCTTTGTGCTGCAGCACCTTGCGACGATGGATGCGAACGGGCCGCAGATGAAGGTGCAGGTGGTGCCGGGGTCGGGAACGGCGGATCTGAAGGGGATCAGCGGGACGTTTGCGATTGTGGTGACGAACGGGCAGCATAGCTATGACTTCAGCTATGAGTTGCCGGCGTCGTAAACGCGCCGTTCGTGCATACAGTTTAGGGAGACAAGAACGCAGGTCTCTCCACTTCGCTGGGCTCCGGTCGAGATGACAGGGTATGGTTTTTCGGCAAAGGTGCACGACTACAGGCAAAGGTGCACGGCTACAGCCGTTTGAGGTATTCGCGGGCCTGGTCGAGTTCGGGGAACAGGCGTTCTTCGGCCTGGAACTCGCGCGAGTGGACGCAGCGGCGGCCGGCACGTACTTTGACGGGGTGCTTGAGGTGGAGCATCTCGTGGTACAGCAGGTATTCGATCGCGTAACGCGGGGTGTTGGGGCGGTCGAAGACGCGGCTGACGACGATGGTGTTGTGAGCGGCATCGTAGTGGCCGAGCAGGCGTCGGGCGGCGTGGGCGCTCCAGGTGAGCGTGGGACGGCCGAGCAGGCCGTGGAAGAAGCGTCGGTTGACGGCTTCGAAGACTTCGTCGAGGTTGTAGTGATGTCCTTGCGGCGTGCTGATGCGCTTGCGGCCGCGGGTCTGGCGGATGCGTTCAGATTGCTTGCTGACGGCTTCTGATTGGGTGTAGCGGCGGTAACGATCTGCCAGTTGTGCGCTGACCGGCTTCCGGTAAAGCTTGGCAAGCAGGATGTGCGCGATGGCGTGGTGAACCGTCTCTGGCGCGTGCTCCAGCAGGTCCGAAAGACGAACGATCAGGCGGCCTTCGCGCAGGCGGATGGTGGTGTTGAGACTGGTGAAGCGGCGGAACTTGATCTCCAGCGGCGGCATGGGCGCGCGCGGGCGCAGCAGGCGGTACTCCTCGTGGAAGATGGCGTGCAGTGTGGGGGAGGCGACTGGGAGCGGGGAGGACGACGGCACGGCTGCCGTTTAGGCTAGCACGGGTGTCGTGTGGGTTTCTGGGCCGTGGCGCGTTCCCCGGACTTGTGTCTGCCGCCCTAGCCGGGGCAGAAGCGGGTCTCTCCACCGCGCTTCGCTCCGGTCGAGAGGCCAAGCTGGTGGGTTTGGCACCAGCCGCATTGAGCTAAGCATTTTCCTACTCCGGGCGGACGGCGTGGGGGTCGGCGTTGCGCTTCTTTTCTTCTTTCAGGGCTTCAGGGTGGGCCTTGAAGTAGGCGTCCAGGTCCGTTTGGAGCTGCTGCGTGATCTCGCGGGTGTCTTTCAGGTTGTCGAGGGCGATCTTGCGGACGACGTTGTAGGCCTCATTGTCGGAGGCCGAGCTTAGGGTGGCGGACCAGTCGCCGGCGGCTTTCAAGAGCTTGGGGAGCGCCTTGCGGACATCCCGGTGCTGGCGGCTGTACTCGTCGAGGTTGTCGTTGAGCTCGTCGACGATCTGGCCGAACTGGTCGAGGGCGTCGTGCATGTCGCCGCCGTAGTCGGTGTGACCGTGGCGTTTGGTTACGAGTTCCTGGATACGCTTCTGGCGGTCGTTGAGAAACTGCTCGAACGCTGCGATGCGGTCAACGGGAGAGAAGGCGGCATCGCGGAGGAGATCGACTTCTTTCTGGCTGAGTACGTCTTCAGCGGCCTGTGCGCGGGCCGGCGAGGGTGCATGGAACGCAAGAGCCGCCACCAGCACGAGGCCGGCGAAGCGGTGCCGGCACTTTGCGAAGCGAAGGAGTGACAGGCGTGGCAGCAACCAGAACTCCAGCGGCTGACGCCGCAGCTCGATCGAAGAAGATACGGCCCGGCAGAAGCCGGGCCCTGGGGAAGCAAGGACATCGTTACATGTTAATGAGCAAAGATCTGCGCCAGCAGGGCATCGTGCACGCTGTTCAGGTGCTTCAGCACGGATTGCATGGTGTCGTGCTGCTCCATGGAGGCGACGCGAACCATGTCGGACAGGCGGTGTGCCGTGTGTTCGAGCAGGAGTTCGGCGTTTTTCAGGCGTTTCGAGTCGTTGGCCAGCGTGGTCTTGAGCTGCGCCACGTCGGCGTCTGCCTGTTCGATGGCTTTGGCGGCGCCGGAATCATCACCTGCGGTCATGGCGCGGCCTGCAAGTTCGGTCCAGTCGTGGAGGAGTTCGCTGTAGAGGTAGCAGCGTTCTTTGGGTTCTGCGGCGGCCGCACGATGTTCCAGGTCCGTAAGCGCGGCGGCGTCAAGGGCAAGTTCAGAGGGGCCGGAGGCCAGGGCGGGGCGGGCGGAGATGCCGGCAAGCAAGACCACAGCGCACACAGAGGAAGCAAGTACACGAGCAAAACGAACGTCCGGACCCATGTGATACCTCGAATCATTCCCCTCATGGGGGACCCGAGCTAGTGTTCGTGCTCCAAGGCGATCAGCCGGTGACGGGCTTCGAACTCCTCGTCGGGGAGTTTGCCGGCCGCCACGGCCAGGAAGGCGCGGTAGGCTCGTTCAGCTTCTTTCCTCTGGCGCAGTGCATCGTGAGACGTTGCTTCCAAAAACAAAGTTGCTGCCGAGTTGGGAAGGACTGTAGCACGTGCTTGTAACGCTTGCAATGCAACCTGCGGGTTATGGTTGCGGGAGGCCGCAAAAGCAAGGTGGCCGGCGGCTTCGCCCCACGCCGCATCGTCGTGAAACGCCTCGCGCTCCGCGACGGCTCGGGTCAGGACGGCCTGCGCCTCGGCAAACTTTTGCTCCCGGACAAGGGTGCTGCCGAGATCGTCCAGGAGGGTAGGATCGCCCGTTTGCGCCTCGGAGAGGGCACGGTACAGCGGATCGGCACCCGGCGCGTCGCCGGAGATCAGCAGCAGATGGGCGTAAAGACGTGTCAGGTTGGGATTTGCTTTGGCCTGCGGGTTGGTGTCGCGAAGCGCCTTCAGCAGCGTGAGCGCCTGGGGAGACTTGTCTTCCGCAGCGAAAAGAGTCGCGGTTTGCGCAATCAGACGCGGATCGTCGGGGTGTGCGGCGAGGGCGGGGGTGAGCAGGGCGTCGGCCTCGGCCAGCCTGTTCTGCCGTTGCAGGAGGCTGGCGAGTTCCGCGGCAACTGCGATGTCACCGGGATTTTGGGCCAGGGCCTGGCGGAACGTGGATTCGGTTTCACCTGCGCTGCCGGAGCTTCCAGCGGTCAGGCTGGCGGTAAGTTCGGCGTCTCCCGGTTGCTCCCCGGTGAGCTGGATCGCCTGAGCAAGCTCGTTGCGTGCCTGCTTCGGGTTGGTGGGCTGATCGAGCCGGCTAAGGGCGCGGAGGGCACGCGCTTTCAGGCTCAGCGGCGCTGCCGGCAGCTTGACCGCATTGTTCAGGTAGAGCCGCGCCTCGGCGGTGTCCCCGTCCCGCGCTTTCAGCAGACCGAGCGCGACCTGCGGGTCGGCGAGCGTCGCATCAGCCGCGATCGCGGCGGTGTAGGAGTCCGCCGCGGCATCGTCCTTGTTGTTGTGCTCCTGCGTGAACCCGAGATCGAACAGAATGTGGCCGTCTTTCGGGTTGGCTTTGGCCAGGTCGGCGAGTTCGGGCTCGGCGGCCTGGTACTCGCCGTGTTCAAGCAGGTCCTCGGCGTGGCGGATCTTATCGGCTCCGGCGTTCGCTTGGGTGGCGGCGGCCTCGCGCGGGTCGGCGGCGGGTCGTTGGGAAGGCGCTGTGAGCAGGGCGAGGAGGAGCAGGGTTGTGGCCATCAGGTCTGGTAGTTGGACGCATGCGGGGCCGCTGCAGACTGCGCCGGGGACGAAGGACGCAAGCTGAGCGACAGCGCCGGCGTGCTGCAAAGGGCTCGTCTTCAGCTCGGGGAGGGGGTCTCTTCGGTAACTCCTGCGAACAGATCGGTGGTTTGTTCGGCCGGTCGGGGTTGGGTGGTGTACGCCAGGGTGTAGCGCTCGTCGTGCCCATGCTCTTCAAAGACCAGGCGGGCGCGGTCCATCAGGGG
>CAXUNH010000140.1:0-8563 GCA_964252405.1 uncultured Acidobacteriaceae bacterium | reverse complement strand
CATCTATCCGCTCTTCCTCTGCGAAGGCGAAGGCGTTCGCCGCGAAATCAGCTCCATGCCCGGCGTCTTCAACCTGTCCATCGACGAAGCCCTGAAAGAGGTCGAAGCCTCCGCCAGCCTCGGCATCGGCGGCCTTCTCCTCTTCGGCATCCCCGACCAAAAAGACGAGCAAGGCACCGGCGCCTACGACGCCCAAGGCATCACCCAACGCGCCCTCCGCGCCATCAAGGCCCACCCCGCCTCCAAAAACCTCGTCACCATCGCCGACGTCTGCCTCTGCGAGTACACCTCCCACGGCCACTGCGGGATCGTTCGCCGCCCGGGTTCCGTAGAAGACCTCCGCGACCGAGAATCCGGCGCAATCGACTTCACGGTCGACAACGACGCCTCCGTCGAATTCATCGCCCGCACCGCCGCCTCCCTCGCCCAAGCCGGCGCCGACATCGTCGCCCCCAGCGACATGATGGACGGCCGCATCGAAGCCATTCGCGACGCCCTCGACGCAGCCGGCAAACCCGAAACGCCAATCCTCAGCTACGCCTCCAAGTTCGCCTCCGCCTTCTACGGCCCCTTCCGAGAGGCCGCCGACAGCGCTCCCCAGTTCGGCGACCGCCGCACCTACCAGATGGACGGCGCCAACCGCCGCGAATCGATGAGAGAAATAGCTCAGGACATCGCTGAAGGCGCCGACATGCTCCTCATGAAGCCCGGCATGCCCTACCTCGACATCCTCCGCGAAGCCCGCGACCGCTTCGACCTTCCGCTAGGCGTCTACCAGGTCTCCGGCGAATACAGCATGCTCCAGGCCGCCTTCCAACGAGGCTGGCTCGAACAAGACCGCGCCACCCTCGAATCCCTCCTAAGCTTCCGCCGCGCCGGCGCCGACTTCATCGTTACCTACTTCGCAAAGGCCGCCGGCAAACTCTTGTAAGCTGGCCCGCATGACCAACCTGGAGCGCCACTCATGCGTATGGATCCGCCTTCACAGCGACAGAATTGGCTCCAGCAGCAAAGGAACGTCGCAAAGTGGAGTAAGTCTGCTGAGTAACCTACGGGCGTTTCATTCAGAGATTCCGTCCCATCCTCTTCGATCCATGACAGCTTGAACTCGTGACCATACTTCATCGCTCATCTGGCTCTTCCAAACTCCACCAAGGAGTTTCGCGAAAGATGGATCTGCGTGAGCCTCCGCTTCGATGCGGGCGATGAATTGATCTCCGTGCTTTACAAGCAAATCCTCGACATCTCCAGCTGATAGCAGCTGTTGAACCCACTCTGACTGGTTCATGCGGTGTATGGCCAGGATCAGGAGCCAAAGTGTCTCCGGGTCCTCATACAGGTAGTCGTACGTATCGATCGCCCACGCATTGGCGAAGGATGCTTGCGATCCCGCAGGCGCGAGACGGTGGGTGATCCATGCTGTTGCTTGCGCATTTAGCTCGGCTCGTGTCACGTCAACCGCTCCCAACGACCATACTCTTAGGAGCTTCGGGGTGGCGCAAGATAAAAAGCGCCCCGAAAGGCGGCTCTTGGCTGCGGAGGTACCCTGGAATCGGTGGCATAGGAGTCAATCGAGGGCGGTGACCTCATCCGGGGTACCGCTGCCAGCGTTGAGCGATACGAGATCAATCAGCACGGACGAGAGGCCGCCGAAGCAGAACTGCTGCGTTCATTCAACGCATACCTCAACTCCGATCGTTTCCCCTATGGCATGCCCTTAGGTTAGTCTGCGTAGCCATTACTGTGCAGAGTCCAGACCCAAGCTGTTTCTTCGAACTGTGAACGAAGAACAAGGGGGTGGTATTTCAATCCCGACAACCCTGGCAGGGCACCTACTCTCCCCGCCAACTCGCCGCCCGCTTCTCCAGAAAAGCCGCCACACCCTCCCGCTTATCCGCCGTCCGGCACAACCGCCCAAACACCTTCGCCTCAACCGCAAACGCCGCCTCCGCCGCCAGCCCATCCTCCTGCCGGTCAAGTCCATCAACGCCGAGACCGCAAGCGGCGCCAGCCCGACAACTCCCTCCGCCACCGCCCGCGCCCGCCCCATCAACTCCGCCGGGGGCACCACCTCATCCACCAAGCCGATCCGCAAAGCCGCACTCCGCCCCAACCAGTCGCGTCCACCGGTACGCCCGCCAAACCCAGGCACCAGCCCCAGCCTCGCCTCCGGCAGCCAAACTGCGCCCCCTCCGCCGGGATCCGGAAGGTACAAGCCAACCCACCAGCAACCCACCCCGTAGTCCATAGCCGACCCCGGTGGTTACCGTCGTGCCCTCGGCAGATCCGCCCGCGAACGGTACGATGGACCCATATGCCCGACAGGCCTCTGAGTCCGCACGCGAACAAAGTCGTCGTCGTGCACGGCGGCGCCCGCGACGCGTACCAGGTCGCCACCGCGCTCTCGGAAGCCGGGCTCCTCGAGGCCCTCGTCACCGACCTTTTCTGGCCCTCCGACCGCCCCTGGGCTCACGCCCTCGCCACCAGACTCCCCGCCGGCCTCCAGTCCATGCTCCGCGCCCGCAGCGCCCCCGGCCTGCCGTGGCGCCAGGTCCGTACTTGCGTCCTCGCCGGCCTGAAAACCCTCGCCCTCGACCGCCTGCCGCAGCTCTCCTTCGACACGCGCCGCCAGGCCATCC
Organism: uncultured Acidobacteriaceae bacterium; assembly: GCA_964252405.1. Taxonomy (GTDB): domain Bacteria; phylum Acidobacteriota; class Terriglobia; order Terriglobales; family Acidobacteriaceae; genus Granulicella. The sequence continues at coordinate 5,924 of CAXUNH010000140.1, read as the reverse complement.
GCTCCGCCGATGCCACCCAGGGCCGGACGGCAGGCCTCCTTGCCAGCCGCACCCACGCCGCCCTGCTCGCCTACAGCTACTTCGCCTATGACGCCTTCCGCGCCTACACCGGTCCCGGCATCCTCTTCCAGGTGCACCCCCACCCTGCCACCATCCGGCGCATCCTCTCCGAAGAACTGGCCATGCACCCGGACTGCGCCGCCTCGCTCACGCAGGAGTGGGAGCTTGCCCTGCCTGAAGAGGACTACAACAAGCTCGTCGCCGAACCTGCCCTCGCCGCCCGCTATCTCTGCGCTTCCAGCTTCACCCGCCAAAGCCTCATCGAAAACGGCGCCCCCGCTTCCGCCATCCGCGTCGTTCCCTACGGCGTCGACCTCCAGCGCTTCCGCCCCGACCCCGCCCGTCGCGCGATCGCCGGCTCCAAACTCCGCCTCCTCTTCGTCGGCCGCATTAATCAGCGTAAAGGTGTCAAATACCTCCTTGAAGCGCTGCGCCTGCTCCGCACCGACCAGGTCGAGCTCACCGTTTGCGGCCGCGTCGTCGACGGCCTCGAACTCTTCAAGCCCTTTGCCGACCGCGTCACCATTCGCCCCTCCGTCAGCCCCGCCGAACTCGAGGCCGCCTACCAGGCCGCCGACCTCTTCGTCTTTCCCTCGGTTGCCGAGGGCTTCGGCCAGGTCCTCCTCGAAGCCCTCGCCAGCGGCCTTCCCATTCTCTCCACAACGCACACCGCCGCCCCTGACCTGATCACCGACGGCGTGGAGGGGTTCATCGTCGAGCCCCGCCGCCCCGACCTCCTCGCCGAGCGCATCGAGTGGGCGGTCGACCATCGCGCCGCACTCGCCGAGATGGGACAGAGTGCGCGCGCCCGCGCTGCCCAGTTCACGGCAGAGCGTTTCCGCGCCGGCATTGTCGACGCTGTCGGCCAGTTCCTCGGTGATCTGCAGCAGGACCTTCCTCCCCAGCCGCCCCGCCCTGGCGCGCAGCAGCAAACGGCCGAGCCCGCACCGGCCGAAGGTGTGGCTGCGAACCGATGATCCGCGACCTACGCCAAGGCAGTCCGGAGGCGGGTCCTCACGCCGACGTGCTTATCGTCGGAGCCGGCGCAGCGGGCATCACGCTCGCCGTGGAACTGGCGCGGCTCGGCAAGTCCGTTGCCCTCCTCGAAGCCGGCGGCAGGACGCTTGAAGAATCCCCCCAGGAGCCCTTCCGCACCGATCTCGCCGGCCTTCCGCATCGCGGCGTCCACGAGGGCCGCGTCCGCATGCACGGAGGCACCACGAACAAGTGGGGCGGCCAGATCCTCGAGCTCGAAGAGGCCGACTTCGACGCCCATCCCTGGATCCCCGGTAGCGGCTGGCCCTTCGCGAAGTCCGAACTAACACCGCACTACGCCCGTGCCTTGGAGCTCGAAGGCGTGGCCGGCGCTCTGCGCACCGACCAGGGGGTCTGGGACGCCCTCCGTCAAACGCCGCCATCCTTCCCGCAGCTCGAGCTCTACACCTCGCGCTGGTGCCCCGAGCCCAACTTCGCGCGCCTCCACCGCCGGGCCCTTGAAACCGACCCGCGCATCACGGTCTGGCTGCACGCCAACGCGGTCGAGCTCCTCCTGGCCCAGAACCAGGCCGCTACCGGCGTGCGCTGCCGCACGCTCTCCGGTCAGGAGACCGTCTTCCGCGCTCCGCAGGTGGTCTTTACGCTGGGCACCGTGGAGAGCAATCGCTTCTTCCTGCAGCCTCGGCCAGAAGCTGCGCTCCCCTGGAACCAGTCCGGCCTCCTCGGACGCCACTTCCAGGACCACATCGACTCCGACGCCGCGACGGTTCGGCCGAAAGACCCCCGCGCCTTCCACCGCATCTTCGACAGCATCTTCCTCCGCGGCTTCAAGTACAACCCCAAGCTCCGCCTCACCCGCGAAGCTCAAGGGCAACTGCACACCCTTGCGGTCGGCGGCACGATCTTCTCGGTGTCCGACGCGGACGAGGCCCTCACCGCCGTCAAGACCACCGCCAAACACCTCCTCCGCGGCCGCCTGGGCGAGGTGACCGGCGCCCAAGTCTCCAGCCTCCTCCGCCACACACCACTCGTTGCCCGGCAGACGTTCCGCTACGCCGTCCAGCACCGCAGCTTCCACCCTGCCGACGCGGAAATCCGCCTCCGGGTCCATTGCGAGCAGCCGCCGGACTCCGGCAGCACCATCACACTCTCGCCCGAGCGCGACCAACTTGGCCTGTTCCGCACCTGCCTCGACTGGCGGATCTCCCCCGCCGAACTCCACACGGTCCGCTGCTTTGTCCAGACCGCCCAGACCTCCCTGGCGCCCTTCGCCGAGGTCACGCCACACCCTGATCTCTTCGCCTCGGACGACCGGTTCCTGGCCCAGTGTCAGGACAGCTTTCACCATATGGGAGGCATGCGCATGCACCCGTTCCCAGACCGGGGCGTCGTCGACCCCAATCTTCGCCTTCACGGCACGCCCAACACCTTTGTCTGTTCCGGCGCAGTCTTTCCCACCTCCGGCTTCTCGAACCCCACCCACACCCTGCTCGCGCTGGCTGTCCGCCTCGCCGATCACCTCACCACCTAGCTCCTTTGTTTGTCACTCCCGAAGGAGATCTGCGTTCCTGTTACCGATGCCGCCCGAAAGCCACTCCATGAGCCCCATCCTTCTCCCGAACACGGACCGCGTCACCTCCCAGCTCGGCTTCGGCGGCTCCAGCCTCATGGGCGCCACCGGCCGCAAGGAGTCCCTCGCTCTTCTTGAGCACGCCTTCGACGCCGGCATTCGCCACTTCGACGTCGCCCCCATGTACGGCTACGGTGCGGCCGAGGGCTGCCTGGGTGAGTTCCTTGCCCGCCATCCCCAGAACGTCACGGTCACCACCAAATACGGCATCCCGCCGCCGCCCAACCAGGGCCTGCTCCGCGCCGCCCGCCGCGCCGTCGGCCCCGTCCTCAAGCTGATTCCCTCCGTCAAACGCCGGCTCGCCGCAGCCGCCAACTCCGTCACAGCCGCGGAGCCCAAAGCGCCCTTCACCGCCGCCGCCGCGCAGGTTTCGCTCGACCACTCCCTGGCCGAACTGCGCACGGAGCGCATCGACCTCTGGCTGCTCCACGAGGCCGAGGCCTCTGACCTGGACGATGACTCCCTGTTGCGCCTCCTTCAGGATTCCGTAGCTGGGGGCAAGATCGGTGCCTTCGGCTGCGGCTCCAGCGCAGACAAGATCCCCGCGCTCATCGCCCACAAACCCCAGTACTGCCCCGTGCTCCAGTTCGAGTGGTCCGTGCTCGACAAGCCGCTTGGCCCCGTTCAGGCCTTCACCCTTCACCACCGGTCGCTCACGGCGAACTTTGGAGAGCTCCAGACCGCGCTGGGGAAAAATGCGGCTGCCCGCGACCGCTGGTCCGCCGAAACCGGCGCCGACCTCGCCCAACCCGGCATGCTGGCCGCGCTCATGCTCAAGGCCGCCCTGGTCCACAATCCAGAGAGCATCATCCTCGTCTCGTCGCGCAACCGCCACCACATCACGGAAAACGTCCGCGTCGCCAACGACCCGAGCCTGACCGAACCCGCCCGCAAACTCTACCAGGTCGCCCAGCGCGAAGCCGCCACCCTCCTCGTCAGAAACTGACCGCCCCACCTCCCATAGCTTTCCCTAATGAACCAACACCAGTCCCTGACCACCGACCACCAGCAACCCGCAACCAGCACCAGCAACCAGCAACCAGCAACCAGCACCAGCACCAGCACCAGCACCAGCACCAGCAACCCAAAATGAATATCCTTTCCTACGTCCATCTCCGCAATATCTACCGCTCCACCGGGGTCGGCCGCGTCGCACGCGAGATGACCGAGCACCTCGCTGCTCTTCCCGACACACGCGTCGAGATCCTCGCCGACTCCTTCGACCACGCCAAGATCGTGCACAAGGTCGGCGAGCCGTGGACGGGCTATCGCTACCACTTCTTCAAGCACGACACCTCACGCCAGCAAGCCCTCTGGTTCCTGACCGGCGGTCCCAAAGCCGAGGTGTACTGGCCGGAAACCGACATCGTCTATTGCACCGCGGAATCGTACGTGCCCACCCGCAAGGCAAAACTCGTCGTCTCCTGCCACGATGCCCAGCACTTCGAGCCCGGCATTCACCGCATCACGCCCTGGCTGCTGAAGCAACGGTTCAAGTGGAAGCTTCTCTTCGATCGCCTCGCCAAGACAGCGGACATGTTCCACATGATTTCGCACTACTCTGCGGACCGCACTGCGCACTTCTTCCCGCGTATCGCGGACCGCCTGCGCGTGATCCCCAATGCCGCGTCAGAGAGTTTCTTCCACCCTCCCACGGAGATCGGCAGGCAGCGCCTTGTCGAGCTTGGGATCGCGGACAAGCCCTATATCCTCGTTCCCGGCGGTCTGCAACACCGCAAGAACGCGGATCTCATCCTCGAAGCCTGGCCCCACATACGCCGGCGCAACCCAGAGCTGACCCTTGTTGTCATTAACCACCCGCACCCGATGTACCTCGAGCGGGCAAAAGCCCTTGGACCCTCCTTTGTGCTTGGCGGTTTCCAGGAAGAACAGCAGCTCGTGGCCCTGTACAACGGCGCTCAACTCGTTTGGTTTCCCACCCGCTACGACGGCTTTGGCATGCCCGTGATCGAAGCCATGGCGTGCGGCACACCCGTCATCAGCAGCAACACCACGGGCATTCCGGAGGTCGCCGGCGACGCCGCCCTGCTTCTCTCGCCCGACAAGATGGACGACCACATCGACGCCATTACCGGGCTCCTGAACGATGCCCCTGCGCGGGCCCGCTACAGCGAACTCGGGCGCCAACGTGCCTCGCGCTATACCTGGGCGAACTCGGCCCGGCAGATGGCGGAGGAGTTCCGCAAACTGACCTAGCTCTGGCCCGAAACCACGGGTTCCCACGGTGCACCCGCCAGGTTCGCCTCACTCACTATCCGCGCTTGCACCACGCCTTCCGCCCGCTCCACCTCGGCAGGCGTTCCCACCGGCGAGTCCACCCGGCGCGGAAACAGCCGGTCGCGCAGCTTCAGGGCCGGCAGTTCCACCACTCTGGTGAACAGGGCGCCCAGGGCAATGCCGCCGGCGATCGGCGCCAACGAAGTCCACACAGCGGCCGCGCCATGGGGCAACCGCACCGCCACAGCCGCTGACGGCGCAATCACGGACACGTGCCACAGGTAAATGCCGTACGAATAGACCCCGATCCAAGCCACAACCCTGTACAGCACCGGCCGGGGACTCGTTCTGCCCGGACGGTACAGGAGCATCAGGAGCGCAACGCCGAAAAGGTCCGCAAGATCCCAGCCCAGCGAGGCGGACCAGGGCGCCGCCGTCTGAAACCGGAAATACACCATTGCGGCCACCAGCGCGCTCAGCCAAATCCACCAGCGTTGCTGCCAGCGCCGGAAGACCTCTGGTGCGTAGTGGTACAGAATGGCGAGCAACACCCCGTACAGGATGCCCTCAAGGCGGGTATGTGTCCGGTTGACGACGTCATACCCATGCTCGATGAGCCACAGCCGCGAAACCACAACGACGGCACAGACCGCAAGAAGTCCTACCGCCAGACTACGAATCCGCAGACGGGCCCGTGCCGCCAGGGCTAGGCAGAACACCAGCAGCAGGTAAGCATGCTCTTCCACCGCCAGGCTCCAGGTGTGCGGGATGCCGCCAACGTAGTTCTGAATGTTGAGCAGATTGCCCCACAGTTCGTGAAGGGTCCTGTGGCGGGACAGCAGCGTCAGCGCCAGAAACACGTAGTACTGCGGCCAGATCTTGAGTCCGCGGCGGATCAGAAAGCGCCGGCTATCGATCCTCTGCTTCACTTGCCACTCTTTCACAAGCAGCCCGCCCACCAGGAAACCGCTCAGGACAAAAAACACGTCCACGCACGCCC
>CAXUNH010000139.1:0-8798 GCA_964252405.1 uncultured Acidobacteriaceae bacterium | reverse complement strand
TCATAGTGCAGCATGGGATGGTCCGGATCGAGCTTCAGACCCGCCCCAAACTGTTCCACGGCGTGGTCCAGATCGTTGGTCTGGAGGAACGCGACGCCCATGTCCTCCCGCAGCGTGAGGTTGGCGGGTTCCAGCGCACTCGCCCTGTTGTACAGGGTGAGTGCGGTCTTCGCGTCCCCGGTTTGTACCAGGGCGAGACCGTAGTTTGTCAGCGCTGCGGCATCGCTGGGGCGCGCGGCGCTCACCTTCGCGAAAAGGGGCAACGCCTCCCGCGGATCGCCCGCACTCTGGAGCGCGAGGGCAAGCGCATACTGCGTGTCGAGCGAATCGGGCTGGGCCGCAAGCGCTTTGCGAAGCGGGCCGAGCGCCTCGGCATCCTGCCCGGAGGCACTGAGTGCCCGGCCAAGCTCCAACTGTGTGACAGGCGAGGTGTCGCCCAGAGCTACAGCGCGCTGTAACTCCGCAAGGCCTGCGGCTGCGTTGCCCTGCAACAACAACAGCGAACCGGAGTGCGCGTGCGCCGTGGCGAGCTTTGGGTTCAGTTGAAGGGCGTGCGCGAAGCTCTGTTGTGCCGCCTCGTAGAGCCCCCCCTGCGCCTGCAATGAGCCGAGCGCGTCGTAGAGTTCCGGGGTGGGTCCGGTCGCCACTGCCTGCCCCAACAGCGCGCCGGCCCCCGTGCGGTCCCCTGTGCCGGCCAGGGCTGTGGCGAAGGCGAGCGCCTCGTCCGCGTGCAGGGATGCCTGGTCCGCTGCCGATAGCTCCCGGAAGGCTGCCGCGGCGGCGCGGTAATCCCCCAGCCGGCTCTGCGCAATGCCGAGGTTGATGAGCGCCTGGAGATCGTGTGAGTCCAATTGCCGAGCCTTCGTCAGCTCAGCCTCTGCCGCGTGCAGGTCGCCCTCGGCCAGCAGCACCGAACCAAAGGCAGAGTGAGCCGTCGCCACGAGCGGGGCCAGCTTGACCAGGCGCGCGAAGTCGAGGTGGGCGGTTTCCAGGTCGTGAGCGTGGAACGCCGCGGATCCTGCCTGAAAAAGGTGTGTCGCTTCGGCGGCCGCCGCCGGGGAACGCCCGCCCGCTGAGGGCTTCGCCGCGGGCGAGTGAGGGCCCGCCTGCGCGTGCACGGCCGCTCCTCCGCCACCAAGGGCAAGCCCAAGGCTCAGGGCCAGAGAGGTGACCGGGAAGCGGCGCATGCCTTCAATCTATCGCCGATGGGCGGCCTTTGCAGAGCACATCCCCGTCCCTTCCGTGGAGGCTGGCCGCGTGGGTGTGTGGTGGAGCCGGTGCTGTCTTGGGGGAAGGTCGCGCGTCGCGGATAGACCCTTGTTCTGGTCTGTTCCCGTACCGAGAGCCTGGTCGGGTTCGGCGGTGGTCTCCTTTTCCTTGTCGCAATGAGACCATCCAAGGGGATCGTGTACCGACTTAGTTAACGAAGGAGGCCGCTTTTTCCCGGGTGTACACGAGGAGCACCGGGCCGGTCGATCGCTGGGCTGGGGAAGGTGCTCGCTGCGGACGCGGCTATCCGTCGGGCAACGCGGGCGCGCCTGCTGCCTTTGTTCCCGAACGCAAATAAAGGGGACGGGACTGTTTGAGACTGGATGCACCGGCAAAAAGGAAGTGTGTCCCGGATTGCGTAAAGCTGCCCCAACAGGATCTGTACTCTTCAGCAATTTTCGCCACGACCCGCCGGCCGGAGTAGGGGGCTGGAACGCCTTGGGCGCAGGACGGGCAGAACGGCAGCCAAGGCGACACCCGAAAGAAAGAGGCAGCGGGGACTGGGGCGAGATCGAGTGGGCGGCGGATCCGCGATCAGCCAGCAGGCCGACGCCCGGTGCGGTGCAAAGCACGAGGCGGCTTTCTCCTGCGGGGCGAAGGGCTGTGCTGACGTACGACGACACATTGCACCCTTAAATGTATTGACAGGTTTTGTAGTGCGACGATCAAGTTCCCTGAAATCTCGCCTTGACACGCAGCGCAGCGCGAGCCTAGTGTTCTCCCGTTCTGAAAATCAGGGTTTGTGGGTCCGTGAAGTACTGATGGCCTTTGGGGGCGGGTTGCACCCGCGTCCGAGGCTACTTTTGGAGGCTGGATTATGCGAGCAAAGAGAACGATCGGTATCGGCCGGTTGGCACTGCTGGGACTTGCGCTGTTGTCGACAGCGCCCGCAGCGCTGGCGCAGGCGGTGTTTGGTTCCATTTACGGCACGGTGACGGACAACACCGGCGCCGCTGTCCCCAAGGCAAGCGTGGTGGTGACCGACGTTGCCAAAGGCACCAGCATTACCGTCACCAGCAACGACAGCGGCGAGTTCACGGCAGAGCACCTGATCCCCGACACCTACAACGTCAAGATTGAGACGCAGGGCTTCAAGAGCTTTCAGCAAAGCGACATCCGCGTCTTCGCGGACCAGTCGGTAAAGGTGACGGCTTCCCTGCAAGTGGGCAGCCAGGGCGAAACGATCAACGTGAATGCGGACCAGGTGCCGCAGTTGAAGACCGACCGCGCCGACGTTTCGACCACCTTTTCCTCGCAGGAGATCGGGGAACTGCCGGTTCCTGACCATAACTTCACCAATCTGCAGCTCCTGCTTCCGGGCGCCGTGCAGTTGGGATGGGCACATGCGGCGTCTGAGAACCCGCAGGGCTCCAAGCAGATCCAGATCGATGGGCAGGCGTTCGGTGGCGTGAACTACACGCTGGACGGTACTGATAACCAGGACGCGATTCTGGGCATTATCGTCGTGAATCCGAACTACGAGTCGATGTCCGAGGCGAAGATCGCGACGCAGAACTTCGACGCGGAGTTCGGCAAGGCCGTCGCCTCGGTGCAGACGGTGCAGACCAAATCCGGAACCAACCAGTTCCATGGTTCCCTGTTCGACAACCGCGAGAGCAATGCGAATCTTGCGCGAGATCCGTTCACGCTGTCCAAAGGACAGAGCTATCCCTCGGGTTTGAAGAATCAGTTTGGCGGTTCCGTCGGTGGCCCCATCCTGAAGAACAAGGTCTTCTTCTTCGGCGATTACCAGGGCGTTCGCCAGAAGGTCGGCTCGTCAGGAACCGGGAGCGTGCCCACCCTGCTCGCCCTGAAGAGCTGCACTGGCGCAAGCAACGCCTCGAACGGCCAGCCTGGATGCGACTTCAGCGACTACCTGAACGCAAACAACTCGGGTGGCGACCCGGTGAAACACCAGATCTACAACGCGGCCTGCACCGGTCCGGGGGGACTCTGCACCAACAACATCCTTCCCATGACGGCACTGGCCGCCCCCGCAGTGAACCTATTCAAGCTGCTGCTGGCCAACAACAAGACCCCGAATGTGCCCAACGCGCTGTTCAACAACTACACAGGTACCGGAACGGGTATTTTCAACAGCAACCAATGGGATGTGCGCGGGGATGCGACGCTGAGTGAGCGCGTACACATATTCGGGCGTTTCAGCCGTTTCACTGATGTCCTGAGCGGCGCAAGCCTCTTCGGTCCTGCCGGTGGACCGGGTCTCGGCATCGCCGGCTTTGGCGGTACCTCGCTGGGAGCCAACGACAGCGTTGCTGCCGGCGTGGACATCGCCGTGAACTCCAAGCTGGTGACGGATGTGCGCCTGGGCTACTTCCGCTACAACATCACCACGCAGAAGAACGATCCGACCAACGCCAATCTGCCGTTCCTTGGTGAAAACGTGGGCACGTCGACGATCCCGGTTCCGGTCAATTACGGTACCCCGGACATCAACATCGCGGATGCCAACGTGACGAACGCGAACAGTGGGCCGAGCAATCCCCAGAACGGTGGCGCGCAGTTCGGCACCGGCCTGAACATGAATCACTGCAACTGCCCGTTGAAGGAGAAGGAAGACCAGTACCAGCTCGTGAATAACTGGACCAAGACGCTGGGCAATCATGAGGTGAAGTTCGGCGTTGACCTTCGTTACGCGCGCAATCTGCGTGTTCCCTCTGATAACGACCGTACGGGGGTAAACAACTTTAACAACGGCCCGACTTCCGGCGTAACTCTGGTGAACGGCGTCCCTACCCCGGTAGGCGGGCTCGGGTTCGCCACCTTCATCCTGGGTGACGTCTCGCAGTTCAACCGTTACACCAGCGCGGAAGCCTCCGAAACCAACGCCAAGGAGTTCCAGGCGCGCGATTTCGCGTACGTTCAGGACACCTGGCGCGTTACGCCGAAGCTCACCGCGAACATCGGCCTGCGTTACGAGTACTACGCACCGGAGCGCGTGAACGGCAACGACAACGGCGCTCTGCTGAACCTGGCCACGGGCTACATCAATGTTGCGGGTGAAGGCGGCGTCCCGTTGAACATGGGCGTTGCGTCACCCAAGTTCCCGCTCAATCCGCGGGTCGGTATCGCATACCAGGCCAACAACAAAACCGTCATCCGCGGTGGATACGGCAGGAGCTTCGACCTGGGTGTCTTCGGATCGACCTTCGGCCACGTGGTCACGCAGAACATCCCGGTGCTTGCCAACCAGTCCATTAGCAACGTGGGCGGCATCACCAACTACGCCTTCAACCTGGCGAATCCTTCGGCTGCTTCGGCCCCTCCGACCGGCACCGGGACCTACGCTCCCTATGCGGCTACGAGTGCGCTGATTCCCTTCTCGTCGCCGGCGGTCAGCTCCTCCGGGCAGATCGCGATCAACGAAGTGATTCCCGGCTCGAATCCACAAACCACCATCGGTCAGTCGGTCAACGTGAAGGCTCGTCCCTTCACGGAGCGGCTGCCGACGCTCGATGCATGGAACGTTGCCGTGCAGCGCTCGCTGACACCCACTCTTTCGGTGGAAGTCTCGTATGTCGGCAACAAGGGAACCCATACCCTGAGTGACGGCGACGGAAACAACACCAACCCGAACGAGCCGGCGATCTTCCTTCCGGCCTCCTACACGCAGAACGGCGTTGCTCTGCACTATGACGGTTCGGCTGGGTCCGGTGTCAGCGCGAACGGGGCCACCTCCAACCAGACGCTGTTGCGGCGTTATACGAACGGCAATCTGGCGGCCTGCGGAACCGGTGCCTGCAACTGGACGCAGGACATCAGCTACTACGGCGATGACCAGGACACCCACTACAACGCCGTTCAGGCCAAGGTCACCAAAGCTCTCACGCAAGGCTTCAACATCAACCTGAACTACGCCTACCAGGTCGGAAGGGACAACGCCAACAACTTCGCCACGTGGGACAAGCAGGCGATCATCGGCAACGACTCCAACATCCGGCGCAGTGCCTTCACTGCCTACGGATTGTGGCGCTTGCCCTTCGGTCGCGGGCAGATGTTTGCCGGGCATGTGAATACCATCGTGAACGGCGTGATCGGTGGGTGGGAGTTGAGCCCGACGATTGCATGGCAGAGCGGCTTGCCGTTCTCGCTGAGCTTCTCCAACTGCGGTGCGCTGATTCCAAACGATGCACCGTGCCAGCCGAATGGGAGCCCCGCGAACCTGACGCATAACTTGCAGGGCGTGCCCACACCCGGAGTCAGCAGCGCCGTACGCATGTTCCAGCCCGTCATCGGCCAGGGCGATCTGGCGCTCGGCAACAACCTGTGCAATGCCGCATCGGTGTCCGGCGGGTTCTCCTGCCCTGGGCTGGACCAGATCGGCAACATCCGGCGCAATACCTCCTTTGGACCGAACTTCTTCAACGGGGATCTCTCCCTGGCGAAGAATGTGTCGATCCGGGAGCGGTTTACGGCCCAATTCAGAATGGACGCTTTCAACGCGTTCAACCACATCAACTACGGTCTGCCGAACGGCACGATAGACAGTTCCAATGCAGGCGACATCACGGGTGGTCCTTACCCGGCGGGTGTTGCCGGCACCACCAACCCGCGTCAACTGCAGTTCACCGTGCACTTGCAGTTCTAACTCCTAACCGTTCTCCTCAGAGGAAGAGCTTCGGCTCTTCCTCTCCTTTTTCTTTTAGACTTCTGTGGATTGGAAGGTCATGGGCCGGCCCGGTTTGAAACGCGATGTGCTGTCGGCGGTGTGGATGGCCCTCTGCGCGCTCGTGGGCTCCCCGGCGCGGGGGCAGGGCGACGCCGCTGCGCAGAACCCGCTGGCGTCCATCGCGAAGCTGGAGGCCACAGGCCACATCGACACAGCGCTGGAACAGATCAAGGCGGTGCGGAACTCCGGAGCCAATCCGCCGGGCCTGGACCGGCTCCAAGGCAGTGCACTGTATGACCTGAATGACCCAAAGCGTCTGCCCGAGGCCGCGGAGGCCTTCGGACGTGCGCTTGCGGTGGATCCTCATGATGAAGAGGCCGCCCAGATGCGCGGGTTGACGCTCTTTAAGCTGGGACGCCCGGCGGACGCCATTCCTTTGCTTGAAACCAATCACGCCTTTGGTGCGCAAAGCAAAGCGGACCCGACGTATGTGCTGGCCCTGTGCTACATGGATACGCGCCGGTATGACGATGCGCGTCGCGCGTTCGCGGCGCAGTACGGTTTTGCCCCGGAGTCGGCGGCTGGGTATCTGCTGGCGGCCCGGATGCTGCTGCGGCGCGAGTATCTGCCGGTCTCGCAGCAGTTCGCTCAAAAGGCAGTGGCGTTGGATCCAAGGTTGCCGCTTGCCCATGAGTTGCTGGGCGAGATTGCGCTTGCGGGCGGGCACAGCGACGAGGCCATCAAGGAGCTTGAGCTCGAGAAGGCAGCCAATCCGCTAGAGGGGCAGGCCTATGAAAGGCTCGGGGACGCCTACTCGCGCGCGGCAAAGTACCCCGAAGCCGAACGTGTTCTGCAGCAGGCTGTGCTGCTGGAGCCCCACGCGACGGGACCATACATTCTGCTGGGAAAGGTGTTGCTGAAGGAAGGGCAGCCTGTTGGGGCGATGACCTTTCTGCAGAGGGCGGAAGCGATGGATCCGGCCAATTACATGACGCACAATCTTCTGTCGCAGGCGTACCGGGCGATGGGCCGCACGGCTGAAGCCAGTCGCGAACTGGCGGTTACGGAGAAGATCCAGGCCGCGGACGAGCCAAAGATCGAGACCCCGAAGTAGCGGCGCCGATGAACCTCCGGACAGGCAGAGCGCGTTGGGGGCTGGGCGTATTCACGTTGTCGCTGGCGATGTTGGGCTGGGCGTTGTGGGGTGCCGCAGGACCGCGTGTGTGGGCTTCCACGGAGGAAAGCTCCGCGACGCCACCGCTGGACAACCCGGATGCGGTGTGCGCGCGCTGCCATGCAGCGATCTACGCAAGCTACAAGCGAACCGCCATGGGCTCGGGCAGCGGACCGGCGCTGGCGGCGTTCACCCCCGGGGAGTTCACCCAGGCGGAGTCCGGGGTGCACTACCGTGTGTTTGCCCGGGATGGACGCGCGTGGATGAGCTATGCGCGGAGCACCGGCACCGGCGCCGACGCCCTGGACGGCGAGCGTGAGCTTTTGTACTTCGTCGGCTCGGGGCGTCATGGACGCACGTATCTGTACCAGACCGCCGGGGAGTGGTTCGAGCTGCCCATCAACTTCTACACGCGGCGAGCGCAATGGGCGATGGCCCCGGCGTATGACGAGGGGAAGCGCATGCCGGCCCCGCTGCCGGTGGAGCCGAACTGTCTGCATTGCCACGCCACGGAGGTGGAAGCACCGCTGCCGGAGGCGCGAAACCGGTTCCCTCACCGGCCGTTCGACCAGGGCGGCGTGGGCTGCAGTGCCTGTCACGGTGACCCGTCGAGGCACCTCGCCGCGAATGGGCATGGGCCCATCGTGAACCCGGCGAAGATGAGCGTCGAGGCGCGGGATAGCGCGTGTGTGCAGTGCCACCTGGAAGGGGATGCGGTCGTGTACCGGCCGGGCAAGTCGCTGGCCGGATTTCAGCCGGGCGACAAGCTGTCCGACGTTGCGGTGTACTTTGTGCGGGCCAGCCAGACCGGGGGCGGGCAGCGGGCGAGCAGCCAGTATGAAGCGCTGCTGAAGAGCGCGTGCAAGCGCGGCGCAGGGGACCGGCTCACCTGCACCAGCTGCCATGACCCGCACAGTGAGCCCGCGCCGGCGCAGCGGGTGGCGTTCTACCGGGCCAAGTGCCTGGAGTGTCACACGTCTCCGCAGATCGCGACGGCGCACCATCCGGAGCAGCCGGACTGCGCCGTGTGTCACATGCCCACACGGGCGACCGCGGACATCTCGCATGAGCAGGCGACAGACCACGACATCGAGCGAGTGCCCGCGCATGCGGCGACGACAGCGAAGACGTGGGTTCCGGGGGAGGCGATGGTTCCGGTGGGCAAGGTCACGGTGGGGGATCGCGAGGTGGGGCTGGCCTATGCGCAGCGGGCGCAGAAGGGGGACCGGCTTGCCGGCGAGCGAGCGCTCCGGCTGCTGCAACAGGCCGAGGCCGCGGGGGCAGATGATCCCCAGGTCCATGTGAACCTTGGTTTTCTGGAGCAGGTGGCCGGGTATTCAGCGGCGGCGCGGCGGGAGTATGCGGCGGCGTTGCGGGAGGACCCCTTCAGCGCGGCGGCGCTGGTGAACCGTGCGGTGCTGGATGCGAATGGGGGCGACCTGGCGGAAGCGGTGCGATTGCTGGACCGTCTGGTGCGGGCTGATCCGAGCCAGACGCTTGCCGGTCTAAACCTGGCGCAGCTGGAGTGCCGGGCGGGAGAGGCGGACCGGGCCCGAACGCTGGTGGAGACGCTGCGGGTGGTGAATCCGGATGATCCTGGCTTGCGGGCGTTTGCGGAGCGCGGTGGGTGCGGGCGGTAGCGTTCCGCGTCCCGCTAATTCTGTTGAATGTGCGTTGCTGCCCTGGGCTTACCAGGTCAGGGTGACTCGCTTCTGGGTCCAGTGG
>CAXUNH010000138.1:0-8800 GCA_964252405.1 uncultured Acidobacteriaceae bacterium | reverse complement strand
GGCCGACGCTGTCTCCGTCACCCAGCAGACTTCGCCCTCGTCCGCCCAGGGCAGCAGCAACGTCATCAACTCCACGGTCAGCGTCCGCCCACCCTTCGCCGGCAGCGTTCCCACGGGCGCCGTCTCTAGCGCTGTGCTCTCCCTCACCCTGGAACAGGCACTGGCGCTCGGTCTCCGCGCCAACCTGGGCGCTGTCGAGCAGTCCGCTTCCGTCCAGCAGGCCGAATCCGACCGTGCGCTCGCCAAAAGTGGCCTCCTTCCACTAGTCAACAGCGGTATCTCCGAGGTCTTCGAGCGCGAGAACCTCCGCACGGCAGGCATCAAGATCTCCATCATCCCTGAAAGCACCAAGTTCAACTTTTTCGACGCCCGGGCGGCCCGTCTGCAGCAGACCGTCCTGGACCTCGTCAAGCTGGACTCGCTCCGTACCGCTTCGGAGAGCCTGAAAGCCAGCCTGATCGCCAACCGCAACACCCGCGATCTGATCGTGCTCGCGGTCGCCGGCAGCTATCTTCAGCTGATCAGCGCCAACGCCCGCGTGGTCACCGCGCAGGCCCAGGTGGAGACCTCCAAGGCTATCTACCAGCAAGCAGCGGATCGCTTTGAAGCAGGTCTGGCCGCCCGCGTCGACCGCGACCGCTCCCAGGTTCAGTACCAGACCGAGCAGGAGCGCCTCCGCTCCCTGCAGGCCGACCGCGACACCCAAAAGCTCCGGCTTGCCCGCCTCATCGGCCTCCCCCTCGGCCAGCCCTTCATCCCTGCCGACGACTTCAGCTTCACCCCGCTCTCCGGCTTCGACGAACCAACGGCGCTGCAGCGCGCCCAGACCGGGCGGGCCGATGTGGAAGCCGCCGGAGCCAGCGTCCGGGCCGCGCAGAACAACGTCAAAGCCGCCCACGCCGAGCACTACCCCACCCTCAACGTCAACGCAGACTTCGGCGCGGCGGGTACAACGCCCACCAATCACGCCACCGGCGTTTACAGCGTCTACGGCACACTCACCATTCCCCTCTACGAGGGCGGGCGCATCCGCGCGGACGAACAGCAAGCCCACGCCGCCCTCACCCAGCGCCAGGCCGAACTCGCCGACGCCCACGCGCAGGCCGACCAGGACGTCCGTCAGGCCTTCATCAATCTAAACGCCGCCACCGACCAGGTCACCCTCGCCAAGTCCAACGTAGATCTCTCCCATGAGACCCTGACTCAGTCCCGCGACCGTTTCGTCGCCGGTGTGGCCGACACCGTCGAGGTCGTCCAGGCCGAACAAGCTGTCGTCCAGGCCGACGACGACTACATCTCGGCAATCTTCGAGCACAACCTCGCCAAGGTCTCTCTCGCGCGCGCCATGGGCAACGCCGAACAAACCCTCCCGCAACTGCTCAGGAAATAAACGCTATGCCCGACACCACGCCAGGCACACCGCCGTCCCAGATCCCGCCGTCGGTCACCGGAGAGCCGCACACCGACCTCACCGTCCGCCTGCTCTACGACGAGCAGACCCGCCTCCGCGCCGAGCTCGAGCAACTCCGCCAAAAGCAGGAGCAGAGCAAGGCAGACGGCGCTGAAGGAAAAGAAGAAGGCAAAGAAGGCGGCGGTGACGAAAAGAAAGAAGCAGGCAAGGACGACGGAAAACAACAGGCCCCCCCGGCAAAGGAGAAAGCTCGTCACTGGGTCCGCGAGAATCCCCTCGCCACCGCCGGCATTGTCCTGGGGACTGTTCTTCTGCTTGTTCTCGGCGTCTTCTTCTATCTCTACCTCAGCAGCTACGAAAACACCGACGACGCCTTCATCGACGGCCACACCGACCCGATCTCTCCCCGCATCTCCGGCTTTGTCACCGGCGTTTACGTCGAAAACACCTACCGCGTAAAGAAGGGCCAGCTTCTCGCCCAGATTGATCCGCGCGACAACCAGATCACCAAGGAAAACAACGTCGCGCAGCTCTCCCAGGCCAAGGCCGCCGTCGCCGCCCAGGAGCCCAACGTCCCGCTCACTGCGACCCAGCAGTCCGCCCAGGAGCGCGAAGCCGAGTTCAACGTCGCCGGCGCCGAAGCCAACGTCGCGCAGGCCGAAGAGCGCTACCAGTCCGCCCTCGCCGACCTCCATCAGGCCGAAGCCAATGAGATGAACGCCGCGCGCGAAGAAGAGCGCTACCGCCTCCTCGTCGTCAAAGAAGAGGTCTCTCGCGAGCAGTACGACCAGCAGGCCACCAACGAGCGCGCCCAGGCCGCCGTCGTCAGCTCCCGCCGGGAAGCCGCCGACGCCGCTGAAAAGCAGGTCCGCAACGCCCAGGCCCAACTCGGCAACCAGCAGCAGCAACTCAAGCAGACCCGCGAAAATCTCCCCCGCCAGATCGCCATCCAGCGCGCCAACCTCCTGCAACGCCAGGCGCAAGCCCAGGCCGCGCAGGCCCAGGCCGACCAGGCCGAACTTAACCTCGAGTACACCCGCATCTACGCCCCGGAAGACGGCATCATCGGCGACAAGCAGGTCCAGCTCGCCGACCAGGTCACCGCCGGCCAGGAGCTCTTCGCCCTGACCCAGACCAACGATATCTGGGTCACCGCGAACTTCAAGGAGACCGAGATCACCCACATGCGGCCCGGTCAGTCCGTCACAATCTACGTTGACGCGCTCAAGGAAGACTTCGAAGGCTGGGTCGAAGCCCTCCCCGGCGGCACAGGCGCCATCTACAGCCTTCTTCCGCCCGAAAACGCCACCGGCAACTACGTCAAAGTCGTCCAACGCCTCCCCGTCCGCATCCGCTTCCGCCCCAACCAACGAGACCTCGACCGCCTCGCCCCCGGCATGAGCGTAGAGCCAAAGGTCTGGGTGAAATGACGCTTCCCCTTCGCTCGTCTCTGCCGAAGGCAACCTTCATTGCTATGGTTGTCATTCCCGAAGGGAATCTGCGTTTGTCGTTGCCCTTCTGGTTGTCCTTCCCGCAGGGAACCTGCTGTTCAGCCTTCTCGCCAAACAACGCCGGCGGAGGGCCGGTAGATGCCCGCTAAACCCAAGGTCAACCCCTGGCTGATCGCCATAGCGGTCATGATGACCACCTTCATGGAGGTCATGGACACCTCCATCGCCTCCGTCGCGGTCCCCTACATCGCCGGCTCCACCGCCTCCACCACCGACGAAGCCGAGTGGGTGCTCACCGTCTACCTCGTCGCGAACGCCGCCTTCCTCCTCGCCTCCAACTATCTCGCCGAGCGCTTCGGCCGCAAGCGCTACCTCATGGTCTCGGTCGCGATCTTCACCATTGCATCCTTCTTCTGCGGCCTGTCCCCCACCCTGGGCTTCATTCTCATGGCGCGCATCGTCCAGGGAGCCGCCGGCGGTGCCCTGCAACCCCTCTCCCAAGCCATTCTCCTCGACGCCTTCCCACCCGCCAAACAGGGCATGGCCATCGGCGTCTTTGCCCTTGGTGTTGTGCTTGCCCCGGTCGTCGGTCCAGCCTTCGGCGGTTATCTTACCGATGCCATCTCCTGGCGCTGGGCCTTTTACATCAACATCCCCATCGGCATCGCCGCCCTCTTTATGCAGTACAGAGTCCTTGAGGACCCGCCGGAGATGAAGAACGCCAACCCCGGCAGGTTCGACAACGTCGGCTTCGGCCTGCTCGGTCTTTGGGTCGCGGCCATGCAGTACGTGCTTGACAAAGGTCAGGAGCAGGACTGGTTCGGCGACATTCGCATTACCTGGGGCGTCATCATCTTCGCTACCGCCTTTTTCGCCTACATCGTCTACCAGCTTCGGGCCAAAAAGCCCCTTGTCAACCTGCGTGCCTTCGGTGACCGCAATCTCGCCTGGGGGTGCGTCCTCGTGTTCGCCCTCGGCGCCGTTCTCTACGGGCTCACGACCATCCTGCCCGTCTTCTACCAAAATCTGCTCGGCTACTCCGCCACCAAATCCGGCCTGTCCGTCAGCCCGCGCGGCCTCGGCTCTTTCGCCGCCGCGCTCATCGTCGGCGCCGCCGTCTCCCGCATGGACGCCCGCTGGATCGTCGCCTTTGGCTTCGGTGTGCTCGGCTACTCCAGTCTCCTGCTCGGCGATCTCACCCTCGACATCTCCCCCTGGACCCTCTTCTGGCCTCTGACCCTCTCCGGCGTCGGCTTGTCCATGATCTTTGTCCCGCTCACGAAGATCGCCCTGGGAACCATTCCCAAATCCGAAACCGGCAACGCCAGCGGCATCTTCAACTTTCTCCGTAACGTCGGCGGCAGCATCGGCATCTCCGTCGCCAACACCATCTCCCAACGCCACACCCAGGCCCACCGCTACGAACTGCTCCACAACTTCTCGGGCTCCAGTTGGCTCCTCAACCGCCAACTCTCCGGCCTCACGGCCAACATGGCGCGTCACGCCGGGCCTCGCGTCGCCACCCTGCGCGCCTACGAACTCACCAGCAATACCCTTACCAGCCAGGCCGCCGCCTACGCCTATGTCGACGTTCTCCGGTACTTCGGATTTGTCTGCATCGCCTGCGCCCCCCTCGCCTTTTTCCTCAAAAAGGCCCAGTCCGCCGCGGGTGCCGGCTAAGGCAGCTTCCGCCGGTCAGCGCGCTGACCTGGGGAGCAGCAACCGCCGCAACCACGCCCGTGCCGGCGCGTCATAGACGCGGTCAACGACCACGGCCAGCGCCACCACCAGCAGCATGTACACCAGCCCTGACCACGGCGCCTGCTGCTCGGCCCCCTGCCCCAAAACCCTTGCCCACGCCAGGTCAAACCACTCCTGGGCAGGGACCTGCAGGACGTAGACCGCGTACGACGCGGCGCCCAGAACGGTGCACGCCCGAACCATCCGGGGCGGCGGCGGCGACGATGCCCCCAGCAGAATCAACAGCGGAAACAGCCCTAAGATCATCAGCAGGTCATACACCGCCACATACCGGAGGGGCACCCGGCCCGCCAGCGCCACCACCAGGACCGCCCCCACCACCCCCGGCGAGCCCATCGGTCGAAACCCCCCCCCCAGCCACACCCCGACCACAACAAAAACCAACGAAGACGAAAACATGACGTCTGCGTGTCCCCCAGCAGCCCCTTGCGCAGTCGCGGCCTCACCAGGAGCCCCCCCGCCACCACCACCAGGCTCCCCACCAGCGCAGCGGAGCGGCGTCGCAGAAACAGCGCATGCACCACGTTCGCCACCGCTTCATAAAATAAGGACCACGTCGGGAAGTTCAGCGGAAAGATCCACGGCATCCCCCCGGGAAAGGTCCACGGGGAAGGGCAAACCACCAGGCCGGCGGCAAAGGCCAGCGCCGTCGTCCCCCGCTGGGCTCGGGGCGCAACGGCCAACAAGAACGAGCCCCCCAGCACCAGCCCCAGCGCATACAACGGGTACAACCGCGCCAGCCGCGTCTTCAGGAAGGCACCGGTCCCCCAGCCGGCATCCAGCCTGTTCCCGTAAGCAAAGGTCAACACAAAACCGCTCAGCATAAAGAAGAAGTCAACCGCCAGCTCACCGCGCAAAAACGGCTGATGCCGCAGGATCGGCGTCGAGTGGTAGCTCATCACGGCAATCGCCGCCACACCTCGCAACGCATCAAGGGTCACAAACTGATGCGGCTTCTCCAACGACTCTCCCCCCGGCTGGTCTCTCGGGAGGCCGCCACAGTCCGCTGCGAAGGCACCCGGACCCTCCAACACACCGACACGACCGTATCCTACGACAGCGAGCCGAAGCTTCGCCGGGTTGCGGGACACCAATCCGTACAACCGATCTTCGACCAGGCAGTGACCGCAGCGGGTCGCTCTCGGTTCGGGCGGCCCGCGCACGTCTGCCCCGTTCCCGCCGTCCTCCCTGGCGCCGAACGCCACCTGTTCCTCAGGGCAACGAAAGAGTTGGGTCCAGCACAAAGCGTTCCGTCGGGGCCTGGCTTCAGCCCGGCCGCTCATGGCTCCTCCACCGCAACGGCCTTAGCCGCCGAGTAAGGCCTTCAGGTCCACTCCCGGCCCGTCCAGAACCAGCCCCGATCCTCTGCACAGCATTAGGCTCCGTCCTGCTACGCTTTCACCATCGCTGTTTCAGGAACACTCCCCGGGACCTGACCGAAGGTCCAGACCTAAACTTCCTATTTTGAAGACTTTGGACAAAAAGTACAGGGGTGGGGTGAGCCAACCCTGACCCCATTATGCGATCATGCCCACCGATACGCATGACCGCCCTGACCCCCGACCAGAAACGCCTCCGCATCGCCCGCCGGGCCGCCCAGGAACTGCGCGATGGCACCTACGTCAACCTCGGCATCGGCCTCCCCACCCTCGTCGCCAACCACATTCCGCCGGGCATTGAGGTGACCCTCCAGTCCGAGAACGGCGTCCTCGGCGTCGGCCCCTACCCCACCGCGTCCGAAGTCGACCCCGACCTCATTAACGCCGGCAAGGAGACCATCACCACCCTCCCCGGTGCCAGCTTTTTCAGCTCCGCGGACAGCTTCGCCATGATCCGCGGCGGTCACATCGACCTCACCATCCTCGGCGCCTTCGAGGTCGACGAAACTGCCTCTCTCGCCAACTGGGTCATTCCCGGCAAGATGGTCAAAGGCATGGGCGGCGCCATGGACCTCGTCGCCGGCGCGAAACGCGTCGTCGTCACCATGGAGCACACCACCAAGGACGGCAGCTCACGCCTCGTCAAGCGCTGCACCCTCCCGCTCACCGGCGTGGCCTGCGTCCACCTGCTGATCACCGACATGGCCGTGATCGAGCGCACAGGCAACACCTGGACTCTCCGCGAACTCATGCCCGGCATCACCGCAGACCAGGTCGTCGCCGCCACCGAAGCCGCCCTCGCCCTCGCACCCCAGATCCGCCAACTCACCCCAGCCGACCTCGGCGAGGCCGCCGCCGCATGAACAAGCTCTACCCCAACGCCGACACCGCCGTAGCCGACATCCCCTCGGGCGCCACCCTCATGCTGGGAGGCTTCGGCCTCTGCGGTATCCCCGAAACCCTCATCCATGCCCTGCTCCGCACCAGCGCCACCAACCTGCACACCATCAGCAACAACATGGGCATCGACGGCGCCGGCATGGGCCTGCTTCTCGAGCAGGATCGCATCGCCAGCCACATCGGCAGCTACGTCGGCGAGAATAAGCTCCTCGAGCGCCGCGTCCTCGACGGCTCCCTCAAGCTCACCCTCACCCCCCAGGGCACCCTCGCCGAACGCATCCGCGCCGGCGGCGCCGGCATCCCCGCCTTCTACACCCCCACCGGCGCCGGCACCCTCGCCGCGGAGGGCAAGGAAACCCGCAACTTCAACGGCAAGCCCCACGTTCTCGAAACTGCCCTCACCGCCGACATCGCGCTGGTCCACGCCTGGCGCGCCGACCGCTGGGGCAACCTGCAGTTCCGCAAAGCCGCCCGCAACTTCAACCCTGTGATGGCCAAGGCCGCGCGCACCACCATCGCAGAGTTCGAAGACTTCTCAGAGACCCCGCTCGACCCGGATCAGATCCACACCCCAGGCATCTACGTCCACCGGCTGGTTCCCTGCGTCGAGTGCAACAAGCGCATCGAGCGCCGCACAATACGCAGCTAACGGCAACAACTCACGGCTTCTCAGGCCATGCATGCCGCGGGTACCGCCGCATCAGCTCACGGCGAACCTGCGGGTACAGCCGCTCCCAAAAACCGGCGAGATCCGTTGTGGTTTGCACCGGGCGCTGGTTCGGC
Organism: uncultured Acidobacteriaceae bacterium; assembly: GCA_964252405.1. Lineage (GTDB taxonomy): Bacteria > Acidobacteriota > Terriglobia > Terriglobales > Acidobacteriaceae > Granulicella. The sequence continues at coordinate 1,115 of CAXUNH010000138.1, read as the reverse complement.
GCAAGCAGGTGCACGACCACGGGCGTTCGTTCCCGCCCAATGCGCGGGGTCTCGCGCATGCCGAAGAAGTCCTGCAGACGCGAAGCGATCCAGGGCGGTTTCCCGGCCTCGTAGTGAACCTTTGCCATTCGTCCGCCCGGCAACCGCAACGTGGCGGGGGCCAGGGTGTGCAAAGCTCCACCAGCCGCACCTTCCAGCGCAGGGAGGAAGCCGCGTGCCGCCTCCCGCAGCTCGGCGAAGCTGCGCAGACCGTGGCACAACCGGCGAATCTCGGCTTTGGGGTCCGGTTGGGGAGCACCCCCAAAGATCAGCCGCGCAACGGTCTCCTGCAAAGCTGCCGCGTCCACGAACTGTTCCAGGCCAACGTCGAAGGCCTTCGCCGCAAGCATCTCCGCCGCAGCGTCCGGATCGGGACGAGCACCGCGCGTCTCTTCCAGCACCAGGCTGTCATAGCGCAGTGTGCTGACCGCGTCGACGCGTTCGGCACTCCGGTTCCACTCTAAGGTGCGATCTTCCACCACGCGATCGGGAAACAGCTCCAGCAGCCACTCCGGCTCGATCCGCGCGGTCATGCGCACCAGGGGAGCTTGCTTGTCCTTACGATCCTCCGCATCGACGACGACCATGAACTCATAGGCAGGAACCTCCCCCGCAAGCTCAGCCGAAACGCCGGACGCCAGCAGAAGCTGCTTTCCCGCGCGACGGCGGGCAACACGATCCGGAAACCCTGACAGCAGCGAAAGCAGCAGCGCATCGTCGTCGTGCTCCCTCTGCTTCGACCCGCGCAGCAGACCGCGCAGTTGTCGCCGCTGCTGTTGGGCAAAAGGGTCGGGGGGCAGATCCAACGCGCTCAGCAGATCTGTGCGTTCGCTGCGGGTGCCCGACCCAAGCAGCGCGGCAGCAGCGATGCCGTCCTCCGGCACACCGCGCTCCACTGCCTCCAGCAGCATGCGCGACAGGCGCGGCGGCAGAGGAAAGCGAGCCATTCTCGCAGCGGTCGCCGCTGACACGCCGAGCCGGTCCAGAAGCGCTTCTGCATGGTGAATCGCCGCTTCCGGCGGCGGATCCAGCCAGTCCAGATCGAGCACGTGCTGAAAGCCCATGGCTCGCAACGC
>CAXUNH010000137.1:0-8802 GCA_964252405.1 uncultured Acidobacteriaceae bacterium | reverse complement strand
CCCGAACTCGCCCGGCAACCCTCCCTCCGGGCATCCCCCCACCTCACTCCACCCCCCGCCGCCGACCACCAAACCGTGTCTCCCCGCAAATCCAACCCACACGCCGCACAATGCCCCATCTCCGGCCACCACCCCATCAGCCGGCACATCCACACGCAAAAGTACGTCACCGGCAACCAAACCCCCGCGGCTTCACCCTCTGCACCCTGAACCCTGGTGCCCTGTTCCATCCCTTGCAGAACCGCCAGCGCCAGCCGGAACACATTGTCCTCCGGCGCCATCTCCGGCAGCGCCTGCTCCAGGACCTCCACCACCAGTTGCAAGCCCGCCATCCGCAGCCAGTTCATCGGCGCCCGCAGCGGCGACCACACGATCTCGAAGCTATCCAGCCGCACCAGGTCCTCTTTTGGCCGCTCCGCATAGTGCGCCATCACCTGCGTCCCTGGCTCCAGCGCCCCCCCAAACCGTCGCCGCGACCGCATCGCGTGACGCGCCACACCCTTCACCACACCCTGGTCCCGAGTGAACAGACTCACCAGCAGGTCAGCCTCCTGGAACGGCCACGTCCGCAGCACCAGCGCTTCGCCATGATGAGGAACAACCCTGCCCTGCGCCACCCTGCCAGCCTATCGCCCAAACTGCCGCAGATGGTGATCGGTATGCAGGTATCCCCATCGCATCCAGTCCTCATAGCTCATCGGGCCAAAGAAAGCGTGATCGACCCGCATCTGCTCCGGCCGGCTGAGCCGTTCCATCGCCACCACCGCCCCTGCACGATCGCTTTCAAACTTGCTCGCCTGCATCGACGGCTCACCCAGCTTCCGCGCCGGCACGGTCTCGAAGTTCTGCTTCCACCGCAGCGGCGCCCAAAGCGCAAGCGCCTTCAGCACCCCACGCGGCACCGGCAACGTTACAGGCTGCACCGCAATCTCGCCCATTGCCACCTGAAATGCGCCCCGCACATGGCAAACCATCTGCCCCGCCGTCATCACGCCCCAGCCGCGCTCATCCTCCGCACGCAACGCCAACAGCCGCTCCCGAATGCTGCTCAGATCCTCCGGCCGTTTCAGGCTGTGCATACACCTCCGGGACACACCCAAAAACAAAGGCGCGCAGCCGAAGCCGCGCGCCCGTTCCTTCCTGACCCAACCTACCGCCCGAAGTGCGACGCGTTCTTGGTCGCAAACTCCACCCACTTGTCCGGCAGATCGTCGCCCGCATAGATCGCCGACACCGGGCACACGGGCACACACGCGCCACAATCGATGCACTCCACCGGGTCGATGAACAGCTGTTCGACTTCCCCATATCCCGTCTCGTCCTTCTTCGGGTGAATGCAGTCCACCGGGCAGGCGTCCACGCACGCCGTGTCCTTGGTGCCAATGCAGGGTTCCGCGATCACATACGCCATAGCTCTTTGTCCTCCACACATGCGCTTTGCGCGAGCTTCAAGCCCGGGCTGGACCTACTGCAAAGCGTTCCTCTCAGGTATCGTGTACCCCTCCAGCATAGCAAGGAATCACCCCCGCCTCCAACCGCTGCCGGCTCCTACACATCAGCCGCCGGAGACTCGCTTCCCTGCGGTTTCGCCACGCTCCAGATGCGCTCCACCACCTCGGCCAGCCGCTCCGGATACACCTTCTCTGGGGTTGTCCGGAGCTGCTCCGCGCTCCACCACCGGGCCTCCTGCATCAGCCGAACCTCGTCCGCCGTCACGCCGGCCAACTTCGGTGCGGAACGCTCACACACCGTCGCAAAAAACACATCCTCGTTCAACACGCGCTCACCCAGATGCACATACTCGCCGCCGCTCTCCTCGTGCACCGGACCGATCAGGGGCACACGCAGACCAAGCTCCTCATACAGCTCGCGTGCCGCCGCCTCTTCCGGTTCTTCCCCTGACTCGATCTCCCCACCCGGCGTCACCCAGAAGCGCACGGTCTTTCCGTCCGCCTCCGCACGAAAGCGGATCAACAAAATGTCGCCGCTCGGATCGAACAGCAGTACGCGCGCGGACCGTCGGAGCCGGGGCATTCTCTTACCGGTCCGAAGCGCCCGCGGCACGCCGCGCCGCAAACTCCTGCGGCGTCGGAATCGGCTCCAGATTGCGCCCGGCAAACATGTCGTCAAATAACGCCTGCATCTCGGAATGGATCAGCCCATTTGTCGCGAACACCTCATCCGAATTGAGCCGGAACTTGCTCCCATCCGCACGCGTGATCTTGCCGCCGGCCTCTTCCACCAGCAGTAATCCGGCACTCGTGTCCCACGGATTCAGCTTGAACTCCCAATACCCATCCAGCCGCCCCGCCGCCACGTACGCCAGGTCCAACGCCGCCGACCCGGCCCGCCGCACTCCATGGGACCGCAGGGTGAACTCCTGGTAAAAGTGCACGTTCGGGCTGCGATGCCGCTTGTGGCTGGGAAATCCCGTGCCCACCAGCGACTCCTGCAGCGTCTTTGTGCCCGACACACGCATCGGCACACCGTTCAAGCGCGCACCCTCACCCCGCGCCGCCGAAAACATCTCATCCCGCAGCGGATCGTAGATCACCCCGGCAACCATCTGCCCATCGGCATCCGCCGCCAGCCCCGGCGCGCGCCGCTCACAGCCCAGCACTACGCAGAACACCGGGAACCCATGCGCGAAGTTCGTCGTGCCATCCAGCGGATCCACATACCACCGGAACTCGTTGTCCAGCCCAGCCCGCGTGCCTTCTTCGCCGTATACGCCATGATCCGGGAACGCCGCATGCAGCCGCTCCGTGATCAGCGTTTCGCTGGCGCGGTCCGCCTCGGTCACCAGGTCGACATCGCCCTTGTACTCCGTGCGCACACCACGATGGTAAAAGTCGCGCAACAGCGCCCCGGCCTCGCGCGCAATCTCCTCCCCAACCGCGACAAACTCCTGCAAACTCACCCTTCCTCTCGTGCGTTCGGCTCTAGCGCGAAGAACCCTCGTCCCGTCCGGCAGATCGCCGTGCGCCCGGTGCTGTGCTCTCGCTGATGGTCCGAATCTGTGACTTGTAGATAAATAAGTTCGGCTTTCCTTCCCGTGTCAGCCGCAGCATCATGTCGTCGAAGTACTCGATCCATCCGCTCACCTGTTCGCCATCGCGCAGCTTGATGTTCACCGGAACCTGTCGCTCGCTCAACGACTTCAGATACAGCGCCTCCTGCCCCGTCTCGCCCGCGGGGGGTGCCTTCCCAAACCGCTTCTTCGTCGCCATAGCTGGATTGTAAGATGCAGCGCCTACGCAAAGTGCTAGCCACTGCCACGAAGAAGATCACCGCCGCGCATAGTACGAGGTCCGGTACCGCAACACATACTTCGCCCTTAACGCCGGATCCTTCAACTGCAGCCCGATCTGCCGCAAACCGGAGCTATCGGCGCCCGTTTGCGGCGCATAGTAGCCGATCGTGTACTGCGTCCGGAGATCCTCGGACACATGCGCAAAGGCCGGCTGCAGATCGTGCTTGTCTTCCACGTAATAGAACTTCCCGCCCGTGTCATGCGCCAGTTGAATCAGCGCATGCTCTCCACCTTCATTGCGTCCCGCGTCCGCCGCCACGGGCACAATGATGAGCGAGTAAATCATCGCGCCGGCTCGCTGGGCCTGCTCCAGCGCCGCCGCGTAATTGCCGTGCGAAACCGTGTTTTCGCCATCCGTAATCAGCACCACCACACGGCGCTCATTGGGCACACGCGGCGCCTGCCCCAACCGCTGACTCGCCAGGTAAATCGCATCGTAGAGCGCCGTGGACGAACCGCGCTGAATCCGCCCAATCCCGCTTTCCACCTCACGCATGTCATTGGTGAACGGAACCATCTCGTCCACCCCATCCGAAAACGCCATCAGGTCCACCCGGTCCTGCGCCCGCACCAGCCCCCGCAGAAACTTGCGTGCCGCATCGCGCTCCAACCCGCGATCGCTCAACACACTCTCGCTCGCATCCATAGCTAGCACAATGCTCAACGGCGTTGACGACTCGGCCTCAAAGATCGCAATCTTTTGCAGCTTGCCATCTTCACTCAGTTCGAAGTCCGCCGCCGTCAACCCGCCCACCGGCGCCCCGTGCTCATCCACAACATTGAGCGCGACGTTCACCAGGCGGCTTTCCACCTGGATCGTCTGCGTCGGCTGCCCTGCGGGATCATGGCGCTCAACCGGCGCCGGCTTCTGCGCCCTGAGAGCTACCGCACAGACACCCACCATCAAGCCCGACATCCACTTGCCAAAGCTCACCTGACAGCTCCCGTCAGCTCCTCAGGAAACGGCTCGCCATCGGACCACACCGCACCATCCACGAACTGCTCATGCTTCCAGATCGGCACCGTCTTCTTCAACGTGTCGATCACCCACCGGCACGCATCGAACGCCGCTCCGCGGTGCGCCGACGCCACAGCAATCAGCACACTAGTCTGCCCCACAACCAGCCGCCCCAGCCGGTGCACAATCGCAACCTCCCGCACGCCGAAATTCGCAATCGCCTCCGCCCGCAGACCCTGCATCTGCTTCAGCGCCATCTCCTCATAGGCCTCATAATCCAGGTGCACCGTCTGCCGCCCACGGGTGTTGTCGCGAACAATCCCATCGAACACACACACCGCGCCATCCCCCCCGGCCTTGATCTCACGCAGGATCGCGTCCGTGTCGATCGCCTCCCGCACAATCGCAACGTGCGCCTCCGTGCCTCCGCTCACCGGCGGAAGGATCGCGACTTCATCCCCATCCCTGAGCACATGCGTTGGCCGCGCATACTCCTGGTTCACCGCCACAGCCGCCGATCGAAGCGCCTGCGACTCAAACCGGCCCTCCGCCTGCAAACCCTCCAGCAGCTGCGCAACATCGCCTCCGGCAGGCAACTCGCGCCACTCTCCACCTTGCGCCACACGGTTGCGCCACGGACCAAAGGACAATAGACGGACACGCACAACCGTTGGACGCATGGACAAAGAATACAGAGTACACACGCACGGTCCGCCATGCGCCGCTATCGCGCCGCGGGTTTTCGCGCGGACTTCTTCGCCGTCTTCGACCTAACACCCCGCTTCGCTTCACGCACGGCCCCGGTCCGCTCCGCCGCAGCCTGCTTCGCCGCAGCCTGCTTCGCTGCGCTCTTCTTGGCTTTCCCCGCGCTCCTCTTGACCGGCTTCTGCGAGGTCTCGCCGTCCTTCATCCTGTGATACTGCGCCAAAAGCTCGTGCCCCTCCGCCGCCAACTTCTTCGTGTCGGCCATCGTCTGCGGCACTGGCTCGCCCCACGCATGCGCGCTTAGCGCCAGTCGCGTCGGCTGCCCTTTCGCGTCTTTCACCGGCCCACGCGGGTGCGCGAAGTGCCGCCGCAGGAACGAGCCCTTCCTCACCATCTTCTCCGGGGTATCGGCTGGCCCCTGCACACCGGGCCGAAGATGGGCTCCCTCTGTCTTGGCGAAAAACGCACGTCCCTTGGACGTCAGTCCACCCCCAGGATCTTTGCCTTCTTTCGGCATCGACTTCGGCGCTGCAGTTTCAGCCTTCGCCGCATCCGATCCCGTTCGCGCCGGTCCTTTCACCGCCTGTTTCTTCGCAGCCATGCACCCGCTCCTCTGGCCATAAGAAAGGGCCAAAGGCTGTCAGCGTTGCCGTCCCAGCACGCCAAACTTTCGGCTCACGAAGCATTTAGGCCCCAGTGCGCTGCGCTATACTCGCCGCAGTTCCGGCCCAGGCCATTCCAAGACAGCACCAGGAGCAAGCCCTTGCTAAAAGGATTTCGTGACTTCATTCTGCGCGGCAACGTGATGGACCTTGCGGTTGCCGTAATGATCGGTGCCGCCTTCACCGCCATCGTCACCGCACTCACCACCGACATTATTAACCCGCTGCTCGGCGCCTTTATCGGCAAGCCGAACTTCGATTACCTGATCGCCAATGTTCACGGCGGCAAGGTCCTGTACGGCGCCTTCCTGACCGCAGTCATCAACTTCCTCATCCTCGCGGCAGTCGTTTACTTTTTCCTGGTCGTTCCGACCCAATACCTGCTCAAGAAGTTCAATCCGCCCAAGGCCGAGCCGCCGACAACACGTGCCTGCCCTGAGTGCCTGGGTGACATCCCCCTCGCCGCGCGGCGGTGCAAGTTCTGCGCGCAACCCGTCACGGCCCTCACCGCCTAACGTATCCTGCATCTCTGCACCAGTCTCCCCGGAAAGGGTCTCCCATGGTTCGTCTTCGGACGGCGGCCGCCGTCTTGTTCCTTGCAGTCGAGGTCAGCGCAGCGCAAGCCCCCGCTGCGCCAACACAGGTCTTCGGCTACGCTGATTTCTCCCAGCAGGCGAAGTGGGACAGCCTCTTCATGGCGGTGCCGGACCCCAAGCTCGCCGGCGCACACCTGAAAGAGCTCACCAAAGCTCCCCATTGGGCCAGTTCGCCCGAGGACTACGCCACCGCTGAATACGTCGCCGGAAAATTCAAAGCAGCCGGCCTCGAAACAAAGATCGTCCCCTACAAGGTCCTGCTCAACAAGCCCGTCAGCGTCAAGATCTCTGCCACCGACGCGCACGGCCATCAACTCATGAGCGGTCCGACCCCGGAGCACGTGGACCCCAACCTCTACGGCGGCGACCCTTTCCAGAATGATCCCCGCATTCTTCCCGCCTTCAACGGGTCCTCAGCCTCCGGCGACGTGACCGCCGACGCCGTCTACGCCAACTACGGCACCCTCGACGACTTCAAGCAGTTGGCCAAACTCGGCGTCGACATCAAGGGCAAGATCGTCCTGGTCCGCTACGGCCAGAACTTCCGCGGCGTGAAGGCCTACATCGCCCAGGGACGCGGCGCCGCCGGCGTCATCATCTTCTCCGATCCCTTCGATGACGGCTACGACCGCGGCGACAAGTACCCCCGCGGCCCCTACCGCCCGGACTCCGCCGTCCAGCGCGGCTCTGTCCAGTTCCTCCCGCTCTACCCCGGCGACCCGGAAACCCCCGGCATCGCCTCCACGCGGGATCTGCCCGACTCAAAGCGCATCACCGATCCGGCAAAGATGAACCAGCCGTCCATTCCGGTCAATCCGCTCAGCTACAAAGACGCGGCACCCATCCTGGAAGCCCTGGAAGGACCGAACGTCCCGCACGAGTGGCAGGGCGGTCTCCCCTTCGCGTATCACCTCGGCGGCACGGGCGCGGTGAAGGTCCACATGGACCTCAAACAGGACTACGCCCTCCGCACCATATGGGATGTCACCGGCACTATCGACCCCGACCCCGCCAGCAAGGAAGACCCCAACGCCTGGGTCGTCGCCGGCAATCATCGCGACGCCTGGGTCTACGGGGCCGTCGACCCCAACTCCGGCACTGCGGCCATGCTCGAAACCGCGCACGGCCTGGGCGAGCTTCTGAAGCAGGGCTGGAAGCCCAAGCGGCGCATCGTCCTCTGCTCCTGGGACGCCGAAGAAGAAGGCCTCATGGGCTCCACCGAGTGGGCCGAAGACAAGGCCAACCACCTGGCCCACGCCGTCGCCTACTTCAACACCGACGTCGCCGTCTCTGGCCCCAACTTCGGCGGCTCCGCCGTGCCCTCGCTCAAGGAATTCATACGCGAAATTAGCCGCGAGGTCCCCGCCGCCAAAGGCACCGGCACCGTCTACGACCAATGGAAGAAGGACCAGGCAGAAAGCCGCGGCCGTCGCAACGCCCCCGCAAACCCCTTCACCGCTGCCTCCAACTCCCCCGCCAAAGCCGCCGACGTCCGCGTAGGCGACCTCGGATCCGGCTCCGACTACACCCCCTTCATCCAGCACCTCGGCGTGCCCTCCACGGATATCGGCTCCGACGGTCCCTATGGCGTCTACCACTCCGTCTTCGACAACTACAACTGGTTCATCCGCAACGCCGACCCCACCTTCGTCTACGAGCAGCAGATGGCCCGCGTCTTCGGCCTCGAAATCCTGCACATGGCCGATACCGATGTCCTGCCGTACGACTACCGCGCCTACGCTCGCGAAGTGACCGACTACATCACCGCCGCCCAGAAGCGCGCGACCGAAGCCAAGGTGACCGCCAGCTTCGACCCCGCCACAAAGGCCGCCGCCCGGTTCCAGGCCGCGGGCGACCGTATCTATTCGACACAGACCGCGCTCTCGGCACACGGTTCTGCAGCCGCTCCGGACCAATTAAAGGCCCTCAATGTCGCATTACGGGACGCAGAGACCGCACTCCTCAACGACGCCGGCCTTCCCAAGCGTCCCTGGTTCAAACACACGGTCTACGCCCCCGGCGAATACACCGGCTACGCCGCGGTTGTCATCCCCGGCGTGAATGAAGGCATCGATGCTGAGGATTCCGCACGAACCCAGGCTCAACTGGACGCCCTCACCGCCGCTCTCGACCGCTCCGCCGACGTGCTGGAAAAGGCCTCAATGACCCAACCGCGGTAGTTACTCCGGTGTACGCCGCGCAAGAGGGAGTGAAGTTCTGCTCCCTCCTGCCGATATTGATCTTGCAGGCGGAAAACGGGGCCCCAGCCGAATGGCTTCGCTGGAGGCCAACGGAGCCCGCGGAGATCACACCATGTACTCACTTTCCCTCGTGCTCGGCGTCGCCCTGGTCATCCTCTCGCCTCTCGCCCTGGAACTCTGGCTTACCGCGGTTGAAAGCCGGCGTCAGCGCCTGGCGGACATGCACCTCGCCAAACTCACCAGGACACGATCAGAGGGCCTGGCCTGGCATCCCGCCCGCGCACGCTGGTAGGCACGGGGCACGGGTCCTTCACCCCAACAACCCGTGCCACGAAAGCAGAAGAGGTCTGAACCTAAGGTTTTCGCA
>CAXUNH010000136.1:0-8840 GCA_964252405.1 uncultured Acidobacteriaceae bacterium | reverse complement strand
GGCGAGCGGGGTGCGGGTGGGATGAAGCTGGACCTTCCAGATGCGGACGCGTTCGGGTTCGCCGGGCAGCTCGAAAAGAACGTGGGTGCGGATGCGGCGCTCGAAGGCGGGGTCGAAGTTGGCGGCGAGATTGGTGGCGAAGATGACGACGCCGGTGTAGCGATCGAGTTCCTGCAGGAGGACGTTGACGACGCTGTTGGATTCGCGCTGGGCGCCGGAGTCGACGGAGGTGGAGCGGCGGGCAGCGATGGCGTCGGCTTCGTCGAAGAAGAGGACAGCTTCTTCCTCGCGCGCGGTGCGGAAGATGGCGGCGACATTTTTCGCGGTTTCGCCCATCCACATGGATTCGAGTTCGGCGTAGCGGACGACGAGCAGGGGACGGGCCAGCGACTGAGCGATGGCCTCGGCGCAGATGGTTTTGCCGGTGCCCGGCGGGCCGGCGAAGTTGAACGCGAGGCCGAGGCCGGTGGTGTGGCGTTCGCCGAGACCCCAGCCGCGGAAGATGAGATCGTGCTGCGTGACCTGGGCGAGTGCCGTCTCCAGTGCGCGGCGGGTGGCGGGCGGCAGGATGACATCGTTGAAGGTGCGGCGCGGCGTGATGGTTTCGACGGCGCGGCGGCCGGAGGTGCCGAAGAGACGCGAGAATGAGAGAGGGGCCACCGGCTCCACCGTACCTTGCTTGTTGGGGAGTACGCAATTTGGCGGGTGGGAGTTCTGCGAGGCAATTGTGGGTACGGTCGTGCCTTCATGTAGGCTGATTGCGCAAATCGCCTCGACCGAATCCGCGCCACGAGAGGCGCTGAGCCGCAGCCCTGCCTTACGCACGAGGGCGTCGAAGGTGCGCCCTTGCGTGAACTGCATGGCTTTCGGCGGATCCGTCTTGGGCCGGGACAGGTCACTGAGTTTGACTTCGAACTGAGCGATCGCGATTTGAGCACCGTGGACGCGCAGGGCAAGCGGGCCGTCGTGCCCGGGACGGTGCGGTTCTGGGTGGGCGGTGGGCAGCCCGTTGGGCGTGAGGGCCTGGCGAAGCCGTCGGGTGTGGAGGGCAGCTTTCAGCTAACGGCGGCGAAGGAGCTCTCAGACTGACGTGCCCGGTGCGGTTTACGGCCGCGTGATGCCTACGATCGGACCAGCCGTGCCGTGAACGCCGTGTGCTGTCGTGGTTTTGAGGACATAGAGCGAAAGGCGGACGTTTGGCTGTGATACCGTCCATTCTTCGCGGCGGCCAGGTGTTAGCGGAGCGATGCGGATACCGGCTCCGGGGCAGAGGAAACGGTCGTGGCGCGCACCCGGATCGTCATGGTCCTGCCACATGCCGATGTCCTGGGTGTACACGGGGTCAAGATCGACGTGCAGGCTGCCGGTCCCGCCGGAGAGCGGCCTTGGTTCAACGCTTGTTACGCCTGGCGTGCCACAAGGAGCGTTTTGCACTTCAAACGTGGTATCCGCAGCGGCGGGCACCCACAGAGGGGACTCGCACCGGAGTGCGTCGCGGCTCCAGTTGGTGTTGCAAAGGCCGGCAAACGGCACAGTGAACGGACCGGATGCCGGCATCACGACGGTTTGTTCCGGGCCTTCGAGGAAGGTCTGGCCAACGATGTGAAGATCGAGGCGTACGGGTCCATCCGCGAGGCGCGCATAGACGGAGAGAGGCACCCGCAGACCGATCCGGGATGTTTCCCCGGAGCGAGACCAATTCGACGCGTTCTCGAACTCGGAGGACCAACGATAGCCATCCGCAGAGCGAAGCGTGATCTGGGTACCCTGCCGCAGGGCAAGCTCGCCCCCGCGGGCGGCCTGAAAGCGCAAAGGCAGATCCACGAGAACATCCTTGTCCTCCGTCACTGTCGGCGTACCCTCGGCTCCCTGTTGTTCCTTTGCGTCCGAAACGAAGGTGAGCTGGTCTTCGGCAGGCGTTGCCGCGTAGGCGTGATGGATGATGAGTGCGGCCGGTGCGCACAGCCACAACAGCAGTAAGGCCGGTGGAAGGCCGATCAGCAACCAGCGAAGGCCTGCCCGGCGCCGGGCGTACATCAGGAGAATGACAAGGAGAGGGCTGAGGAGCGCGATGGCTACCGTGATCCAGTCGAGCAGGGGCGGAGACATGCGTTGCCCCAACACTTGATTGCCGACAGCCAGGAGCGCGATGAGGTACACAAGGCCGCCAAGGACGCTGAGCATATGGGCCGTCAGCGTTGGGGTGAGCACGCCGATAGCGACGAAGGGGAGATCGAAAAACGCTGCGACCCAAAGCTGGAAGGCGAAGAGATGAGCGATGGAGGGGGCGATCGGAAAACCGGCGCGATGGAGCAGATACATCTGCAGCAGCAGCAAAGGCAAGTGCAGAAAGGCAATCAGAAAGACGGCCTTTTCGAGCAGCAAGGTGGTCCACGGATACGGTCGTGTGATCCAGAACTGCCGGTCGCCGACCAGCGTCTCGTCGTGAAGGAGGCGCGAGATCATGATGAGCCACACGACGGGGATGAGGAAACGGAGCACCACGCGCGACATGGAGGACGCGACGTCGTCGATGTGGCTCGGGCCGTACGAGGTCTCAAAGGCAAACGTCAGGAGCAATGCGAGGTGGAGGAGGATTTCGGGATAGAAGTGGCGGATGTCTTTGCGAAGGATATGCCGGAGAAGCTTCATGCGCGGCCTCCCTTGAGGGTGGATGTGGCGCTACCGGAGCGGGCAAGGGCGAGGAAGATGGCTCGAAGGGACATGGGTTCAGCGCTGATGGCGGTGGCGTGCGGTAGCAGCGTGGTGATTTGTTGCTCCAAAGACTCGGCGCTCGCTTGCGAGTGGATGAAGCGCAGGGTGGAGGCGGATTGTTCGGGGAGGAGCCAGGACGTGGGTGGACTGGGCACGGTCGTTGTGGTTTGGGCTGAGGCGTCGAGGACCACGGTGACGTCGCGAAAGCGGTCCGTGAGCGTGGCGATTTCTTCGGCGAAGAGCAGACGGCCACCGTCGAGGTAGGCGATGTGGGTCGCGAACAATTCGATCTCAGCGAGGTCGTGTGAGGAGATGAGGACGGTCATGGGGTGCGTGGCGTCGGTGGAGGCGGCCTGATCGAGCAGACCTTCGACGAATTCGTCGCGAGCGAGTGGGTCCAGGCCGGAGAAGGGCTCATCGAGGATGAGCAGCGAGGGGCGGTACGCGAGGGCGGCTAGGAGTGAAGCCTTCATCTGCTGACCGCGGGACATTCCCTTGAGCTTGCGGCCCGTTGGGAGGCGGAACTGCGCGAGCAGTGTGCGTTCGAGATCGCTATCCCAGGTGGGATAGAAAGGACGGAGGTAGGCGAGGAAGGTGTCCAGGGTCATCCAGCCGGGTAGTTCCTGATTCTCAGAGACGTAGCCGATACACTGAAGGGCCTGGCCGCGAAGGCTGGTGCTGGGCAGGCCGAGAACATGGGCGCTGCCGCCAGTGGGGCGGCGCAGGTTGAGCAGCGTTTTGATGAGCGTCGTCTTGCCCGCGCCGTTGGGGCCGAGGAGCGCGAAGATGGATCCCGCGGGAACCGTCAGCCCGAGTTCCCTGAGAGCTGTTTGGCGGCCGAAGCGGACGGTGAGGTCACGGGTGGCGACGGGCGTGGGCTGCGGGTTGAGTGTTCCGGTGGTGGCGGGGGTCATGCCTGGTTGTCCTCGCGGATGGGTTTGCGTGTGGGCTGCGGGGCGGGGCTGAGGCGGTTCCAGTGCTGGGCGACGGCGTCCTGCAATGCGTCGAGCTTGATGCCGACGCGTTTGGCTTCGACCACCAACTCTTCAAGCTGCGGGCCGAGGAGGGCCGTACGCTCGCGGCGGGTGCTGTCCGGGAGCGGGGCGACGGCCGTGCCGATGCCGGGCTGGGTGTGCAGCAGGCCTTCCGCGATGAGAGCGGCGATGACTTTGTGGGCGGTGTTGGGATTGATCTTGAGCTCGCGGGAGAGCGCGCGGACGGAAGGGAAGGCATCGCCGGGACGTAGTTGGCCGGCGATCATGGCGCGCTTGGCGGCGTAGACCACCTGGTCGGCAAGGGGTGCGCCGGGTTGGAACTGCACGCGAAACGGGATCACAGGTGTACTAATACGCCTAATACAGTAGATATGCAAGGGCAAATTTCGCGCTGGGTGGTTAGGGTGACAAAGTGGGCGAAGTCGTGTTGTGGTGATACGTGCAAGTGGCGCCTGCTGGGAGACACCTGATGACGACGTGGATGCGGTTGGGAGCTGTTTGTGGTTTTGGGGCTTCAGCGGTGCTGGCTATGCCGTTACCCGTGGCTGCGCAACAGGGGAGCGCGACGCCAGCCCCGGCGCCACCGGCAGCGAACCGCCCGGGAGGACCGAACTCGGGGCCTGCGCCGGCGCCGCCGGTGTTGACGGGCGAGGCGTTGCCGAAGCCGGGCGTGCCGGCGGGGACGTTGTCAGAACGGAAGACCATTCGCAGCGCGGTGTATGACGGCATGGTGAGCGACTACTGGGTGTATGTGCCGGCGCAGTATGACCCGAAGAAGCCCGCGCCGGTGATGGTGTTTCAGGATGGCGAGGGGTATGCGAAGCGGGATGGCGACCATCCGGCGCTGAATGTGATCGACAACCTGATTGCCGAGGGCAAGATCCCGGTGATGATCGCGGTGTTTACGAATCCGGGAGACATTGCGGGGTCGCCGGGGACGGCTACTTACCAGTTTGTTGAGGCGTATGGGAGGAAGTGGGGGCGGTCTCTGCGGGATTCGATGCGGTCGACCGAGTACGACACCGTGAGCGACCGGTATGACCGTTTCCTGCGGGATGAGTTGTTGGCCGAGGTGGGCAAGACGTACCCCTTGCGGCCGGATGCGTATTCGCGGGCGATCACGGGGTTGAGTTCGGGCGGGATCTGTTCGTTCAATGCAGCCTGGCAGATGCCGGATCAGTTTGGGCGCGTGATCTCGTGGATTGGGTCGTTTACGGCGATACAGTGGCATGAGGATCCGGCGGTGGCGGACGGTGGGCAGGACTACCCGGAGAAGATTCTGCGGGAGCCTCACCGGAACCTGCGCGTATGGCTGCAGGATGGGGCGAACGATCAGGAGAATCCTGGGTATGGATCGTGGCCGCTGGCGAATCTGCGGATGGCGAATGCGCTGAAGTTGAAGGGCTATGACTTCCATTTCAGCTTCGGGCAGGGGCCGCACACGGCGGGTGAGGGTGGGGCCGAGTTTGCGGAGGAGATGACCTGGCTGTGGCGGGGGTATGAGCCGGCGAAGACAAGTGAGACCTTTGTGCAGGAGCCGGACGAGGCGAGCAAGCCTCCGTTTCGCGTCGGGATTGCGAATCGTTGAGTTTCAGCTAAAGGTCTGCGGTTCCCTGCCGATAAGGGAGGTGTATGCGATTTCGGGTCAGGCACGGGTTGCTCGGAGGGTGGCTGCTTGCGATGTTGCTTGCGCTGCAGAGTGGCTGGTTGGGGAACAAGGCCGGTGCGCAGGCGATTGCAATTACGTTCGACGATCTGCCCGCGCATAGTTCTTTGCCGAAGGGAACGACGCGGCTGGAGATAGCACAAAGGGTGATTCGGGCGTTGCAGGACGCGGGTGTTCCGCCGACGTATGGCTTTGTGAACGGGAAACGGTTTGAGGATGAAGCCGCGGGTGTCGAGGGGCGTGCTGGAGGCGTGGCGGGCGGCGGGCAATCCGCTGGGGAACCATACGTGGTCGCACATGGACCTGAATAAGACACGCCCGAGGCCGATGTGCTCCGGGACGAGCCGGTACTGGAGAGGTACAGCCGGCCAAGGGATGACTGGCGCTGGTTGCGGTTTCCCTTCTTGTCCGAGGGTGACTCGGCGGAGAAGCGAGTGGCGGCGCGGTTGTTCTTGAGGGAGCATGGGTACCGCATTGCCGCGGTGACGATGAGCTTTGGGGATTATGCGTGGAATGAGCCGTATGCGCGCTGTGTCGCGAAGGGCGACACGGAGGCAATTTTCCGCTTGGAGAAAAGTTATCTGGAAGCTGCCAAGGACGACGCGCGGTATCGCCAGGCGCTGGCCCAGGCAGCTTTGGGACATCAGATTCCGTTTGTGCTCCTGATGCACATCGGAGCGATCGACGCGGAGCTGCTGCCGCAACTCCTGAAGGCTTACAAGGAAGCCGGGTTCCGCTTTGTTTCATTACAGCAGGCGGAAAGCAATCCGTTCTACGCGAATGACCTGGACCTGAGCTTGCCGGGTGAACCGGACAGCCTGGAGGCCGCTGCAAAGGCCAAGGGCGTGAAGGAGTGGCCGAAGGGTGTGCCCATGCCGCCGGAGCTGAGTACGGTGTGCAAGTGAGCCGTTGCGGAGTCGCGCGCGTGGAGCGGGCCATCCAACCTGATATGAGTGGTGAGGCGAGTTCAGCAAGCGCAGTGCAGGCCGGGGTTGGGGATAGTTTTTCGCAGTTCGACCTGCAGGCGATGTCAAGGAGTGATGCGTACAAGTTGCTGGCGTCCGTCATTTTGCCGCGGCCGATTGCCTGGGTGGTGAGCAAGAGCGCGGCCGGCGAGCTGAATGCGGCGCCGTTTTCGTTCTTCAACATCATTTCGTCAGACCCGCCGCTGGTGGCCATCAGCTTTTCCGCCGCGCCGGACCGCGAGGGGAAAGATACTTTGGCGTTCATTCGTGAGCGCGGTGAGTTCGTGGTGAACATGGTGCCTGAGGAGCTCGCGGAGGCGATGAATACAACCGCCACCAACGCGCCAAGAGGCACGAACGAGACCGAGCTGGCAGAGCTCGCGCTGCTTCCGTCGCAGGTGGTCGATGTACCGCGGATTGCGGGGTCGCCGGTGGCGTTGGAATGCCGGCTGTTCGAGACGCTACAGCCGGGCGGCTCGAGCACGATCCTGCTGGGCAGAATTGTGTACGTGCACGTGCGGACCGCGGCGTTTGAGGACCTGGACCGCCTGCATATCGATCCTGCGCAACTCCGGCTGATCGGGCGCATGCATGGCGGAGGTGGCTATTGCACCACGCGGGATGTGTTCAATATCGAGCGGAGAAGCTGGCCGCTGTAGGTCAGCTCTTCGATGAGCTTGTATCCGACACAGGCGCTTGAGCCAGCGCTCGCTCGACTTCCACTTTCAGTTCGGGAAGCTCTTCTTTAATTGCACTCCAGAGAACATCGAGATTGGTGGTGAAATATCCATGGGCGAGCCGATCTCGCATTCCGATTGCTTGCTTGACCTTGGGAAGCGAGCTGGTACTGCCCGGGAAGTACGCCTCCATTTGTTTCAATGCTTCTCCGATGATCTCGAACTTCCGTTCGACCGCAGCGGTGACAAGCGGATTCGCCTTGAAGGTCTCAAGCGTTAAGCCACGGGTGAAGGACTGAGTATCCGCTACGGCTGTTGCGACATCCCACAAGTAGATCTCGACGTTACGAGCCATAAAGGGCCTGCCGTTCCGATTGAATCTGACGGACGAGATACGGATTCCGCAGAGAGCTTGAGGTAAGAAGGTCGATTCTGCGTTGTAGTACTTCCTCTAACTCACCTTCCATGTCTAGTTTGAGCCAACTGGATTTTGGGGTGTATCCGGGTTTGAACTCGACGAGGAAATCCACATCGCTCCGCGCCGGGTCGAAGTCGTCGCGGGCGGCGGAGCCGAAGACGAAGAGGCGCTGGACGTGGTGTTTGCGGCAGATGTCTGCGATCGAGGCCTGCTTTTCGAGGAGAAAGGGCTGCATCGGTCGTGTCCTGAGCAAAGTGTACACAGGCTGCGGAGAGAGACAAGAAGGCCTCGCTCGCGCGAGGCCTTCTTGTGCCAGTCCGGCTGGGCCCGAAGGGGTTAGGCGGCGGTGGTGGTGGCTACCGGCTCGATGGAGACGAAGCGGCCGAGCTGGCCGCGGTCGGCGAACTTGACGATGCCGTCGATTTTGGCGAAGAGGGTGTCGTCGGAGCCGCGGCCGACGTTCTTGCCGGCCTTGAGCGGGGTGCCGCGCTGGCGGACGAGGATGGAGCCGCCGGTGACGAGCTGGCCGCCGAAGCGCTTGACGCCGAGCCGTTGTGCGTTGGAGTCGCGGCCGTTTTTGGAGCTGCCTAGACCTTTTTTATGTGCCATTGCTTTGCCTCATGTGGCGGCCGCGGGCCGCGGGGTGTTTGGGTGATGCTTGGCCTTGGCGCACACCGGGCGAACAGCAGATTCTTCAGTGCGCTCGGTGTGACAACCGGAAAGGCGAACGATACCAGGCAGGCTTACTGGGCCTGGGCCTCAAAGGTGCGGCCGCCGACCTGGATGGCGTTGATTTTGACTTCCAGGAAGTTCTGACGGTGGCCCTGCATCTTTTTGTATTGCTTTTTGCGCTTGAAGTGGAAGACCAGGATTTTTTCGCCGCGGCCTTCGCCGACGACGCTGGCGAGCACCTTGGCGCCGTTGAGGTCGCCCTCGAACTTGCCCTCTTCACCGGAGACGGCGAGGACGTCGGAGAACTCCAGGGTACCGTTTTCGTGGGCGGCGGTTTCCACCTTCAGGGTGTCGCCGGGAGCGACGCGGTATTGCTTGCCGCCGGTGCGAATGACTGCGTACATGATGCCAACCTCAACCGCTCGCGCCTTGGTAGCTGGCGCGGAAGCGCTTCTCTTCGAATCTTGTGCTGGTGGGTTTTGCCCCCCGAAGCCCTGTCGCGGAGAAAGCAAGTCGCGCGGAACGGCTTCGGTCTTCGCAATCCATGCACGGACTGCTTTGCCAAACTACATTAGTTTATCCGAGGCGGGGTTTGGGGTCAACAACGGGTCAGCGGGCTCGCGGGTTCCCCGTCGTGGAGGTGAGGATGGCGAGGGTTTGGTCTCGGCTTTGCGCCAGGGGCTGCAGGCGGAGGTCTGGCGGAAGCTGGGCAGCCAGGGCGGTGTCGAGAAG
>CAXUNH010000135.1:0-9001 GCA_964252405.1 uncultured Acidobacteriaceae bacterium | reverse complement strand
ATGGCAGCAACACCACGCATCATCGTCGTAGGCGGAGGCCTCGCCGGTCTCTCCGCCGTCATCAAGATCGCGGAAAAGGGCGGCAACGTCGACCTCTTCTCCATCGTCCCGGTCAAGCGCTCGCACTCAGTCTGCGCCCAGGGCGGCATCAACGCCGCCAAGAACCTCAAGGGCGAAGGCGACGACGTGCTCAAGCACTTCGACGACACCATCTATGGCGGCGACTTCCTCGCCAACCAGACCCCCGTCAAGCAGATGACCGCGCAGGGTCCCGCCATCATCGACCTCCTCGACCGCATGGGCGTGCCGTTCAACCGCCCCCCCGAAGGCCTGCTCGACTTCCGCCGCATCGGCGGCCCGCTCTACCACCGCCCCGCCTTCCCGGGCGCCCCCCCCGGCCAGCAACGTCTCTACGCACTCGACGAGCAGGTCCGCCGCTACGAGTCCGAAGGCAAGGTCCAGAAATACGAAGGCTGGGAGTTCCTCTCCTCCGTCCTCGACGACAACGGCGCCTGCCGCGGCATCTGTGCCATGGATCTCCGCTCCATGGAGGTCCGCACCTTCCCCGCGGACGCGATCATCCTCGCCACTGGCGGCATCGGCGCCATCTTCGGCAAGTCCACCAACTCCGTCGTCTGCACCGGCTCCGCCCAGTCCGCGGTCTACCAGCAGGGCGTCGCCTACGCGAATGGTGAGTTCATCCAGGTCCACCCCACCGCCATCCCCGGTGAAGACAAGCTCCGCCTGATGTCGGAATCCGCACGCGGCGAAGGCGGCCGCGTTTGGGTCCCGCGCGACCCGAAGGAAAAGCGCGCCGCCCAGTCCATCCCCGAGCCGGAACGCTTCTACTTCCTCGAGGAGTGGTACCCCAAGTACGGCAACCTCGTCCCCCGCGACATCGCTTCACGGGCCATTCACCGCATCGTCTACCAGGAAAACCTCGGCATCGACGGCCAGCCGATGGTCTACCTCGACATCTCGCACCTGCCGCCCGCCCGCCAGCACAAGCTCGAAGGCATCCTGGAAATCTACGAGAAGTTCGTCGGCGACGACCCGCGCAAGGTGCCCATGAAGATTTTCCCCGGCATGCACTACACCATGGGCGGCCTCTGGGTCGACAACAACCAGCAGACCAACGTCCCCGGCATCTTCGCCGCCGGCGAGGCCGACTACTCCATCCACGGCGCCAATCGCCTCGGCGCCAATTCCCTCCTCAGCTGCATCTACGGCGGCTTCGTCGCCGGCCCCTGCGCCATCGAATACGCCAAGGCCCTCGCCCCGCAAGCCGGCGACGGCGGCCACGCCGCAGAAATCCAGCGCCAGACCGAGCTCAACAACGGCCTGCTCAACAACCAGGGCACCGAAAACCCGTTCCGCCTCTGGCGCGAGCTCGGCGACACCATGACCCGCCACGCCACCATCATTCGCTTTAACAACGGCCTCGCCGAAGCCGACGCCAAGATCGTGGAACTGCAAGACCGCTTCCGCAACATCAACCTCTCCGACAAGAGCCAGTGGGCCAACACCAGCTTCGCCTTTGCCCGCCAGCTCGGCAACATGCTCCACCTCAGCCGCGTCGTCGTCCAGGGCGCCGCCCTGCGCGACGAATCCCGTGGCGCGCACTACAAGCCCGACTTCCCCGACCGCAACGACGACCAGTTCCTCAAAACCACCAAAGCTACCTTCGTCGACGGCGCACCCAAGATCGAGTACGAAGAAGTCGACACCCAGTTCATCACGCCTCGGCCGCGGAGGTACGACGCCGCGGCCTAACCGTCCAAGCCATAGCTACCCTTGGGCCCACTGCCGCCATCACACACACTATGAACGGCATTGGTCCTGACAACCTGAAGCACATCCTGTACCCGGCCATGATCTTCGCGTTCCTCTGCGTCATCATCGGCATGATCGTGTACAACCGGGCTTCGAAGAAGAAGCAGCGGCAACTTGTAGGGGACAACCCGGCCAGCAAAGAGGCCGGCATCGCAGCGGCACGGCAGGCGATCGAGAGCAAGGGTCCCAACATCGACTAAGGGACCGACTTCCTCTCCCAGCCTGCCGGCAGCGGAGCAGCCATGGTGAGCATGAGTTACACGACCATCGCCATCATCCTGACTCTCGTGGCCGTCCTGTTCTATGGTGCCTCTGTGCTCTACGGCACATGGAGCTCACGAAGCGACGGCCGCCGCCAGGCACTACGCAACCAAGGGCTGCACTCAGGGACCGACCGCTTCGGCCAGGTGCACGCTCGCGAGGAGGAAGAGGAGAACCATGGCAACCGCAGTTGAAGTCCCCACCAAAAACGTCGCCGCCGAGGTCACATCACCCGGTCACCCCGCCTCCGCCCGCACCTTCACCGTCAAAGTCACCCGCCAGGCCACGCCCGACGCCCCCGCGCGCACGGAAAGCTTCGCGATCCCGTACCGCCCCAACATGAACGTCACCTCGGTGCTCGGCGAGATCGCCCTCAACCCCGTCACCGCCGACGGCCGGCAGTCCACCGCCATCGCCTACGACGCAAACTGCCTCGAAGAGATCTGCGGCAGCTGCGCCATGCGCATCAACGGCCGCGCCATGATGGCGTGCTCCGCCCTGGTCGACAAGCTGCTCGGCGCAGACAACACCATCACCCTCGCCCCGCTGAGCAAGTTCCCCGTCGTCCGCGACCTCGCCGTCGACCGCTCCGTCCTTTTCGAGAACCTGAAGAAGGTCAAGGCCTGGGTACCGATCGACGGCAGCTACGACCTCGGCCCCGGGCCGCGCCAGGCTCCTCAAATCCAGGAACAGCGCTACCCGCTCTCCAACTGCATCTCCTGCACCATCTGCATGGAGGTCTGCCCGCAGTTCAACGACGCCACAGGCTTTGTCGGCGCCGCCACCATCGCGCAAGCCAAGCTCTTCAACATGGACCCCGCCGGCTCGGTCCTCAAGGAAGAGCGTCTCCGCGCACTCGCCGGCGACGGCGGTGTCCAGGAGTGCAGCTTCGCCCAGAACTGCGTCCAGGCCTGCCCCAAACAACTGCCGCTCACCGAGGCCATCAGCGACATCGGCCGCGACGCCTTTGTGCAGCAAGTGAAAGACTTCTTCCGGCGCTAAGGAGCTGTGCGCTTCCCTGCAGCCCGCCCTTCTTGGCTAATCTCCCGGTTTTATCGGGGAGTTCAGCTTCTGAATGGTTGTGCCTGTTGTCGGACCGGACTTCGACTTACCTGAATTGACTTTGTCTGTCGCCAACTTCTGGCCTGACGTTGCGGCATGCTGTGTCTTGGCATTCGGCATGGGAGGATCTCCGCCTGATCGGTCCCTCACCTGCAGGATCGCCGAAAAGGTCTTTGTGGGTTAGGTCCCGCGTTTCCTCGGAACTTCACCACTCTGTTCCACCCGGCCCGGGAAGTCAACCATCCGGCTGTAGGTGATCGCCGACGCGGAAGTCCGCCACCAACGGCAGGTGATCCGAGGCCACCAACGCCGTCCGGGTCCGCCAGACCTCTGTCCCCACCAGCTCCAAAGGCGCCTCGTAATAGCAGTGGTCCAGCGTCACCAGAGGCAACATCCCCGGGTACGTTTTCGGGAAATGCATGGCATGCCGCGGCTTGAAGGTCTGAAAGCTATCCCGCATTAGCCGGGTGGTCAGCCCCTCTGTCCACTCGTTAAAGTCCCCGAGCACCAGGCGCGGCCCGTGCAATCCGGGTTGCGCCAGCACGTCTTCGCTCATCAACCGTGCCGCCTGAGCCCGCCGTTCCATGAATCCTGTGCCCAGGTGCACATTGAAGAGGTGCAGCACCGGCAACTCCCCCAGCGAGAGGTCCGTCTGCAACACGCCCCGCGGTTCGCGCTTCTGCGTAATGTCGACGCTCTTATATGCCAGCACTGGCATCCGGCTCAGCGTCATGTTGCCGTAGGTCCCACCCCGAAGCGGTCGCGTGGCACCAAAGCTCCACTCGTACCCTGGCAGTGACCGCGCAATCTCACCGGCCTGATCGAAGATCCGCGACCCCTCCGGCGCGTTGACGACCTCCTGCAGGCACAGAACGTCGGCGTGCAGCTCGCGCAAGACATCCACAATGCGCTCCGGCACAGTACGCCGGTCAAAGCCCCGGCATTTGTGGATGTTGTACGTTGCGACCCTCAACTGCTGCCCATCACCCATGGGACCTCATGCACAACTCGCCACTCTTTCACTGCTGCCGCTCGAAGATCCAGCCCAGCATCTCCGGCGCCCGCTCGCTGAGGGGCCGATGCTCCCATTCGTTCAACGAGACCCGCCGGCTGTCCGCCAAATCATCAGCGGTATCGCGCTCCAACCGAGCCGCCACCGCCTCGTCCCGCACCGCCAGGTTCACCTCGTCGTTGATCCCAAACGACCGGTTGTCAAAGTTCGTCGAGCCCACCACTGCCCACAGTCCATCCACCACCAGCACCTTGGCGTGGATCATCGACGGCTGATACTCGAACACCTCCGCACCGGCCTTCAGCAACGGGCCGTAGCCGCCACGGCTGGTGCTGCGCGTAAGCACATGGTCGGCCTTCCGCCCTGGCACCAGGATGCGCACGCGCACCCCGCGCTTCACCGCGTGACAGAGCTCACCCACAAGACCCTTGTCCGGCAGGAAGTACGGCGTCGTAATGGAGATACTGTGCTTTGCCGAGGCCAGCAGCATCTGGAACAACACCCGCGCCCGCGTGGACCCGCCGGGGGTGGGTGTACTGTTGACCACGATCGCCGCCAGGCGGTCTTCGCACCGGATCGGCGGAAAGTACTCCTCTCCCACCAACAACTCGCCAAACGACGCCAGCCAGTTCTCGGCAAACGTCGCCTGCAGGTTCGGCACAGCCTCTCCCTCCACGCGCACGGTCGTGTCGCGCCACCGCGGACTGTCGCCAACGCCCTTGAACCACTGGTCCGCCACGCCCGCGCCGCCGATGAAACCCACGCGCCCATCCACGATCAGCAACTCGCGGTGGGTACGGTTGTCGATCCGCGAAAGGCTGTACCACCGCGGCCGGTTGTACCACGCCACCTTCCCGCCAGCCTCCAGCAGCGGCTTGAAAAACGCCGCGTTCGCGCGAAAGCTGCCAAAGGCGTCTACCACCACGTTGACCTGCACGCCGGCGCGCGCCCGTTCCGTCATCGCCTGCAGGTACTGGTCGGCGATCTCGCTACGCTGGAAGATGTACGCCTCCAGGCATAGGCTCCGCGTCGCTCCCCGTATCGCCGCCAGTGCCGCCGGATAAAAGGACGAGCCATTGGTCAGCACCTCCAGCCTCCCGGTCCGGTTCACCTTGGCGTCGGTCAGGGCTTCCAGCATGTTCAGGAACTCTTCGGAGCCGTTCTCCGCCAAGACCTGTCCGGAGCGGATGGCATACCGCGGCACCGGCCCAAAAATGCCCGCAAGAAAAAGCGCAGCCACAAACAACAATGCAAGGCAGCCAACGACCACCAGGCCCGTGGGTAGCGACACCACGAAGAGCAACAAGCGCATTCACGGCTCCTGAACGCGATCGTTCCGCCGGAAGGATCGCGGGCCACGTTCGTACCACGCAGCCCACCCCCGTTGGATGCGCTTCCTCCTCTGACGCTGAGGCCGGTCGCAGAATCCGACGCGCTTGGACAGCCCTTTTCGATCGGCGGTACAGTGACGGTGCATGCCGCTCAATCGCCGTCGCTTTCTCGAACTGACCACCGGTGCCGCCCTGGCAACCCGCCTGCCTGCGCAGCCGCCGCGGCAACCCGCGGGAACTCCGTTGCGCACCCCGCGTTACGACCAGGTCGCCATCACCGCCGGCCTCGCCAAGGGCCAGCAAGAGAACGCCCAGGCGATCCTCAGCACCTTCGACGAGGATGCCCTGCTCAAGCCCTTCCGCGCCATGGGCGGCATGGACGCGCCCGGGCGCGACCTCGGCGGCTGGTACCAATACTTGCCAAGCTATAACTGGCGCGGCGGCGACGCCGGCTTCGCCCCAGGCCACTGCTTCGGCCAGTGGACCTCCGCCATGGCCCGCTTTGCCGCCGCGACGGGCGACGCCGGGGCGCGCAATCGAACCCTCCGGCTCCAGCATCTGCTCTCCGAGGCCATCACACCGCAGTTCTTCGACAAAACCCGCTTCCCCGCGTACACCGTCGACAAACTCAACTGCGGCCTGCTCGACGCGCATACGTGCCTCGACGCACCCGACGCTCTCGCGATCGCGAATAAGGTGCGCCAATGTGCCTCGCCCAGTCTCCCACCCTCCGCGCTGGATCGCGACAATCACGGCTCCTGGCGGAAGGATCGAGACGTCTCCTGGAGCTGGGACGAGAGCTACACGCTCCCTGAAAACCTCTATCTGCTCTACAAAGCCGGCGCGGGGGACGTCTATGCGGCCATGGCCCGGGCCTACACGCTCAACTCCTTCTTCGAGCCCCTTGCCCGGGCCCAGAACGTCCTGGGCGGTCTGCACGGCTACAGCCACGTCAACGCGCTCTGCTCCGCCGTGCAGGCTTTCCTGGTTGACGGCAACGGCCTTTACCTCGACGCCGCCATGAACGGCTTTGGCATGATCGCCGCGCAGAGCTATGCCACAGGCGGCTGGGCTCCCGACGAGATGTTCGAAAAACCGGGCTCCGGCAAGCTCCTCGCCAGTCTGTCCTCTACCCACAACAGCTTCGAAACGCCCTGCGGCACGTACGCCTTCCTCAAACTCTCCCGTTATCTGCTGCAACTCACTCGGGACGGCCGCTACGGCGACGCTGCCGAACGCATCCTCTACAACAGCATGTTCGGCGCGCTTCCGCTGCAACCGGACGGCCGCACCTTCTACTACGCCGACCTCAACCAGAACGCTCGACGCGTCTACTCCGCACACCGCTGGCCCTGCTGCGCCGGCACCTACACCCAGGTGGCCGCCGACTACGGCATCAACACCTACCTGCTCGATCCCGAGCCCTCTCTCGGCGTGTGGGTCAACCTCTATCTTCCGTCCACAATCACCTGGGGGGCTGCCGGGGCGCAATGCCGCCTCACGCAGCAGGGCAACTACCCGCTCGGCGAACAGATCACCTTCCATCTGGAAACCGACCTCCCCGCAGCCTTCTCCCTCCACCTGCGGATCCCGGCCTGGTGCGCGCAACCTGCGCTACGGATCAACGGACACCCGCAGCCCGTCCGTGCGCAACAGGGCTTCACCACGATCACGCGCACCTGGCGCGACGGCGACCGCGTCGAACTCCGGCTGCCTGCCTCGCTGCGTTTGGAACCCTTTCCTGCGGACGGCGGCGCCCAGACCTCCCTGGCAGCCGTTTGCTGGGGCCCACTGGTCCTCCTGCCGGAGAGCTTTGCCACCCTGAGCCGTGAAGCCCTTGCGCAACTCACTCGCGTCAACGACACCGAATGGCGGACCGCCGATGGCCGGTTGGCCCTGCATCCATTCTTCGCCGTGGGCGACGCCCCGTACTCCACCTACCTGCAGATCGCCTGATCCACGACCGAATGCGCATCCAACTCCTCGGCACAGCCACAAAGGAGCATCATGAGCACCACGCACGAATCCCTCGATCTTGAAGACGCCCGTCGCATCCTCGCAGCCGCCACCCAGAAAGCCGTCGCCATCGGCCAGCCCATGAACATCGCCGTTGTCTGCGCCGGAGGGTACCTGCTTGCGTTCGAGCGCATGGCCAACGCCTGGCTCGGCTCCGTCGACATCGCCCAGAAGAAGGCCTGGACCTCCCGCGCCTTCAACATCACCACCCAGGACCTCGGCAAGAACTCCCAGTCCGGCGATCAGTTCTTCGGGATCAACACCTCCAACGACGGAAAGGTCATGATCTTTGCCGGAGGGCTGCCCATCAAGAAGGGCGACAAGGTCATTGGCGCCATCGGCGTCTCCGGCGGCAGCGGCGAACAGGACCAGGCCGTCGCCGAAGCCGGAGCGGCTGTCATCTCCTAACTGAGACTGACACGATCCTTCACACGAGCGAGCATGTCTTCGAAGCAGCGCAGGAAGACGATGGAGGCTACTCCGCCCAAAGCTGTAGGAGAAAGCATCTGCACGTAGGGCGATTCCTGGCAGGAACTTCGGGCGGTGGTTCTCGATGCCGTCAGGTGTCACTTCGAACCCGCCGGGGTTCCTACAAGGATTCCTCTTCGCCTTACCCGCGACGAAGTACTGGCTGTGGCTTGAAGCTGCCGAGAAACATCGACAGCCAGGTGCTTGCGCCCATCTCGTCCGAAACTGGGGCCACGCTTACGTTCGGCAGACAGGGAATCACCTTCGATTGAAGACTCAGGAGCCTCCCTCACTCAATGCGGATTCCGATGCACAATCCCCTCAAGCCCGGCACATCTCGAAGTTGTCAAAGACGTGAGCCGGCATAAGGAAATCGATCCCGGCGCACTCTTGAAGGACCTATAGCCCAGTTCAAGCGTTCGCTGCTTGCGTTCAGTCAACAACCACCCGCGTCTACGGCAAAAAGTAAAACGGGTTCGGCAGCTTCACGCTGACCTCCGCCCGCGCCGGTCCCAGCAGATCGCTCCACTGATCCCCCACGTTCAGCAAAATCCTGTACCCATGGTCAACAATCCGCTGCCGCTCGCCGGATTTATACGCGATCGTCGTCATCCCATTCTCTGGCCCGTTGCGCAACTGCAGCCCGGCCCAGCCGTGAAAGCCCGCCGCCTCTAGGTTGCGCGCGGTCGCCGCGGTCTGATCCGGCCCATGCGCGGCCGCAGGGGCGTCCGGCATGCCCGGCCGCCCCGTAATGAAAAACACGGCCACGCCCGCTGCTTTGGCCTTGTTGTACAACCGAAGCGCCCCCGGAATCGACACCGCCGCCTCCGGGCTCACCACCCATGCGTTAAACAGCGAGCCGATGTACCCGAAGTCCTCGCGTCGCATCTCGCAGTAGCTTGAAAGCGTCGTCTCGTCGATATCCATCACGATCGCCAACTTCTCGCCATCTTTGCCCTGTGCGACTTCCGCGTCCAGCGCCAACTCGGCACGCCGGTACTGCGCGTCCAGATCCGCC
>CAXUNH010000134.1:0-9237 GCA_964252405.1 uncultured Acidobacteriaceae bacterium | reverse complement strand
CTCGGCCCGGTGCCGGCGCATCATCTCGATCAATTGCGGCGCGGGCGGGATGGGGTCTTTGATCTGCCGTGCCTGGGCGATGGATTCAGACCAACGTGGATTGCCGAGCCGGGTGCCGCGCTTGCGGGCTGCCTGGAGCGCTCCTTTGGTCCGTTGCGAGATGGCTTCACGCTCATGCTCGGCAAAGGCCGCCAAGATGTGGATGGTGAGCCGGTTGGCTTGGGGCATGTCGGCAGCCACAAACTCCACGCCCGTCTCCATGAGCCCGCTGATGAAGTGGACGTTGCGGGCCAGCCGATCCAACTTGGCGATCACGAGCGTAGCCTTTTGTCGGCGGCACACCTCGATGGCTTTCAGCAGCTCCGGGCGGTTGGTGTGCCGCTTGCCAGATTCGATCTCGGTGAACTCGGCCAGCAGGGAAGTGGAGCCAAGGAAACGGGTCACGGCTTCACGCTGCGCCTCCAGGCCAAGGCCGCTCTCGCCCTGGCGCTCTGTTGACACGCGGTAGTAGGCGACGAAAGGGCCGTCACTTTTTGTTGGCATCAGACGGCCTCCGGTCGCCGATGCTGAACCGCAAATTGCCTTTGCGAAACCGGAAGGGAAGCAAGACCCAGAGCACAAGGAGTACGAAAGCCCAGGCGGGGTGCCCGGCGATGAAGAGCGGAAGTGCGAACCAGAATGGGTGTCTCACCCCAAGTATCTAGGGGCAAAGTCCGGATTCTGGCAAAACAGCGCCCCACAGATGTCTTCTGAGGCGTTGAACGCGTGAGAGGGACCATTCAGGCCAGTGTACTCGCCTGAAAGGAGCGTTTCAGTGAGTACACGCCTCACCCAAGAAGTCTATAAGGCGCTTCTGAAGGACCTCGCCCGCTTTGATCTCGCATTCCCAAATGACCAAAGTTTGCCAACCAAATTCAGAAAGCTTCTCCCGATTCCGCTTATCCCGGTCAATGTTGCGCTGCAGCTTTGGGGACCAGTAAGCGGTGTTTGACTTCGGTGTATGAGCGAGCTTGCATCCGTGTGCGTGCCAATAGCAGCCATGCACGAAGATGATCTTTTTGCGGCCATAGAACACCAAGTCTGGGCGTCCAGGAAGCCCATGCCGATGCAGGCGATATCGATAGCCGAGCGAATAGAGCAACCGGCGCACCACTAATTCTGGCCGGGTGTCTTTGCTGCGAATGCGCTTCATGTTCTCGCTACGGTTCATGCCCAACTTCGACGGCCTCCCAGCTAAAATTGCGGAATGCCTCGTCCTGCCCGTCAACCAAGGCCGCCACGGCTAGCAGCCGCACGCTATGGCATAGCGGAGTGGTACGGCAAGGACGTGACGAGTCTGAGCCCCGAGCAGCGCCAGGAATATGGTCAGCTCGCAGTAAGACAAAGTGCAAGCGCGGTCCGTATTCTTGCGGAGGCTCCCGCGTGTCCTTTTCTTTCGACTCTCCTGCCGGGTGCGCGGTGCAACAAGAAAGGCGGCGTCTGCTCCATCCGGAAATACGCTCCTGGCGATGGCGCGAGCGGGATTCCTGTTGAAGGCGACAAGATCGTAACGGTTTGTCCCAGCAGGTTTATCCAAGACGTGGAAGAAGGGAAGAGCCTCTTCGTTTGGATCGCGGAGAAGATGCTCGACATTTCAAAGCCCACCATTGTGAAAGAAACACCGTTCCTGCGCAGCGTTGCGGATGTTCGACTGCCAGCCGAAGCGGCTCATGATCCAGAGATCGCGGCAGATGTAGAAGCCGAAGAAGAGGAAGAGAAAAAAGCCGGACGCATCGACTGGATTGTTGTGAATCCTGCAAGTATGGGCGGAAACGACATCGAATGGGCGGCCATCGAAACACAAGCCCTGTATTTTTCAGGAACGAAGATGATGGTGGAATTTGAGGCCTATGCCGCAGCTCCTGGTCCGGTGTTGTTCCCAGTGGGAAAGCGCAGACCTGACTACCGCAGCAGCGGTCCCAAGCGGCTTTCACCGCAATTGGATGTAAAGGTTCCGGTACTGACTGCGTGGGGCAAGAAGGTTGCGATCGTTATCGACCGGTTCTTTTTCGACAACATGAATCGCCTTGATGACCTCTACGTTCGCGGGGACGAGCGCGCAAGACGGGACAATGCGGCGATCATCTGGTTCATCGTTGAGTTCGATGAGCAGCTTCGGTTACGTGCCTATCAGGTTCATTACACGAATCTGGAGAGTTCCAGACGAGCACTCAACGCTACCGAGCCGCTTGCGAAGGCTGACTTCACCAACAACTTAAAGGGCGTCATCAACAACCCTCTCCGAAGCAATAAGGTTTTCAAGACGAACTAGCGAGATGCCGCAAAGGCGGCTGCCTGCTCCATATTGCTGTGCGCTTCCAGGTGCTCGCGGATAGTGGAAGCAATAGCCTTGGCCAACAAGACCGGTACAGCGTTCCCTACCTGCTCGTATTGTGAGACGCGCGATCCTAAAAAGACATACTGGTCTGGAAACGATTGGAACCGTGCGGCCTCGCGTACCGTCAGTGAGCGATTTTGGTCGGGCAAGAAAACGGTGCCCCAATGCGGGTCGCACTTCGTCAGAACTGTGCCGGCGAGACCTGTGTTCTTTAGCCTGCCGTAGCGCTTCGTGTGATCTGATTTTCGTGCGGACTGCATGCCCTTCGGTAGAAGGTCGTGCGGGATGTCCCTCCAGGACCCCCCCGGCTTTACGTGCATCATGCGCTCTGCATTCTGCTTCGAAAGCTTTGCAGCATAGTGGTTGTAGGTGACTCCGGCAGGGTTCCGCATCTTCTTGGCATACGTGCTCTCAGGAGCTTTTGTATAGCCAAGTGTTTCCGCGCCTTCGCCCATCTCAAGGCGTGGCAGATCAGAGATCGCGTCCCCAACCGTAACGGCCGGCTCAAGGATGCACTTGTCCAATGGCGTGAGCTGAAACGTGAGTACACTACCGCCGCGAAAGTTTGCCCGGCCGGAGGCGTAATGGGTCGGTTCTGGAGGAGCGATTTCGCCAGTTTTTGACCCTAAAAGAATCAGGCGCCACCGCTCCTGCGGAACTCCATAATGTGCCGCAAACAAAATTTTGACGGTGACGTGGTATTCCAAGCGGCGAAACTCGCTCAGGATGAGATCCAAAACTTTTCCGTCACCTAGGGAGAGCAGGCCGGGCACATTCTCAAACAGGAACGCCTTTGGTTCGAACTCTTCAAGGAAACGCACGTAGTCCTTAAAAAGCCTGTTGCGAGGATCCTTCAGAAAGCGGTTGGGAGCATTGATGGAAAAACCCTGGCACGGTGGACCTCCGACCAAAACATCGAGCTCCCCCTTTGCAAGGCCCAGCTTCAAGCGAACATCGGCCGGCTTCACATCCTCAATGCTCTTGCACTCGGCCCAAGTGTTCGGGTGATTGAGACGGAACGTCTTCATCGCCTCCGGCATGACGTCGTTGGCATACAAGCAGCGATAGCCAGCTTCTCGAAAGCCTTCGGTAATGCCTCCAGCTCCAGAGAACAAATCGATGGTTTTCAGCTCCCGCAACGGTACAGCAGCAGGAGGTTCTACCAAGCTCAGCCGAGATTGTTGTTTTGCCATGATGTGCGTCAGCCCTTCTTGAAGAGCGGCCACTGTTCGGCCACGTACTTTTCAGCCGCATCTCGTATGACCCATGCGACGGAGACTTTTTTGCTGTTGGCTATGGTCTCAAGCGAACTGTACACATCGGCCGGGAAAGTGACGGACGTTCGAGGCGATGGCTCAGTTTTGGGTTTCCGTCCCATGTGCCCTCCGAAACATGCACCACTTTACATCAATTTGATGTTTTCCGCTGCTTGCTTTGCCTTTTCTTCTCTATACTGGTTCCGCACCGTGCTTCTGCTCTCAGGAGTTGGAAAATGGCAAGACGCAAGATTCGGTTTGAGTTGGGCGAAATCAAAATCGCTGGTGTGAAGCTTGAAATTGATGATGACCTGGAGCCTGCAACGGCGGCTTTTGGAGCGGCACAACAGCTTATCGCGGGAGCAATCCAACCAGCTCTTAGCCAAGCGCTTGTGAATGCTCAGGGCAAAACGATTGAGGGCTCGGTCCCCAAGTCCCACAATGGTGATGCTGCACATCTTCCCGCGCCAGCGGCGCGCCCCGGACGGTCACGTTCTCGCGCAAAGGCTGTGGCAGTTGAATCTGCCAATCTGCCCACGCTCATTCATGATCCTGTGAAGTACGGAAATCCCAAGCAGGACTGGACTACAGCTCAAAAGGCGATTTGGATCCTTTGGATTGTTCAAGAGAGCACTGGCCGGTCTGAACTCACAGCGACCGAAGTCGTGGAAACCTTCAACAAGTATTTCAAAGAGTTTCGGACGATCAACCGTCAGAACACAGCTCGCGACCTGGGCAAAGAACGGAAGAAGAACCCGCCCACTGTGGGATGGAATCCAGATACGAAAGTTTGGTACCTGTACGACGCGGGAAAGGTGGTGGCGAGGGGACTGGCGCAGCTAGTGGCAGGAGAACCTGAGCAATGAACGAGGTCAAAGCTCTGAACACGTTCGCGGCTAAAGCCGCGTTGCAGAACGCATCAGAGACTGAGCGGGCCTGTCTGCTGGCCTACTTCCATTACAAAGTTCATGGCGTTCAAGAGTTCACAGCGAACAATGTTTCCGAGTGGTTTGGAGCCCTACATCTTGCGAAACCGAATCTCTCTCGTCTCAAATCCAATCTCAAAGGGTGTAGGGACACGGTAAAGGGAACAGCAGAGGGCTCTTTCCGTCTTCACCACAAATTCGTGGTCACGCAAGCTGCGAAGTTTCCTGAGCTCGAAGAACCGAGCCAAGATGTCGTAGACGAAGGCACTATCCTTCCGCCCTCACTGTACAAAGGAACCCGCGGGTACCTCGAACGCATAGCGGCACAAATCAACGTGACATATGAGGCCAATGCATTCGACGGATGCGCTGTTCTAATGCGTAGGCTGACGGAGATTCTACTCATATTGGCTTATGAAGAGCTCAGTATTGCTGGCTCAATCAAGGACAGCGCAGGCAATTACTTCATGCTCGAAGGCATCTGCAGCGATGCGAAAAGCAATGCAACATTGAATCTCTCTCGCAACAGCAAGACCTCCATTGAGGTGTTCCGGCAGCTCGGAAATTTCTCAGCACACAAGATTACGTACACCTGCAGGCGGGAGTACATTCAGCAAGAAATTTTAGGGTTTCGTGCGCTGGTTGATGAGCTTCTCCACAAAGCTGCCATCCTCAAATAGAGCCGCGCCTCACATGCTGATGCCGTAGCCGTACTCTATCTTTGGCGCGATCTCCGGCTGCGGCGCGACTGCCTTCTCCACCCCAACTTCCGGCACATGGGCACTCTTCTGCGACATCTCATGCCCCAAGGCAACGGGCAGCTTTTCGCGGTCGTTGGTGAAGAGCTGGGCATCGTGCGCCCCGCGTGAGACGGCGACATAGGCCATACGGTTGTTGAGCAGGTCTTTGGCCCCCAGTTCGGTATCGACATGGACCAGCACCCGGTCGGCGGTCTGCCCCTGGCTGGAATGGCTGGTCACGGCATACCCGTGGTCGAGGTGGGGATGCCGTACCGGGTCGATCTCGACGGACCGGCCATCGTCCAGGCGCAGGCGCATGTGGTCTTCGGTGATGCGCTCCACAGTGCCCAGCTCGCGGTTGGCGATCTTTAGCTCATTCTCCGGCGCGGTGAATTGAATGCGGTCGCCCACCGAGAAAGCCCGCTCCTCCTCGCGGTAGACCGACACGCCCTGCTGCCGGCGCGGATCGTAGCTCTGCCGCCGTCCGTCCAGGAGCGCCACACTGATCTGGTTGTGCGCGGCGTCCACGCCGGTCACGCGGGCGTATTCGCCTTTCTGGATGCCGGTTTCCTTCGATCCCCGGCTATAGCGCAGCACGTCGCCGGTTTCGTACCGTTCCGCCCAGGTGCGGGCGGCTCCGGTGAGGTCCTGGCGTGGCACCAGCGTCGTCAGCCGGTGCTCTTCCTTGCTCACGAGCCCGCGCTCCTGCAGCTCGGCATGGATGCGGCCATTGATCTCCGCGCGGGAGCGGTTATCGGGTGAGACCACCAGTGTGCTTTCGGGAGCTTTCGCGTACTCCCTGGCTATCGCGTCGATCCTTTCTTCCCGGCCGCGGAACTCATGCACCCGGCCCTGCTCGTCCAGCCTTCTGACCGCCGCGCCCACCTCGCCCCGTGCAAGCTGCTCGACCACATTACGCAGCTCGGGGTCTTTCTGGCGCACGATCTGGTCAAGCGAGACCGCCTTCATGCCCGCCTGCTGCAGCTGCGCGAACGGCCGTCCGGCTTCGACCGCTTCATGCTGGCGCTTGTCGCCCACCAGCAGCACACGGTCGTTCGGGTGCAGGCGGGTCAGGAACTCATGCATTTGCTTGGTGGACGCGAGAGAGGACTCGTCCAGCACGTACAGGCGTTTCTCGCCGGTATCGGGCTTTTGTCCACGCGCTAGGTGCATCTGCAGCGTGGAAGTCTCGATGCCGGCTTCGCCTAGCTTCTGCGCGGCGCGGGACGTGGGCGCGAAACCCTCCACTGCATAGCCTTCCCGCTCTGCTCCCTCACGGATGACGGCCAGCGTCGTGGTCTTGCCCGCACCCGCTACACCGTCGATGCCGACGATCTTCTCCCGCGCCGCGAATACCTGCTCCACGGCCTGCCGCTGCGAGACGTTCAGCTCCGGGTGCCGGTCCACGGTATCGAACCGCTCCCGGCCTTCCAACATCATCGGGGGACTGTAGTTCCGGTCGTTTCCTTGTCGGAGCACACCCACGATCTCCCTCTCCGTGCGGATCATTTCGGCGGTGGTGATCTGCGGCCCGCGTACGGACTTAGGAGCCTGCCGGAACTCACCCGATGCGAACCGCCGCTCGATCTCCTGGTGTACCTCCCCGTATGTCACCTCGCCCATGCCCCGCTGCAAGGCGGTTTCATACAAGGCACGGCGGTCCTGGACGGCGGATTTCTCGAACAGATGGTCGCGGGCATAGGTCACGGCCTGCCGCGCCTTCAGCTCCGGTTCCTGCTGGACTTTCTGGGTACGCTCCCGCGCCTCGGCTACGACCCGGTCCGCCTGGTGGCCGAACGTGGCCGCCAGCTCGCGGTGCTGGCGCTGCACTTCTTCCGGCGTCTGCAGCTCCTTGCGGTCGCGGGTGCGGTGCGCGGCGATCTGGCCTGCCGCCGCGCCGTCGATGCCCTGCTCGCGCTTGTAATCGAGCACCTGTTCCCGGCGCAGGCTCGACACCTCCAGGTACTCCCGCGTATAGCCTTTGATCTCTGGCTGGCCATACTTGCCGCGCTCGATCTCATAGCCAAGCCCCTGCAGCCGGGTCGCCAGCTCCGCGCGGTAGATGGCCGTGGCGTAATGCTGCGAGGCGTACAGCTCGCGCGGCTGCAGGGAGCGGGTTTGGCCGTTCTCCCGTTCCGTGACGTTGAAGATCACCGTATGGGTGTGGAGCTGCGGCGCGGCATAGCCTTCCACAGGCCGCGCTGTGTCGTGCTCGAAGGTGGCAACTGCGAACTTGCCCGTGTTCTCCGGCGCATGGACATTGCCGATCCGAGCCTGCGTGTACCGTTCCAACTCGCCCAAAGCTACGCGAACGCTTTCACGGTGCGCCAGCCGCACCCGCTTATCGTCTCCCACCAGCGCCGTCAGCGAAACGGACTTCGGCGCGGAGAACGTCGCATCCCAGCCGGCGCGGTGCTCCACGCTCGTGACTTCCTTGCCGCCCTTGCCCTCGTAGGTGCGCGAAACCTGGTGCTTCACCATCTGCGCATGGGTGAACGGGTGCTGGCCTTCGGTCAGCCGGGCGAAATGCTCATCGCCTACCGAACCGGAGAGACCCCATTCCTTGGCAAGCTGGCCCTGCCACTCGCTGTGGCCCTGCTGGTCGCGGCTCCAGTAGTTCTGCCGCTCCGACGCGAACTCCCGCTGGTGGTACGTCCGTACCTGGCCTGCCGACAGCGGCTTGGAAAGCGTCAGCATAGAGGGATTCTAGACGTTGCTGGCTATAGGCCGGCTTATGAGGACTCGGCGGCAGCGGTGTCCACCAAGAACGATGCCGTTGCCCTTGCCATCACTCATCAGCAGCCACATCCAACGCCACGATCACGGGCCGGTCTCTAGCCACTAACCCGTTACCATTCAGAAGAGGTCCGATGTTTCCCTTTTCGCGTTCTCTCACGATTGCAGCTCTACTTTTCGTGCCAGTCTGTCCAACCCTTTCCTATGCAGCTGTCGCCCAAGTTCCAGCTTCATCCTCGAGTGCTGTGGAAGACCCTAAAGCGAGACGGCCAATTGAGGCGGTCGTGCTATACCCGCTCTTCGACCGCCCTTTCTTCTGCAAAGACCATGCAGAGGGAGACGCCACTGGTCTCGGAGATGCATTGGGGACTGATTGCATGGTCATGGGCGGTCTGGAAAACGGCGGCTACCCGCGCTTGTACCGCACTGACGGAAGCACCAACGACGACTGGTTTGGCTGGCACGCGCCAGTTCTGGCTCCGTTCGATGGCGTGGTGAAGATGGTGAGAGTGAACCCAGTAGTGAACCGGCCCGGCGTGAAGGGGAGTTCACCCGCAGGGCAGATCGTGTTCCAGCGGGCTGACGGGCTCATCGTGGCTTACGCTCACATCACCGATGCCCGTGTAAAGGCGGGTGATCGCGTTTTAGCTGGACAGGTGGTGGCGGTCGACGGCAACAACGGTGCGGCGCAGGCACCACACGTGCATGTGGGAGCTTTCCGCAATCACACGCCCTACCAAATTCGCTGGGACCAACGAGCGGAGGGCAAGTTACCTGCGTTCCGCTGACTCATCGAGCACCGGACAGGTGAGATCTGCGCTTTTGTTCCACACTCTTCGCCTGACCAGATGTTTGTAGAACAGCATCGAACCGCAACGGGTAAGTCCTCATTAACGCCGTTGTTGTCATCTACTCAATTTCGTTACTGCTGTCCCAGGTAAACCCTTCCTTCTTCACGGCTGGTGCTGGCGCTAGCGGCAGTGTGGCCTGCTCGGGCTTCTTGGGGAGCGTTGGCAGAACCGGAGGCTTTGCCGACTCCAACGCCGGAACGGAAGGAGTAGCCTCTATCAGCTTCCTCGGCACCGGCGCTTCCCTTTTCCGCTCGACGAACTCCGGCTGCCTACCGCGCTTCTTGGCGAGCCGGAAGCGCACGGGCACAACCCGGTTCTCCTGCTTGATATAGCCGGAGAGCGGCGCGAGTC
>CAXUNH010000133.1:3574-9265 GCA_964252405.1 uncultured Acidobacteriaceae bacterium | reverse complement strand
GCCACGACCCCAACACCCAAAAGCGCGGCGACGTCGACCAGGCCCTCGCCGGCGCCCAGGTCAAGCTCGAGCAGACCTACATCACCCCCGTCCAGAATCACAACCCGCTAGAGCCCCACGCCACCGTCGCCTGGTGGGAAGGCGAAAAGCTCAACGTCTACGACACCACCCAGTACATCTCCGGCGTGAAGATGTCGCTCGCGCGCATCCTCAACATCGCCCAGGACGACGTCCACGTCTCCTGCCCGATCGTCGGCGGCGGCTTCGGCTCCAAGGGCTCAACGTGGTCGCACGTCGTCCTCGCCGCCATGGCCGCCAAGGTGGTCAACAAGCCCGTCAAGCTCGTCCTCGGCCGCGAACAGATGTTCGGCCCCGTCGGCG
This sequence comes from uncultured Acidobacteriaceae bacterium, assembly GCA_964252405.1. Lineage (GTDB taxonomy): Bacteria > Acidobacteriota > Terriglobia > Terriglobales > Acidobacteriaceae > Granulicella. Next base: position 8,884 of record CAXUNH010000133.1, on the reverse strand, counting down.
CGCGTCCTTCCACCGTCAACATGATCAAGATCGCCGCCAACCGCGACGGCAAAATCACCGGCATCAAGCACGACGCCATCCTCCACGCCTCCATCCTCGAAGACTTCATCGAAGAATCCGTCGGTCCCAGCCGCGTCCTCTACCAGTCCGGCTCCAACCAGACCTCGCTCCGCATGGTCGACATGAACGTCGGCGTCCCCACCTTCATGCGCGCCCCCGGCGAGTCGACCGGCACCGCCGTCCTCGAGATCGCCATGGACGAACTCGCCGAGCAGCTCAAGATGGACCCCATCCAGCTCCGTCTCATCAACTACGCCGAGCGCGACATGAGCGAAGACAAGCCCTGGTCCGACAAGCACCTGCGCGAGGCCTACAACCAAGCCGCTCAACGTTTCGGCTGGGACAAGGTCGCCCATCTCCACGCCACCCCCGGCACCGTCACCGAAGGCAACGAGCTCATCGGCTACGGCATGGCCACGGCCACCTACCCGGCCAACCGTTCCTCAGCCAACGCCACCGCCCGCCTGCTCCCCGACGGCCGCGTCTTCGTCGGCTCCGGCACCCAGGACCTCGGCACCGGCATGTACACCGTCATGCAGCAGACCGCCGCGCAAGCCATGGGCATCGATTTAAGCCAGATCGACGTCAAGCTCGGCGACTCCAGCCTGCCTAAGGCGCCCGTCTCCGGCGGCTCGCAATCCACCGCGTCCGTCGGTCCAGCGGTCGACGCCGCCTGCAAGCAGCTCAGGCTCAAACTCGGCGACCTCGCCATCGGCGACGCCCAATCCCCCGTCCACGGCGCCCTCCCCGAAGACGTCGACGTCAACAAAGGCCGCGTCTTCCTCAAAAAATCCCCCAACACGGGCGAAGACCTCACCGCCCTGCTCGCCCGCAACGGCAATAAGCCGGTCGAAACCCAGGGCTCCGCCGATCCCGGCGAAGACCACACCGCCATGACGAACTACAGCTGGGGCGCCGTCTTCGCCGAAGTCGCCGTCGACAAAACCACCGGCATGACCCGCGTCCGCCGCCTCGTCGCCACCTACGACATCGGCTCGCTCCTCAACAAAAAGACCGGCCTCAATCAGCTCATGGGCGGCATCGTCTGGGGCGTCGGCTTCGCGCTCGAAGAAGAAACCCACTTCGACCCCAACACCGGCCGCACCGTCAACGAATCCCTCGCCGAGTACCACGTGCCCGTCAACCGCGACATCCCCGCGATAGACGTCACCGTCCTCGACATCCCCGACACCAAGTTCAACCCCCAGGGCGCCCGCGGCGTCGGCGAGATCGGCATCACCGGCGCCATGGCCGCCATCGCCAACGCCACCTACAACGCCACCGGCAAACGCATCCGCCACTACCCCATCACCCCGGACAAGCTGCTCTCTGCCTAAACCTTCCGAAGCGCAAGGGGCTCGCCTGCAAAGGCGAGCCTTTCTATTGCTTGCAAGACAGGGACGTAGCTCTTCCCTCCATGAGGGAATCCAGGTACGGGGATGCGGGAGCTCGTGTCTTGCCGCCCGGCGCACAATCCCTTGTGCTTTTTGCCGCCCATCGAACCTCCCGCAGATTGTCGTCTCCCCCAACACAAGAGAGGAAGCACGTTCGCGTCTCACGGAAAGATCGTATGCCCGAACGCCCATGGCACCTCGCGGTGCTCATCCCCGCTCGCAATGAAGAAGCTCTGCTGCGACGCTGCCTCGAATCCGTGAAGAGCGCTTGTGATGTCCTTCCATCCGGCGTTACCACAGATATCATTGTCGTCTCTGATGGCTCGACAGACCGTACCGAGGCCATCGCCCTCTCGCTGCTGCGAGAACGCGGACTCGCCACCCGGCGCGACCTCGCTTGCGTCGGTGCAGCCCGCGCCCACGCCGCGGAACTCGCCCTCTCCCGATTCGACGGGAAGCTCTCGCGCTGCTGGCTCGCCAACACGGACGCGGACTGCGCCGTCCCCCGGCAGTGGCTGCTCCACCAACTCTCGGCGGCCCAGCGCGGTGTTGCCGCTGTGGCCGGGATCGTCGACGTAGACAGCTTTCGGGAACATCGCCCCCCGGTGGAAGCCCTGTTTCGCTTCACCTACCGCATCCACCCCGACGGCACACACCCTCATGTCCACGGGGCCAACCTGGGTGTACGCGCCGACGCCTACCGCGCGGCCGGGGGTTGGGGGCTGCAGTCCACAGCGGAAGACCACGACCTCTGGCGGCGACTGCGTCACACCGTCTCGCCCTGCGTCTCTGACGCGAAACTGCGGGTGCTCACCAGCGGCCGCCGCCTCGGCAGGGCTCCCTTCGGCTTTGCCGCCGCGCTCGCAGCCCACAACGAGACTGCCCAGTGACACCGGCAGACTTGCGCCTACGCTTCGCCGAGGTCTGTCGCGAAGACCTGCCACCTCCTGCGGGCGGTCGCACCCCGGAGCGCCATGCCCGTCTCTTCGCAGTCGCCATGGAAGACACCAGCCTCGCCAAACTGGCAGAAGCGCACTGGGACGCCGTCGCGATCTTGCAAGAAGCCGGCCGCGCGTCCGAGCCAGGCAAGCTCTACGCGGTTTGGGCGTCGGAGATCCCCGGCCATCCACTCGTCCTCCGCGACGGTCGCCTCTCCGGGCAAAAAGCTTTCTGCAGCGGCTTCGGCCTCGTCGACCGGGCCCTCGTCACCCTCGGCTCGGACGACGGTCGCCTTCTCGACGTCGACGTCCAGCCCGGCTCCACTGTCTCCGCGGGCGAGTCCCACTGGCAACCCGAGGCCTTCCGCGCCACCAACACAGGGGCGGTCATCTTTCAGGACTCGCCCGTTGCCGCCGACGCCGCTGTCGGCGGCCCAGGCTTTTACCTCAACCGGTCAGGCTTCTGGCACGGCGCCTGCGGTCCGGCTGCCTGCTGGGCCGGCGCTGCCGCGGGTCTGCTCCGCTACACCGCCCAAAGCCGCCGATCGGACCCTCACACCCTGGCGCACCTCGGCGCCATCCACGCCAACATCTGGGCGACTCGCGCGCTTCTCGACACTGCCGGGCACGAAATCGACGCCAACCCCGCGGACCGCAACGCTGCCCACCGCCGCGCGCTCACCCTCCGTCATCTCATCGAGCAGCTCGTGGCCGACACCCTCCGCCGCTTCGGCCGTGCCTACGGCCCTCACCCCCTGACCATGGACTCCGACGCCAGCCGCCGCTGTCACGAGACCGAGATCTTCCTGCGCCAATCCCACGGGGAACGCGATCTGGAAATCCTGGGGAGCCTTTCCAGCCGTGAGCAGAAGGAACAAGCACCCAACGCGACTCGCTAATGCCGGCAAATCGCACTCAGGAACTCCCTTCGTCCAGGACACGCCGCGATCATCGCCGTTTCGCAGACGAATCATCACTTAGGGCATCTTCGGCGCCGCCGGCGCGTATGCGCACTAACCCGGCAAGTGTACGAAAAGCAGACTTCGCGTCCAGTTGTCGGATTACCGGGGTTTGCGGCTAAGATCGTCCTGCCATGCGCGCCGCCGTACTCGCCTTCGCATTTCTCCAGCAACAGGACACGACCGTCTGCGATCTCTTGAAGAAACCGGCATCCCGCCGGGGTGTGCTTGTCAGAGTCCGAGCCGAAGTTCTTCTCGCGCTGCCTCACGGAATGCTGCTGATAGACAAGAGCTGCGCGAACGCAGCAATCAGGCTTGGGTTTGATCTGCCGGATGCAGATGCAACCGCGAAAGGCCTGCTCCCCTCAGTCGAGGAGGACTGTTCTTCCGGGCCCAAGCGGTATCAGTTTCCGGGTGTGTTCGTCGGCAAACTAGCATTTGACGAACAGGGCCGGGTTGAACTGAGGCTCCTGTCTGTGCCTGAACTACGAACCACGCCAAGTCCTAAGCCAGGTGTGCCGTGGACCGTGGTTTGGTGATTGCGTGAAGGTCGTCGGAACCGGGAGCACGATTGGCTCAAGTGTCCAATATGCCGACTTATCGTCAACTGACGAGAACGGCGTTTGTCGTCACCTTCCCTCTGCTTGGTTGGGTGAAGGTTTTTAGTGTCAGATAGCTAAGAGGGTCAGGAACTCGAGACTCTGCGCAGTCGTGCCAAGACTGTCCAGGAACACGCTATGAGCCCCCAAGCGACAAGAGAGTGCCGGCAAGCAGGCAGCCAAAGATCATCACTGAAAAGATAACCGGGGCAAAAAAGAAGAAACGCCAGCTCAGCAGGGCGACGATCGCGAAGCTTGACGTCAAAGCCCATGCAAGAGGACGGAGCGTGGCGACCGCTGCGGGGGGAGTACCTCCCAACTGCCAGGCGAAGACCGCAGCGAGCAGAAGAAAGACCGTCACGAACAAGCCGAAGCCAACGTAGAAGTCCCAGTATGTCCTGGTGAAACCTTGAGTCGTGAAGCGGATCGACTTGATCGCGGCGAGTGCAGAGTTCAGGCCCCACTTTGAATCGATCTGACGGAAACCAAAGGTGTGCCCGGCTGCGAAGATTGCAATCAGCACGGAGGCAATCCGAAACCAAATCGCGCCCCTCAAGGTACCTCCCTGGAAGTTAGTGCGGAACGTGACGATCTTACCAAACCCGAGTCGCTAGAGACAGTGAACCCGGCGGGCGCAACAAACACGGTTGTGACGACTCCCAGCCTCAACTTCCGCTAACGGCGTCTATGAGGACCGATGGGCTCGTCTTCTCAACTCTTGAGCTTGACTCGCATGACTCTCTGTCCCTCTTCTGAGCAAAAGCCCTCGCCGCCTTCGGCTGGGTACTCTGTATCGAGGAACGTCATGCGGCGCTGCACTTCTTGGAGGTAGGGGTCAGAAAAGACTACGACCGACATGTAGTCGTCCCAGTCCCATTGTTCGCTCCGGCCATTAGCAATTGCCTCAAGCAGATCAGCCACCTCGCTGTAGGTCATCGTTGCCGGCATTTCAGCAAGGTAGCAGGGTCCGCTTGCACACCAGCATCATCGGTCCTGACAAGTCGCCTTCCCGTCATTAATGGTCAAGTGTCCGAGAAACGGGCTTAGCGGAAACTTAGGCGAAGTGCTTTACTGGATTGTCAACGCTCGAGTGGGGAACTCGGCGGGGTTGCTATTATTGGATGAGATGTGGCGCAGGCTGGCTACGGAACAGGCTTTAGTAGCGCCTTCAATAAGAAGATCGGGCCTTCCATCTTCAAGCCGTATACAAGCGCGGCGATTCCGATGATTCCTAGGATGATTTTTGCCCAGTCCGGGAGCTTATCGTAGGCTCTGGACACAAGTCCCATTCCCGCCATGTTCTCACGGCGAACGCTAGGCAGCTAGCCTGCTTCTTGGAACGGTCACGCGGTTCAGACAC
>CAXUNH010000133.1:0-3564 GCA_964252405.1 uncultured Acidobacteriaceae bacterium | reverse complement strand
GCTGACGAGCCGTCCACGTGGACGATAAACGGGCTTCTCGGACACTTAACCGTCCGGTCCAAATGAGTACGGGCAGTCGCATTCTCGTCAGAATCCCTACGCCAAACGGAACAAACCGCGAACTCAGTTCCAAAATGGGAATAGGCCCGGTGACCTTTACAAACTTCCCTCCAGTTCCCCCCTGTAGCAAAGCGAAAACTATGCGAAGATAGCGCTGTCGCCATGGCCGCCGCCCCCCATCTTCCCATCGCAGAGCCACAACCCGCCAGAGACCTCCGCACCCTCCTCCACCAAACCTTCGGCCACCGCGACTTCCGCCCTCACCAGCAGCCCGTCTGCGAGGCCGCCGCGTCCGGCCGCGACGTCCTCCTCGTGATGCCTACCGGCGCGGGCAAAAGTTTGTGCTACCAGCTCCCCGCACTCGCCCGCGGCGGTACCGCCCTCGTCATCTCCCCCCTGATCGCCCTGATGGACGACCAGGCTCACAAGCTCGCCGCTCTCAAACTTCGCGTCGCTCGCATCCACTCCGGCCTTCCTCGCGAAGATCTCCGCGAAGCCGCCCGCGCCTACCTTGAAGGCCGCCTCGACTTCCTCTTCATCGCCCCCGAACGCCTCCGCGTCCCCGGGTTCCCGGAGATGCTCGCCAGGCGCAAACCCGCCCTCGTCGCCATCGACGAAGCCCACTGCATCTCCCAATGGGGCCATGACTTCCGTCCTGACTACCGGACTCTAGGTCAGTTTCTGCCCGCCCTGCGGCCGTCCCCCATCATCGCTCTCACCGCTACGGCCACCCCCGCCGTCCAGCAGGACATCCTCCGCGCCCTCAACCTCCAGGACCCTGCTGTCTTCATCACCGGCTTCCGCCGGCACAACCTCCACATCGAAGTCGCCGAGACCTCCAAGCCCCAGCGCCTGGAACTCATGCGCAAGCTCCTCGCCGCCGACAGCGCCCGCCCCGCCATCATCTACGCCCAATCCCGCAAAGCCGCCGAAGAGATCGCCGGCACCCTCAATGGCAAGTACCCCTCCGCCGCTTACCACGCCGGCCTCGACCCCGGCACCCGCGACCGCGTTCAACGGGCCTTTCTCTCCGGCAAGCTCGACGTCGTCGTCGCCACCGTCGCCTTCGGCATGGGCGTCGACAAGGCCGACGTCCGCACCGTCATCCACGCCGCCCTGCCCGGCTCCGTCGAGGCATACTACCAGGAGATCGGCCGCGCCGGCCGGGACGGCCAGCCCTCCCGTGTCGTCCTCCTCCACAGCTTCGCCGACCGACGCACACAGGAGTTTCTGCTCGAAAAGAACTATCCGCCGGTGTCCGACATCGAGCGCATCCTCACAGCGCTGAACGAAGGCGTGAACACCCTGCCTGACCTTCAGCAACACCTGAAGTTGGACCGCGAAGTCATCGAACAGTCCATCGACAAGCTCCTCATCCAGTCCGCCGTCGCCGCCGATCTCGACGGCACCCTCCGCTCCACGGAAACCTCCAACTGGAAAGCCAACTACGAGCAACAGGTCGGCTATCGTCGCGCCCAGATCGACAAGATCATCGCCTACGCCGAAGGCAGCACCTGCCGCATGGCCGCCCTCATCACCCACTTCGGCGACCGCACCGACTCGGGCCGTCCCTGCGGCCACTGCGACATCTGCAAGCCAGAAGGAACCTCTGCCTCTGACGCCCATCAGCCAAACGCCGCCGAAAAAACTGAAATCCGTGCCCTCCTCAAAGCCCTCCAGGCTGGCCCCCGCTCCGCCGGGAAAATTTGCGCCGACCTCGACTGGAAAGATCGCAAGAGTTTCGATCAACTCGCCGAGGCGCTCAGCCGTGCCGGCCTCCTCAACATCACCTCCGACTCCTTCCGCACCGAAGACGGTCGCGACATCACCTACCGCAAGCTCTCCTTAACCCCAGAAGGTAGCCAAGCCGGCCGGGAAGCCGACGATGAGGCCCTCAACACCGTCTGGCTCCGCTCCGAAGCCTCCTCCGGCAATAAATCGGGGGCTCCATCCACAAAGTCGGGTGCCCCATCTTCGCGCGGGAAGCGCGCTCAGGTGGGCCCGGGTGCAAGCGACACTCGAAGATCAAAGACCGTCATCAGCTCCGATGAGCCACTCCTGGGTGAGCAGGCAGAGGCGGAGCGAAGAATCCTAACCTGGCGGGACGCCACCGCCAGAATCAGGCGCACAGCTCCCTTTATGGTTCTTCATGCATCTACGGTGCGGGCACTCGCGATCCTCTGCCCTCGAAACCTGTCGGATCTAGGCACAATCAACGGGCTTGGGCAGGAAAAGCTCAACCAATACGGCGTCGACCTGCTTGCCCTCTGTCGAGGAGAAGAGGTACTCCCCAAACTGGTCCCGTCTAAGCCCAGCGTCAAACCGCCGTCCTCTGCTCCCAAGCTCACCGGAACCCCCCAACCGAGTCTCCCCAGCGAACGCGAGCGCTCCATCCGCCGCGAAGCAGCCCCGAACACTCCCATCTCCCAAACTCAAAGCTCACAACTGCACAGTTCCGCTCTTCTCAGGCCCGCCGCAAATCCACCCCGACCAGCCAGCGCCCCAGACCGCACCCTCACCCCTGCGGAACAGCAACTGGAATCGCAACTCCGCACCTGGCGCAGCGAGCAGGCCACCGCCGCCGGCCTCCCCTCCTTCTTCGTCCTCAGCGACACCGCCCTCAAACAAGTCGCTCTCACCCAGCCGAAGTCCCTCGCCGACCTCAAGAATCTCCCCGGCTTCGGCCCCGACAAGGTCGACCGCTACGGTCGGGCCCTTCTCAGCCTCTGTGGGACCCCACTTGCGCATCATTAGCCCCCGATCGGTACCATAGGGATAGGCAAAGCTCCTTTATCGAGCCGTCCGGGCCCGAAAGTCGTTCACGGGGCCGCTAAGTCCTTTATCGGTCGTACTTTGCCCGTAAGTCCTTTATCGAACGTACTTTGCAGGCCAGCATGAGAAATTGCATTGCAAACAAAGAACTTAGCTCGGTACCTGGGTAGGGGGAGGGGTACCACCCCCCCCTGCAACCCTTGTGGCAGACCTCCGGCCCGGCCGAGCATGAGACCATACCGGAGATGAACACCGAACTCTTCGGCGTCGCCATCATGGCCGCCGGCAAAGGCACCCGTCTCAAGTCCAGGCGCCCAAAGGTCCTCCACGAAGTCGGCGGCCGCGCCCTCCTCCTCCACGTGATCGCTGCCGCCGAAACCATTGCGCCCGCTGACCGGATCTACTGCATCATCGGCCACGAAGCCGACCGCGTCCGCGCAGCCGTCGAGCACACCGGAGTCCACTTTGTCCTCCAGGCCGAACAGCGCGGCACTGGACACGCCCTCCAGCGGGTGAAGGCCTGGTTCACCACCTCCGGCCGGACCCCACCGGAACACCTGCTCGTCCTCTCCGGCGACGTCCCCCTCATCCGCCCCGAAACCCTCACCGGCATGCGCGACCTGCACTTGGCCGAGCACGCCGCCATGACCATCCTCACCGCCGTGCCCCCCCCCCCCCCCCGCGACCGCCGCGGGCAGCGCCCCCCCCCCCACCAGCCGGCAGAGGCCGCCC
>CAXUNH010000132.1:0-9345 GCA_964252405.1 uncultured Acidobacteriaceae bacterium | reverse complement strand
CCCGTCCGCCCCGGCCCCGGCACCTCCGGCAACGGCCGCAAACCCGGACGGAAGCCTCACGTTCCGCTACACCAACGCAGGCGCGGGGCAGGTGGTGGTCGAAACCGATGCCACGCCCAAGCCGCTGCCCATGCAGAAAGGGGAAAACGGCCTGTGGACGGCGACCACCCCACCGCTCAAGCCGGAGCACTACGGCTACAGTTTCCGGGTGGATGGCATGCAGCAGCGCGACCCCCTGAACCAGGCTATCCGGCCCAACTGGGTTGGGCTGTACAGCGACATCCTCGTGCCGGGATCGGTGCCGCTGCCGTGGGAGTTGCAGGCAGTTCCGCACGGCGCCGTCACACGTCACATGATCACCACGCACACCGGGCAGAACCTCCCCGCAAACCAGGAGCCGTACGTCGTCTACACACCGCCCGGCTACGACCCCAAGCGGCCCGGCGGCTATCCCATGCTGGCCTTGTTGCACGGCTGGAGCGATAACGAAACCGGTTGGACCGCGGTCGGCCAGGCGAACCTCATCCTCGATTCGTTGATCGCCCAGAACAAGATTGTCCCAATGATCGTCGTCATGCCGATGGGCTACGGTGACTTCACCTTCGTCAACCACGCGCACTCGGTCTGGGACGACCCCAAGCAGGTCGACAACAACGTCCAGATCTACTCAGACATGCTGCTCGGCGAGGTGTTGCCCGCCGTGCAGCATGACTATGCCGTCGCCACCGACGCGGACAAGCACGCCATTGCGGGTCTTTCCATGGGCGGGCTGGAATCCATCAGCATCGGGCTGAATCATCCGGAGGTCTTCCACTACGTCGTCGGGATGAGTTCGGCGATCAGAGGAAAGAACTTCGATCAGCAATTTCCGGCCTTCGCCGGCGGAAACGGGAACACGTTCGCTCACTACAAGCTGATTTGGGTCGCCTGCGGCACAGAAGACGGCCTGCTTCCCCCGAACCGTGACTTTGTGGCATGGGCCAAACGCCGGAACCTGCCGGTGACCGCGGTCGAAACGCCCGGCCAGCACACCTGGCTCGTCTGGCGCGACAATCTTGTGAACTTTGCTCCACTGCTCTTCAGGTAGGCTGCGCTGCCCTTCTTCCGGGCCCATCGATGGGTTGATGTATCGATAGATCGACGGATCGATAGATCGAAGATCGACGGACGAAGGGAGGCAATGATGAAAGCCATACAGCCGTACCTGTTCTTTAACGGGAAACTTTCTTAACGGAAAACTGTCGCGAAGCCATGCAGCTCTACGCAAATGTACTCGGCAGCCCCGCCTCTCTACACCAGCTCCTCCTCGTCTCGTCAGGGCCCGGCTTCAGCCGGGCCGTAAACTGCCTGGAAAGATAGGGGCTTCAGCCGCTGGGTAAGCTCATCGGCTATCATCGCCGGAATCCCGTCCACCGCGGAGACTCGCCTGATGCGCTCACTTGTCCCCTTTCTGACTGCCACCGCTTTGTCTATACTTCCGGTTTTGGACGCACAGCAGCGGAAGCCCGCGCCGCAAACGATCCCCGGTCCGCCCCACGACGCACCAGCGGCGGTCGCCGAGTACATCAAGATCCCGCGCGTTCCCATTATGGTTCTGGAGCACGTGCGCATCGTCGACGGCACAGGCGCGCCACCGATGGAGGACGCTTTTCTCACCATTGAAGACGGCAGGATCGCCTACATCGGCCAGAAAGCGCCACAGTTCGCTCCCCCGCCTTCCCTGCACCTCGACCTCACCGGTCACACCGTCTTCCCCGGCCTGGTCGGCATGCACGACCACATGTACTACATCGCGCGGCCCGACCTCGACGCTCAGGGCCACAGCGAGCCACCGCTCGTCGTTCCGCAGATGACCTTCACCTCGCCGCACCTTTACCTCGGCGCCGGCGTCACCACCCTCCGCACCACCGGCTCCGTCGAGCCCTACACCGACCTCAATCTCAAGAAAGAGATCGACGCCGGCAACCTCCCCGGCCCGCACCTCGACGTCACCGCGCCCTACCTCGAAGGTCCGCACTCTCCCTTCATCCAGATGCATCAGCTGAAGGACGCCGACGATGCCCGCCGCACCGTCGACTTCTGGGCCGACGAAGGCGCCACCAGCTTCAAGGCCTACATGAACATCACCCGCGACGAGCTCGGCGCGGCCATCGGGGAGGCCCACAAGCGCGGCCTCAAACTCACGGGCCACCTCTGCTCCGTCACCTACCCCGAGGCCATCGAGCTCGGCATCGACGACCTCGAACACGGCTTCTTCGTCAACACCCAACTCGACCCAGGCAAGCAGCCCGACGTCTGCCCGCGCACCGTAGGCAGCCCCACGCTCGCGCAAATGAAGGCCAACGGCCCCGAAGCGCAGGCCCTCATCAAGCTCATGGTCGACCACCACGTCGCCCTCACCAGCACGCTCCCCGTATTCGAGAGCTCCGACCCCAGGCACCTGCACGTGCAGCAGCGCGTTCTCGACGCCATGACTCCCACCACGCGCAATGACTACCTCATCACCCGTAACGGCGAGCTCATGCGGTCGACCGCTCCACCCAGTCCTGCTGAGGCCCAAGCGCTCCGTGATAGATTCGGCGCGGCAGGTCTCGCCATGGGAGCCATCGATCGCGCCGCCAACTTCCGCAACGGCATGGCCCTGGAGCGCGAGTTCGTCGCCGCCGGCGGCCTTCTCCTCGCCGGTCCCGACCCCACCGGCGACGGCGGTGTCCTGCCCGGCTACGGCGACCAGCGCGAGGTCGAACTCCTCGTCGACGCCGGCTTCACCCCGCTCCAAGCCCTGAAGATCGCCACCCTGAACGGCGCTGTCTACCTCGGTCGCGACAAGGAGATCGGCTCCATCGCCCCCGGCAAGAACGCTGACCTCGTCGTCGTCAAAGGCGACCCCAGCCAAAACATCAACGACATCGAAAACACGGTGATCATCTTCAAAGACGGCGTCGGCTACGACTCGCAGAAGCTCCTTGACTCAGCCAAGGGCCGCTATGGCCAGTACTGAACTCGCGTTGAGGACCCCTCACACGCCAAAAAACCCGCTATTCCAACGGAGGCCTCGCAAACCGACGCCGAAGTGACGAGACCTGCGTGTTGCACGTGTCGCCGGGGCCTCCACTTACTTCGTGCAGACCTTGCCATCCGCCGGTCGCGCTCCCTTTGCCTTCGCGTCCGCCTCACTCATGTACTGGCCTGCCTTCGTCGTGCCGTAGCTCCGGTCACCCTGGCAGTGGTAGACCTTTGTCGAGGTATTCACCCAGACCAGGCCATTGCCGCCGCCCGGAGCCGGAACCCGTGCCGGCGCTGCAGAAGCCTTCGCGCGCGGCGCCGGAGAAGAAGTAGGAGCAGGGCTGGCAGGCGTTGTTGCCGGTGCCGGCTTGGCCGGGGCCGCTGGCTGGGCCGGGCTGGCCGGAGCCGCGGCGGGACTGGCCGGAGCCGCCGTGCTCGCCGTAAACCAGGTCTTCACTCCCTGGTGGCCGCGGCAGGCGCCGCTCTTGGACGCCGCTGTCGAGTACGTCCCGTCGTTGCACATGCCATGGGCGCCCGCTGGCGGCGCAGCCGGGGTCTGGGCGTGAGCGAACACCGTGAAGGCAAGGGCAACGGGCCCACAAAACGCGATCCAACGTCTTTGCATCGATTGAGCTCCTGGGCTTTGTAGCCCTGCATTTCTTTCGGGGCGAACCCGCTTGCTCGGCTGCAGTATGCACACCACGGTAGCACGCAGTCTCCGCCCTTTTGCCGCCAAAAATGCCTGCACATACTCTCCCGGGATACATCCCCGGTGCGCCTTTCGCCGCCTACCCATTCACATGCAAATCTTGCAGGCAGATCGTTGCTGAGGGCGGAGCACACTGGCGCAAGAGGGGACACGCAGACGCGTCGAAGACAAAGGTTTAGCTCGTGGGATAGTCTGCTGTCGTTCCCGTTTTCGCGCACCACGCGAGCTATCGTCAGGAGACCCATTTGTCCCTCAAACTCACCCGCCGCAACTTCGCCCAAATCATTGCCGGTTCCACCGCTGCCGCCGCCCTCCCCGCCATCACGCCCCAGGCCGAAGCCCAAAGCGCCACCGCCGGTGACCGCAGCTTCCCGCAAGGCTTCCTCTGGGGCTCCGCCACGGCCTCCTACCAGGTGGAAGGCGCGGTCAAAGAAGGCGGACGCGGCGCCACGGTCTGGGACACCTTCTCCCACACGGCCGGCAAGACCGCGAACGGCGACACCGGCGACGTCGCCGATGACTTCTACCATCGCTACCGCGAAGACGTGAAGCTGATGCAGGACCTCGGCCTGAAGACCTGCCGCTTTTCGATTGCCTGGTCGCGCATCTTCGCCACCGGCACAGGATCGCCCAATCAGGCCGGCGTCGACTTCTACCGCAAGCTCGCCGACACGCTGCTGGAGCACGGTGTCGAACCCTACGCCACGCTGTATCACTGGGATCTGCCGCAACCGCTGCAGGACCGCGGCGGCTGGGAAAACCGCGACACCGCCAAAGCCTTTGCCGACTACGCCGGCTACATCAGCGGCAAGCTGCAGCCGCAGGTCAAGCACTTCATGACCACCAACGAGATCAGCACCTTCACAGAGCTCGGCTACGGCACAGGCGTCCACGCGCCCGGCCTGCAGGTCGGCCCGCAGCGGCTGGCGCAACTCACGCATCACGCGGTGCTGGGCCACGGCATGGCCGTCCGCGCCATCCGCGCCAGCGCCCCGGGCACGATGGTGGGTCTCGCAGAAAACCCTCGCGCGACCGTTCCGGTCATCGAGAACCCGGAACACATCAAGGCCGCTCACATCGCCATGCGCGAAGAAAATGCCCAGTATCTCGGCGTCATCCTCGGCGGCAAATACACCGACCACTACCTCCAGACCAGGGGTCAGGGGCTCAAGTTCACTCCTGACGATCTCGCGATCATCGCTTCGCCTCTTGATTTCGTCGGAACCAACATCTACCAGCCCAGCTACGTCCGTGCCGCGGACAATCCCCTCGGTTACGTCACCGTCCAGCAGCCATCGTCCTATCCGCACATGCTCAGCCCCTGGCTCACCGTGGGCCCGGAAGCCCTCTACTGGGGCCCCAAGCTCGTCTACGAGAACTGGCATCCCAAGGCGCTCTACATCACGGAAAACGGCTGCAGCTCCGCCGACCAGGTCGCCCCCGACGGCCAGATCTACGACACCGACCGCGTCATGTACTTCCGCAACTACCTCACTCAACTCCAGCGCGCCGTCGCCGAAGGCGTTCCCGTCAAGGGCTACTTTCTCTGGAGCCTGCTCGACAACTACGAGTGGGCCGACGGCTACGAAAAGCGCTTCGGCATCACCTACGTCGACTTCACCACGCAGAAGCGCACCCTGAAGCTGAGCGGGCAGCTCTACAAGGACATCATCGCCAACAACCGCGTCCTGTAAGCCGCGTCTGAGCGCACAGGGGCCGGTCAGCTCACCGGCTCTTGTGCGCCGAGGGCCTGCTCTGCCGCGATAAGGTCCTCGGCCACCAACCTGTCCGCGCGCCGCAAAGCCGGGAAAAACACACTCCAAAGCCCGGTCACAACCATGCTCCCGACCCCACCCAGGACGACAGCGCGCACCGCGCCAAACCAGTGCGCGGTCAGACCCGACTCATACTCGCCGAGTTCGTTGGACGCGCCGAGGAACAGCCAGTTCACGCTGGACACCCGGCCCCGCATCTCCGCCGGCGTCGCCAGCTGAAGAATGCTGGACCGCACCACCACGCTCACCATGTCGGTCGCGCCCGTGATGACCAGGGCAACGCAGCTCAGCCACAATGTGCGGCTAAGACCGAACACGATCGTCGCCGCACCGAAGCCGGCCACACAGGCAAGCATCGTCTTCCCCGCGTCGCGCCGGATCGGAAACACGCTGAGGCTCAACGAGACAGCCAGCGCGCCAAGGCTGGGCATCGCACGGAGCAGCCCCAGCGCGTGTGCGCCGCGATGCAGGATGTCGGAAGCGAAGATGGGCAGCAGGCTCACCGCTCCGCCCAACAGCACGGCAAACAGGTCCAGCGAGATCGAGCCCAGCAGCAGACGTGTGCTCATCACATAGCGCAAACCATCGAGCATCGTGCTGAACGTGAAGCCCTTCTTTTCCGCGGCGCCGCGCGGACGCACAAACGCCACCAGAGCCAGGAACACGCCAATGGCCACGCAGGTAAACAGGTACACCAGCGGTGCGCCGTTCAGCGGATGCAGTCTGCCGGTGAGAGGGATCGTAAACAGCACACCACCGATCATCGGGCCGAGTGCCGTGGAGATCTGGAAGATGCTGGCGCCCCACGTGACGGCGTTCACAAAGTGTTCTTTGGGCACCAGTGTAGGCACCAGGGCTGACGCGGCCGGGCCGGAAAAGCAGCGGCCCAACCCGATCACGAACAGGATGCCGTACACCGCCCACACACTGCCAATCCCATGCATCGTGAGCAGAAAGAGCGCGAAGGTCGCGCAGAGCTGCAACGCATAGCAGATCAGGATCACCGTTCGCCGGTCATGCAGGTCCGCCACATGACCCGCGGGCAGCGTAAAGATCAGACCCGGCAGAAACAGCGCCAGCCCGGTATAGCCAAGCGCCAGGGCCGAGTGCGTGATCTGGTAGATCTGCCAGGCGACGCCCACACTCTGCGCCTCGGCGCCGACGACCCCCGCAAAGCGCGCGGCCTGGTACAAGCGGAAGTCCCGATGTCCCCACGCGACCGTCGCTGTCAGCGAGCGTTGACTGTCTGCATCCGGCATTCTCTTATGGTCCCACACTGGCTTGTTCCAACAGGCATCCTTCAGCCCAGCCTATGATGGAAGCCGATGCCAACACCGGACCCGCTCGCTTCGCCTGCCCTTCTTGCCACGCTGCCCACCGAGGCCCGCAACCCTGCTTCCCAGAACCTCGACGCGCTGCCCACGCCCGAGATGCTGCGCATCATCAACGATGAGGACGCGGCGGTCATCACCGCTGTGCGCGAAGTCCTGCCGCAGATCGCGGAGGCGATCGACAAAATCGCGGAGCGCTTCGGGCGCGGTGGACGCATGTTCTACATCGGTGCGGGCACCAGCGGCCGCCTGGGCGTGCTGGATGCGAGTGAGTGTCCACCCACCTTCTCCGTCCCCGCTGAGCTTGTGCAGGGCATCATCGCCGGTGGCGATGGCGCGTTGCGCCTCTCCAGCGAGCACTCCGAAGATTCGGTCGAAGAAGGTGCACGAGACCTCGAGGCCGCCGGCTTTGCGCAGGGGGGCAGGCCCGACACGCTGGTCGGCATCGCCGCCAGTGGGCGTACACCCTACGTCCTGGGTGCACTCCAGTTCGCAAAGAAAAGAGGAGCGCTGACCGTGGGGTTGAACTGCGTACCGGGCTCGCCGTTATCGCAGGCCGCAGACATCGCCCTTGCCCCGGCGACAGGCGCCGAAGTGCTTACCGGATCGACGCGCCTGAAGGCCGGCACCGCCACCAAACTGGTGCTGAACATGCTTTCCACCGGCGTGATGGTCCGCACCGGAGCAACCTACGGCAACCTGATGGTGAACGTGCAGCCCACCAACGCCAAGCTCGTGGACCGCGCGGAACGCATCGTCTCGGACGCGACCGGATGTGACCGGGCGAGGGCGAAACAGCTTCTGCAGGATGCCGGGATGAGCGTGAAGACGGCCGTAGTGATGCAGCAGTTGGGGCTTTCGCGGGAGGACGCGCAGGCAAAGCTGAATGCTGCGAAGGGCGTGCTGCGCAAGGCACTCGGGTAGGCTGCGCCTTGTGCCCGGGCCGAACCGGCGAGAGAAAAAGTCTGCAACTTGCCCGGGAGCGCTGGGTTTCAACAAGCAACAGGTGAACGCCGGCCCACCTCAAAGACACGAGGAGTTGAAGGAGTTTCGTATGAGATCGACACGTTGGTTGGTTCCCGCACTTTCATTTGTTCTGACTGCGAGCGCGGCAGTGGCCGCAGCCCAGTATTACCAGGGGGGTCCCCCGCCCCCACCACCGGGCTACGGCCAGGGCGGATGGGACCAGGCGCCTCAGGAGTTCCGCGATGCCATGCGCCGCGGCTTTCATGACGGCGTGGAAGGCGCGCGCAGAGACTATGACAACCATCGGCCGCCCAATGTGAACAACCGCGACGAGTTCCGAAATCCGAAGTTCATTCCTCCACCGGATCGGCATGACTACCGCGAGGGCTTCCGGCGCGGGTACGCCGTAGCCGTGCAGCACATCTATGGCGGCAACCCGAACCCGTACAACCGCCCTTACTAAAGCGAGACGTCCTGCGGAGCCCGGCTACCTGGCCGGGCTCCGCTGCGTTCGGTCTGCCCAGGTTTACTCGAAGAGCAGAGGCCCGCTTGCATGTCCCCGCTGCGGCGGTTCGAGTCCTAGGTGACGGTACGCAAGCTTCGTGGCGACGCGTCCGCGCGGCGTACGGTCCAGAAATCCAATCTGAATTAAGAACGGCTCGTAGACCGACTCCAAGGCATCTTCTTCCTCCGCCAGCGCTGCGGCTAACGTGTTCAGCCCTACAGGGCCGCCGTCGTACTTCTCGATGATGGTGCGCAGCAATCGCCGGTCAAGATCGTCGAAGCCATGCGCGTCGATCTCCAGCAGATCGAGCGCCTTCATCGCCACCTCGCGGTTGATCGTGCCGGCCGCCCTCACCTGCGCATAGTCACGCACACGGCGAAGCAGGCGGTTCGCAATGCGCGGTGTGCCGCGTGAGCGCACGGCAATCTCGGCCGCGCCATCGTGGTCGATCGGCACGCCGATCACCTCGGCCGAACGCTCCACGATGAAGCGCAGTTCGTCGTCGGTGTAGAACTCCAGCCGCAGCAGGATTCCAAAGCGCGAGCGTAGCGGGGAGCTCAGCAGCCCCGGACGCGTGGTAGCCCCCACCAGCGTGAACGGATCCAGCTTCACGCCGTGAATGCGCGCAGAGGGTCCGGTGCCGATCATGATGTCCAGCTTGTAGTCCTCAAGCGCCGTGTAAAGTTTCTCCTCCATGATCGGCTGCAGGCGATGAATCTCATCGATGAACAGCACCTGCCTGTTCTTCACGTTGGTCAGGATCGCCGCAACATCGCCCTGCACCTGCAAGGCAGGCGCGGAGGTCTGCTGATAGCCGACTCCAAGCTCGTTGGCGATGATGGTGGCCAGCGTCGTCTTGCCCAACCCCGGCGGCCCAAACAGCAGCACATGATCCAACGCTTCGCCGCGTGACCTGGCCGCTTCCAGCGCAATGGCCAGCTGCTCTTTCGCCTTCGACTGGCCAATGAACTCGCTCAGCTTGTGCGGGCGCAGCTTCAGCTCAAATTGAGCGTCGTCATCCAACGGCGCGGCAGACACCAGCCGATCCCCATC
>CAXUNH010000131.1:0-9381 GCA_964252405.1 uncultured Acidobacteriaceae bacterium | reverse complement strand
CCTCCGCCTCATCCAGCAGCGCGTCCAACTCCTCCGGCAACTCCGCCGACCGCTCCGCCAGATCCGCCCGCAGCACGAAGTCCGCCTCATCCCCGAGCGCCACCCCCGCTCCCCGCTGCATGGCCCGGTTCACCAGCAGGAAGAACCCGGGTGCCCCATCTTCACCCGCAGCCTCACCGCGGGTTAAGGTGGGCTTTCCAGGAACCTGGGCCGGACCAGGTATAGGAAACAAAGAACTCCGAAACTCCTCAATCCCCAGCGGCCCCGTTACAGACCCACAAACCCGCAACCGCACCATCCCCGGCCAAACCGCATGAGGATCGAACGGTACCCGCGCAATCGTCCACGCCCGCGCCCGGTCCCCCCGCTCCAACACCGCCCGAAACCGCCGCTCGTCCATTTCGCCGACCTCTTTCCCAATCCCCACAGGAGCCGCAATCCCCGCCCAGCTCGGGCCTCACGCCACCCGTACCAGCCAAAAACCCGCCAGGTTGCACAGAATTACCGGCTCCTCACGTACCCTGAAAGAACTCGGAGCCACCCCTTCCCGCAAAGCAATCCGAAGGGGCCGGCCCCGAACACTGGGTCCGCCGATAACTATCCTGTTTGCAATATTTTGCAGCTAACTTCTTGCGATGGAATATTTTACCCTGGCCCACACGGTCTAAGCTGCTGAAAAGCAAGATTTTAGCCCCAGGATACCCCCGGACAGGGGGGAGGGGAGGGTATCCACAAGCCGCTAAACTGGAAGGCATCGCCACCCCGTCCAACCCGCGCCTCTTCCTCTCCGCCGGTGAGGCTTCCGGCGACACCTACGGCGCCCAGCTAATCACCACCCTCCGCCACCACCTCCCCGAAGCCACCTTCACCGGCCTCGGCGGCCAGGAGATGGAGCGCGCCGGCCAGCAAAGAGTGGTCCGCGCCGAAGACGTAGCGGTTATGGGTGTCACCGAGATCCTCCGCCACATCCCACGGGTCTACGCGAGCTACCGCAAGCTCGTCCGCAGCCTTCGCCAAAACCGCCCCGATGTCGCCGTCCTCATCGACTTTCCCGACGTCAACTTCCGGCTCGCCAAACACCTCCGCAACGCAGGCGTCCCCGTTGTATGGTTCGTCAGCCCCCAGCTCTGGGCCTGGAAGCGCCGCCGCCTCCGCTGGGTGCAGGAACGCGTCGACCGCATGCTCGTCATCTTCCCCTTCGAGCAGCCCTTCTACCAGGCCCGCGACGTCCACGCCGAGTTCGTCGGCCACCCCCTCGCCGAACTCCCACCACCGACCAGCACTCGCGACCTCTACGCCGCGCAGCACAACCTCGACCCTGCCAAGACCTGGATCGCCCTTCTACCCGGCAGCCGCTGGAAGGAGATCCGCGCCAACCTCCCCGTCCTTCACGAGCTCGCCATGAGCGACCTCATCAACTCCGCCTCCGCCCAGACCACCTTCACCGGCAACGACCTCCAGGTCCCCCGCGACCCCGCAGCCCAGACCCACTACGAGTTCCTGCTTCCCGTCGCCAGCACGATCCGCCGGCAAGATCTCCTTGCCTACATTGAGGAGCTCAACCGCGATCACCTCCGCTATTGGGGTCCCGAAGCCCGCTCGCTGCGCCTCACCCTCGTCCCGGACGCCCGCGAAGCCCTGTTTCACGCCCGCGCCTCCGTAGTGGCCAGCGGCACAGCCACGGTCCAGGCCGCGGTCATCGGCAACCCCTTCGTCGTGGTCTACCGCGTCTCGCCGCTCACCTTCGCCCTCGCCCGCAGGCTGGTCGCCTACCCCGAAGACCTCCGCGCCCGCCGCGACCTCAGCGGCAATCTGCCCGTAGCCATGGTGAACCTCATCGCCGGCAAACGCGTCGTCCCTGAACTGCTCCAGAACCGCTTTACCGCCGAGAACGTCGCCGCCGAACTCGCCCCCCTACTGCAGGACGGCCCCGAGCGCGACACCCAGATCCAGGCCCTGGCCGAAGTCCGCCGCCGCCTCCGCGCAGCCGACGCGCCGGGACACACGGCCATCGGTCGCGTGGCCGCCGCCGTGCTGGACCTGCTGGACTCCGCGCCACGCAACACGGCGCTGTAAGTCCCAACACGGTCGCTCTACGTCTAATCTAGTAAGCGACATCCCTCGTGGGCTTCGCCGTGCCCGCAGGCCGCAAGCTCCCAGGAGGATGTGCCCACAGGGTCCTCGCACACATGCTCAAGCGTCTCAGCTCGCTCCTTCTCGCCGTCGCTGCCGTGGCCGCCTCGCCCGCGCACGCCGCGCCCCCCTCCACGCGCGCCCTGATCGACGTAACCGGCTATGTCATCCATGCCGACCTCGACCCCACCAGCGGCAAGCTGTCGGCGACGGCCGCGGTCACCTTCACCGCGCTTCAGGATCTCAACCTGGTCACCTTCGGGCTCAACAACGCCCTGATCGTCAGCAAGCTTACGGACGGGACCAACGCAAACATTCCCTTCGAGCGCAATACAGCCGACTCCACCCTGCGCATCAGCCCTCCGAACCTGATCCTCAAAGGCACGTCCGCGACCTGGACCTTCACCTACGCCGGCGCGCCCAACGCCGAGACCAGCCCGGTGGAAGGCATTGACTTCGCCCAGGTCGGCGACCCGGTCAGTTTCCTGCTCTACCCGGGTCGCTGGTTCCCCCTCAATGGCCTCTTCACCGACCGCTTCACCGCAGAGGTGCACGTCACCGTGCCTGCCGGGGAGCGAGTGGTGGGCAGCGGCTTCACCGGAGAGCACAAGGGCGCCGGGGGCCGCAATGAGTACACCTTCAACTGGACCAAATCCGGCTTTCCCGGCGCCATCGTCGCCGGCAAGTTCCTGGACCCTGTGCGCGCTCCCGATGCGCCCAGCATTCACGTCTACGTTACGGAAGCGAACAAAGCCAAAGCGGCTGACCTGGCCTCCACCACAGCGAAGGAGTTCGAGTTTCTGACCGACAGGTTTGGTGGTGCTGAATCGCCCACCATGAACGTCGTTGAACTCCCCACAGACTCGGTCTCCGCCGCGTGGGCGCCGGAGATGGTCGCCATCCGGCCCGACCGCGCCAGCACCCGTCTGCTCGCCAACACCATCGCGCATCAGTGGTGGGGTTCTGAGGTTTCGCCGGCCACCCTGAACGACGCGTGGATCACCAACGGCATGAGCCGTTACGCCGAACTCCTCTACATCGAAGACGCCAACGGCAAGACAGCCATGCAGACGGCCATCACGGATACAGAGGCCGGCGCGCTGGCTTACGACACGGAACCTCTCACCACGTTGGGCCGCATCGATCCATTCTCCCCGCAGTTCCAGAATGCCACCCTGGAAAAGGGCGCGATGGTGTTTCACATGCTGCGTTGGGAGATGGGCGACGAGAAGTTCAACGCCTTCCTGAAGTCGCTGCTGTCACAGAACATCGACAAAGGCGTACGAAGCACCGACGTGCAGACCGTCGCCGAAGCGCAGGCGCAGATGCAGCTCACGCCATTCTTTTCCCAGTGGCTGGACGGTACCGGCGCGCCCGAGTTCGGGGACACGTTCTCCGTCTTCCGCCTGAGCAGCAACAAGGGCTTTCGCACTGTGGGCGCCGTGACGCAGGATCTCGACCTGTTCAAGATGCCCGTAGAGCTTCGTATCGAAACGGAAGGCAAGACGGAAGAACGCCGCATCGATCTGTTCGGCACGGAATCACCGTTCACCGTGCAGACCTTCGGTCGCCCGCGCAAGATCACGATCGATCCCGACAACTGGCTGCTGAAGTCCACACCGGACCTGTCGGTTCGCGTCGCGGTCCTGCGCGGCCAGCAGGATGTGGCCCAGGGCGACCTCATCGGCGCGATCAGCGAGTACCAGAAGGCCCTCGACTCCAACCGTGGCTCTTCCCTGGCCAACTATCGCCTCGCCGAAGTCTTTATGCTGCAGAAGAACTACCAGTCCGCCGCAAACAGCTTCCGTGACGCACTCCGGGGCGACGGCGACCCCCGCTGGACCGAGGTCTGGAGCCATATCAATCTGGGCAAGATCTTCGACATCACCGGCCAGCGCGAGCGCGCGGTGAACGAGTATCGTCAGGCCATCCAGACCAACGACAACACCCAGGGCGCCATCAACGAAGCCCGCGCGCTGATGCAGAAGCCCTACGGAAGCGAACAGCAGCAGCAGGTCATTCCGGTAAACCAGAAGCGCTGAAAGCCGATCACTCGGCCGGCCCGGAGCCATCGCGCTTTGCCCGACGCCGTGCGGCAAGGCGGGAGCCACCGATGCCGAAGGCGCCTGCAAGCGCAAAGCCCAGAATGCCCGCCAGCACCAGCACCGTCACCGCCAGAGAAACACCCGCCATGAGCGCCGCGACCGCCGCAGAGAGACAGGCTTTGATCACAGCGAAGATCGTATGGATGATGACCAAAAACTCACTCCCCCATTGTGCAACTCAGGTGTAGAGGTAGGGCGTTCGCTGGACGGAAGACAGCAGAGTAAGGCAATGCAAGCCGATGCTGACGGGCGATGTCACTCCACCGTACGCACGGGAACATGAGCTTCCTGCACAACGCTGACAGAAAGGCCGAGTCTCTCCAGCCAGCCCGCCACGGCATCCGCAACTGCCTTGGCCGTCCTCTGTCCCTGGATCACCTGCGCCTCACGGCTGAAAGCCTCGGGCGCGGTGAACAGCGCCACACAGCGGTCAGCGCGGTAGGTACAGGAAGCAAGGTCAGAGATACTCAACCGGGTGGGCGTGCAAAAGATCGTCCTGGGCGGTGCCATGCGATCCAGCAGGCTGAATATCTCCAGTTTTGACTCCAGTTCATCGGGAACGAAATCAATCGCCAGGTCCGCGTCGCGTACCGCATCCTCGATGCTTGTGGACAGACGCAAAGCCTGATCCCCCGCCAGCGGCTGCACGGCGAGTTGCTCCTGGACCTGCCGCAGCTTGGACGAAAGCACATCCTGCAAGGCCGTTGAAACCCCGCAAGCCGCGCACCGCAGCGCGAACGCCCGGCCCCGCTCGCCTGCTCCAATGACGGCGACGGAGCGAATATTCTCGGCGGCGGGGCTGGATGGGACGAGATCTGACACCGGGGAGGCTACTTGGTCCCGAACGCCTTCACTACGGAATCGTAGCTGGGCTCGGCCTGCTGGATGTGCGCGGCAATGCGCTCCCGCTCCTCCGGCGTCAGCATCGGCAGGACCGAAAGAATGCGGCGCAGCGTAACAGAAATGTCGTCAACGTAGTTCATGGTGCGAATTGCTTCTCCGGACAGGGGCACAGCACGTCTCCTCAGGTATTGCTTCAGTGTACCTTCTTGCGGACTTCCGGTTCGCCTCACCCCAGAGCTAGCGCGTGGCGCCTTCTTCAATACGCAAGTGGGCCTCATCGGTTGGTTCGCCTGCGAGCTTACCTTCAACATCTTTTTCTTTGCCGTCGCGGTCGGTCATTTCGATGATGGCCGCCAGTTGCTGGGCGAAGTCCGGATGCAGCGCATCGAGACCGTAGCGCCATGCCCAATTGCCTTGCGCAGCCGCCGGCTTGTTCATGCGCGCCTCGCTGCCCAGATGCAGGATGTCCTGCAGCGGAAAGATGCATGTGTTGGCCACAGACCCTGCCGCGAGCTTGATCATGGTCCAGCAGATATCCCCGTCATGCTCGATCGGCCGGGTATAGATCTGCACGTTCTCCCGCTCTAGCGCCGAGGCATCCTCGCGCCACCACCCCAACGTGGTGTTGTTGTCATGCGTTCCGGTGTAGACCACCGTGTTCTGGACGTACCTGTGCGGAAGGTACAAGTGCCCGCCACGCTCAGCAAAGCCGAACTGCAGGATGCGCATGCCGGGCATGTCGAAGAACTCACGCAGTTCGTCGACCTCTGGTGTGATCAGGCCAAGATCTTCGGCGAGGAATGGCAGGTCGCCAAAGACTTCCTTCAAGCGGTTGAACAGCGCGTGCCCGGGCGCCTTGACCCAGTGACCATGAATGGCCGTCTCCTCATCCGCGGCAATCGACCAATACGCCTCGAAGCCGCGAAAATGATCCAGTCGCACGCTGTCGTACAGCGCCAGCGCACGGCGGAATCGCGCGATCCACCAGTCGAAGCCATGCTCCTGCAACAGCGGCCACCGGTACAGCGGATTTCCCCAACGCTGACCTGTCGCGCTGAAGTAGTCCGGGGGCACGCCGGATACGCGCATCGGCCTGCGGTTCTCGTCGAGTTCGAAGATCTCCGGATGCGTCCAGACATCGGCGCTGTCGTAGGAGACAAAGATGGCCACATCCCCGAGAATGCGGATCCTGCGTTCCGCACAGTAGGTCCGCAGCGCCGTCCACTGCTCCTGAAAGAAGAACTGCACCACCTGCTCAACGGCCAGCTCGCGGCCTGCGTCGTTCATCACGGCCGTAATCGTGTCGGGACGGCGCAACGCGTATTCGCTGGGCCAATCGATCCAGCTTTTGTACTCGAAGCGACGCCGCAAGACGCTGAACAAGGCCCAGTCTGTCAGCCACGCGATGTTGTCCTGCGCGAACTTCTGAAATCTCGCACGGTCTTCGGGCCCGGCACGGTCGAGGAAGTTCGCTGCTGCCTCTTCCACGAGCGGCAGCTTCTTCTCGACAACCGCAGCAAAGTCACAGGGCCCATCGTGCCCGGGCAGACCCTGAATGCGCTCGGCAGCAATCCAGCCCTGTTCGACCAGCCGTTCCAGGCTCACCAGCGTGGCGTTGCCGGCAAAGGCCGAGAGTGCGGAGTAGGGCGAGCTGCCGTAGCCCGTTGGACTCAGCGGGAGAACCTGCCACAGGCGCTGCTTGGCCGACACGAGGAAGTTCACAAAGCCATACGCCGCAGGCCCAAAATCCCCAATGCCCCCGTACGAAGGCAGAGAGGTGACATGCAGCAGCACACCGGAGATACGTTCCGCGTCCATCAAAACTCCTGGGCGCGCATCATGATGACCGCCGCCTCGTGCTAGGACTCACAAGGGCCACCACGGGATGCCGCGTGGTGGCCCTTGAGAGTCCCTTCTGTTGTAACTAGCTTCCGAGCGGCAGGCCCGTGGGTTTGCGGCTGTAGAGGATGGCGCCCGCGTTCTGGTACCGCTCCATCAGGGTGCCTGCGAAGACGTTGAAGGTCTCCGCGCGCTGCTGGTCCAGCAACTTGTCGCGCGTCTCCGCCAGGTTCTTGGCGATTTCATCCGCGGTAGGCTGCTGCAGGTCGAGCAACTGCGCCACGACGCCATTCGGTCCTTCATTGATCGGCCCGGAGATCCCGCCCTTGGGCAGCGTGAAGATCACGGCAGCCTGCCCGCTCATGGAGCCGATCTCCTGCACCTGCGCGTCCTGACCGACGAAGTCGCTGGTCTTCACAGGCACATTCATCTCAGCCGCCGCCTTGTGCAAGTCGCCAAGCTGCTTTGCACGCGCGTCGAGCTTTCCCAACTGCGTTGCCAGCAGTTCAGGCGCCTTCTGGTCGCGATAGTCCTCCAGCACGTGGCTCTTCCAGTCAGCAAAAGCCGGTGCGTGCGCGGGCTTGATGTCACCCACCTGGTAGACCGCGTAACCCTCGCCGATGGAGGTCGACTGCGGCGCCGCACCCTTCCCCACACCGAACGCCGCGGACAGCAGGGCTGACGAGTCCGGCAGGCTCGGGATGGAGCCACTGCGCTCGACGTAGTCGGTCGTAACCACCTGCAGGTTATGTGCCTTGGCTGTCGCGGCTATCCCGCTCTTGGCCGCTTCACTGGCAAGCTGCGTGGCATACGCACTCTGCGCGGCCACAAACTTCTGCGCCGAAAGCTTGCCGCTAATCTCGTCTTTCACCTCGGCGAGGCTGCGTGTGCTGGCCGTGTTCTTCGCCTCTGTCTGGATGATGTGGTAGCCGAACTGCGACCGGACCACATCCGAGGTCTGTCCCGGGTTCAACGCCATGGCAGCCCGCGCATACGCCGGGTCCAGGTTGCTGGTGGGGATCATTGGCAGATCACCGCCGCTGTCCTTGCTGCCAGGGTCATCGGAGTTCTTCTTCGCCAGATCCGCGAAGTTGGCTCCGCCTTTGATCTGCTTCAGCAGGTCTTCGGCCTTGGCCTTCGCCGCGGCATCCGCCTTCGCGTCCGCTTCCTTGGGCACCGTGAGCAAAATGTGCCGGGTCTTCACCTGTTCGGGCAGCTTGTAGTCAGCCTGGTGCGCGTTGTAGTACGCCTGAATCTCGGCATCGCTGACCTTGGGCGCACCGCCGGGCAAGTTGGCCGTATCGACCTGGAAGAAGGTGACCTTGCGGCTCTCCGGGACCGCCGTCGCGTACCGGGCTCCGTTGGACTTGAAGAACTGCTCCAACTCCGCATCGCTTGGATTGATGGTCTTCTTCAAATCGTTCACGGAGAGCACGGCGTAGTCGAACTTCGCCTTCTCTCCCTGCTTCAGAAAGGCCGCGCGCGCCGCGGCTTCGGACACGCTGACGCCACCCGTGACCAGCGCCTCCAGGCGTTGCAGTTCCATATCCTGCTTCACCTCAGACTCAAACTTCACCACGGACATGCCGCCGCCCGGCCCGCCGAAGTGCTGGGAGATGAAGTTCTCATAGGCCTCCTGCCCAATGAACTGCCCATTGGGAAACAGGTACTGGCTCAGCGGACCCGTCTTTAGCTCGCGGACCAGGTCATCGTTGCTTACCTGAAGTCCAAGGCGGTCCGCCTCGCGCACCAGAACGGCCCGCTCCACCTGCTGCTGGCCGGCCTGAGCCATCACATACGGCAGGTACGCCTGCGCCATCTGCTCAGGGACCTGCTGACGCTGCAGCATCGCCCGTGCGGTATTTTCGACCTCGGCATTGGAGATGGCTTCGCTATCACCCTTGAAGCGGCCGAACCACCCGGGCGTGCGCACCGTGGCAAAGGTTGTGCTGTTAGTGGCGGTGCTGTTATCGAAGATGCCGGGAACCAGGGTAACGACCATCGCGATGATGGCGAAGCCGATGACGACGGCGAAGATCGCCTTGGAGGCGCGATTGTCCTGCTGCAAACTACGGATCATGGGGAGGCGTCGACCTTCTTCCTGAACACGGGAGAGCCCTACGGGCAATCTGCCGGATGCTGAGCGCCGCGGCAGGTTGCACACACAGCGCAAAGCTGCTTCACAGTATAAATGACCACCCTGCGCGAGGATGCTCGGCGCAAAAGCGAAGGGGCCGCCGAAGCAGCCCCAAGGCTTTCCGCGAAGGCTAGTAGGGGTACGGGTAAGGGGCCGGACCGTAGTACGGCGGATAATACCGCCGGCGCACCACGGGCTGTCCTCCCGGACCGGGGCCAGGACCCGCCGCATACGCCAACCGCTGCATCTCCTGCTCCGACACGGTCCGAACCACAGCCGGTTGCGCCAGATGGAAGGTGAGCACCGCCTCAGGCGGAACAATAA
>CAXUNH010000130.1:0-9486 GCA_964252405.1 uncultured Acidobacteriaceae bacterium | reverse complement strand
CCCGTGGAACAGCGCAAAGACCGTGGGGACGAAGACCAAGGTGGCGACCGAGGCGCAGAGCAGGCCGCCGATGACGGCGCGGCCGAGGGGAGCGTTCTGTTCGCCGCCTTCGCCGGCGCCGAGCGCCATGGGAATCATGCCGATGATCATGGCGAGCGCGGTCATCATGACGGGGCGGAAGCGGGTGGCGCCAGCTTCGATGGCGGCCTGGAGGCCGTCTCCGGTGTCGGCGAGGCGGTCTTTGGCAAAGCTGACCACGAGGATGGAGTTTGCGGTCGCCACGCCCATGCACATGATGGAGCCCATGAGCGCGGGTACGCTGAGTGTGGTTCCGGTGAAGAACAGGAAGAGCACAATGCCGGCCAGCGCGGCGGGCAGAGCGGTGATGATGATGAAGGGGTCAAGCCAGGACTGGAAGTTGACCACAATGAGCAGGTAGACCAGCAGGATGGAGAAAAGCAGACCGAAGAGCAGGCCGGTGTAGGACGAGCGCATCGTATCGACCTGGCCGCGGACGCGGACGAAGTTGCCCTTGGCCAGTTGCGGGCGGTAGCGGTCGACGATGCGTTCTACGTCGCGGGCAGCCGCGCCGAGGTCGCGGCCCTGCACGTTGGCGTAGAGGTCCAGCGTGCGGGCGATGTTGTAGTGCTGCACGATCGGCAGCTCGGAGCCGCGGGCGATGGTAGCTACGTCTGCGAGGATCTCCTGCTGCGCGGCCGTGCCGGCGTTGGGGTTGGTGCCGGGTGTGGTGACGGGGATGTTTTGCAGCGCCTGCAGCGAGTCGACCTGGTACTGCGGGGTCATGGCGACGATGTTGTAGACCACGCCGTTTTTGGTGTTCAGGAAGAACTGCGGCGAGAGCTGGGTGGAGCCGGAAAGGATGTTGAGCACCGAGGTGCCGATGTCGCGTTCGGTGTAGCCGCCCTGCTGGGCCTTGGTGCGGTCCACAGTGAGGTTGAGGACGGGGTAGTCGTTGGGTTCCTGAAGACGGACGTCCACCAGGCCTGGCACGTTCCGGAGGTCGTTCAGCATCTTGGTTGCGATGGCACGGTTGCCGGCGTCGTCGCGGCCTTCGATGGCGACGTCCATGGGGGCGGGCAGGCCGAAGTTGAGGATCTGGGAGACGATGTCCGACGGCAGGAAGTAAAACGTGGTGCCGGGGAATTCGCGGGGGAGAATGCGGCGCAGGTCGGCGACGTAGTTGGCTGTGGGGCTGTGGTCTTCCTTGAGCGAGACCATGATGTCGCCGTCCGCCGCGCCAAAGAGCCCGCTGGTGGCGTGCTGCGTGTTCATCGTGGAGTACGGCAGGCCGATGTTGTCGAGGATGGTGTCCATCTGCGCGGGCGGGATGACCTGGCGGATCTCGTTCTCTACCTGGTCGGCGAGCCGGGCAGTCTCTTCGATGCGGGTGCCGGTTTTGGCGCGGACGTGGAGGATGAAGGTGCCGTTATCGGTGGACGGAAAGAAGTTCTGGCCGAGGAACGGGACTAGCAGCATGGTGAGCAGGCAGGCGGCGATGAAGAGCGGGATGAAGAGCTTGCGTGCGCCGACCAGGCGGGCGAGGATGCCCTCGTAGCCTGCGCGGAGTCGCTCGAAGTTGCGCTCAAAGCCGCGCTGGAAGCGGGCGAGCGGGTTGCGCGACGGAACGGCATGAGGGTCGTGCACCTTGAGCAGGTACATGGCCAGCGTAGGGACGAGCGTGCGGGAGAGCACATAGGAGGCGAGCATCGCGAAGACCACGGCTTCCGCGAGGGGGACGAAGAGGTAACGCGCCACGCCGGAGAGGAAGAACATCGGCATGAAGACGATGCAGATGCAGAGCGTGGAAACGAGGGCGGGGACGGAGATCTGGGCGGCGCCTTCGAGGATGGCGTCGCGCAGGGGGTGACCTTCTTCGAGGTAACGCTCGATGTTCTCGATGGTGACGGTCGCATCGTCGACCAGGATGCCGACGGCCAGCGCCAGGCCGCCGAGGGTCATGATGTTGATGGTCTCGCCGAGGAGGCTGAGGATGATGATCGAGGTGAGGATGGAGAGCGGGATGGAGACCGCGATGATCAGCGTGGAACGCCACGAGCCGAGGAAGAGCAGGATCATCAGGCCGGTGAGGGCGGCGGCGATGACGGCCTCCCGAATGACGCCGTTCACCGAGCCGCGGACAAAGGTGGCCTGGTTGCCGATGGGGGTGATCCGCAGCGCGGCGGGCAGGCCGGCTTTGACGCGGGGCAGCAGGCCGAGGACGCCTTTGACCACGTCGAGGGTGGAGGCGTTGCCGGATTTGAGCAGCGTGAGCAGAACGCCGCGACGGCCGTCCTGGCGGACGACGTTGGTCTGGGGGATGGAGCCGTCGGTGACCGTGGCGACGTCGCGCATGTAGACCACCGCGCCGTTGACCTGACGGATGGGCAGGTCGGCCAGGCCCTGGATAGTGGTGGGTGTGCTGTTCAGGCGGACGTCGTACTCGGCGGTGCCGATCTTGGCCGTGCCGCCGGGCTCTACGACGTTTTGGGCAGAGAGGGCGTTCAGGACGTCGACCGGGGAGAGATGCTTGGCCTGCATCTGCTTGGGGTCAAGGAAGACCATGACCGAGCGCTGCCGGCCCCCGTAGGGGTTGGGCAACACTGCGCCGGAGATCGTGGTGAGCTGGGGGCGGATGAAGTTGGTGGCGTAGTCGTTGAGCTGCTCTTCCGAGAGGCCGTTGCCGGAGAGGCCGAGTTGGAGAATGGGCACCGAGGAGGCGGAGAAGTTGATGATTTGCGGCGGCAGGATGCCCGGGGGGAGCTGACGCAGCATGTACTCCGAAGCGGCCGAGACCTGGGCGTTGGCGGTGGCCAGGGACGTGCCCTGCTGCAGGTAGACCCTGATGATGCTCTGGCCATTCAGGGTGGTCGACTCGATATGCTCGATGTTGTCGACTAGCGTGGTGAGGGCCTTTTCGTAGGTGGTGGTCAGGCGGCCTTCGAGCTCTTCGGGGTTGAGGCCGGTGTACTGCCAGGCAATGGAGACGACAGGGATGTCGATGGACGGGAAGATGTCGGTGGGGGTGCGCAGGATGACGACCGGCGCGGCGATCAGGATCAGGATCGCCAGAACGATGAAGGTATAGGGCCGGTTGAGCGCCAGCCGGACGATCCACATAGGGTTAGTCTCCGCGAGCGGGCCTGCGACGGGCAGGGAAAGAGCTCTTCTCTAGTAGACAGCAGAAGTGTCCATCGGCATCAAAGTTTGTTCCGGCAGGAGCTATCGGTCCTGCCGATAGGTGGGCGATGGAGCTTCGGCACTTACGATACTTTCAGGCGGTGGCGGAGCTGGGAAGTTTCTCGGCGGCGGCGCGGCGGCTCCATGTGGCGCAGTCGAGTGTAAGCGAGCAGGTGGCGGACCTCGAAGGCGAATTGGGCGGGACGCTGCTGGACCGCACGGGGCGGAAGATCCGGCTTACGCCGATGGGAGTGGTCTTTCTGGAGGAGGCGCGCAAGACGTTGCGTGCGGCGGAGCGGGCCGTGGAGGTGACGCAGGGTTCGATGCGCGGCGAGTGGGGAACGCTCTCCATCGGCTTTTTCCTGTGGGGCGCGGGCGGGTTCTTTCCGCGGATTATCCGCGAGTACCGGCGCCGGCACCCGGGAATTCGGCTGTCGCTCCTTGAGATGCACGCGAACGAGCAGGTGCAGGCTCTGGAGGAAGGAAGGCTGGATGTGGGGCTGACGCGGCCGCCGGATGGGAGCGCGGCCCGGGTGCTGGCCTCGGAGTTGCTGTTCCGGGATCCGGTGGTGGTGGCGATGCGGCCAGACCATCCTTTGGCGGGGAAAGAGGTGGCAGTGAGGGCGCTAGGGGCGGAGCGGCTGGTGCTGGTGGAACGTGGAGCCAACCCGCTGCTGTTTGACTCGGTGGTGACGATGTTTGCGGGCGAGGGCTCCACGCCGGAGATTGCGAATACCTCGACGACGTGGTCCGGGGTGCTGACGCTGGTGGAGGCGGGCGAGGGTGTGGCGCTGGTGCCGGCCGGGGTGCGCCATCTGCGCACACGCGGGCTGGTTTTTTGCCGGCTGCGGCCGCAGACGTTGTTTCTGGGACTGAGCGCGGTCTGGCATCCGCGGCATGTGGGGCCGGCGCTGGAGGGCTTTTTGAGGCTGCTGCGAGAGAACAAGGAACGCATTCAGCGGGGCGGCGGAAGTTAAGCCTTGCTTTGCACAGCAACCTATGGCGTTTGAGGCGGCGTCTACCCGAGGAGACGACAGCGCGCGTGTCTTAAGGGGGATGGCAGATGAATGCATCGGATGTCTTGGTCGAGCGGCTTATTGCGTGGGGTGTGGACACGATCTTCGGGCTCCCCGGCGATGGGATCAACGGCGTGATGGAGTCGCTGCGAAAGGCGCAGGACAAGATCCGGTTCATTCACGTGCGGCATGAGGAGAGCGCGGCATTTATGGCGTGCGCCTATGCGAAGTTCACAGGGCGGTTGGGGGTGTGCCTGGCGACCTCGGGGCCTGGCGGCATTCACCTGCTGAATGGGCTCTACGACGCGAAGATGGACCAGGCGCCGGTGCTGGCCATCACGGGCATGCAGTTTCGCGATCTGACGGGGTCGTTTGGGCAGCAGGATGTCGAGTTGGACAAGCTGTTCGTGGATGCTTGCTGTTACAACCAGCGCGTGATGAACGCTCCGCACATGGAGCCGACGGCGGACCTGGCGATTCGGTCGGCGATTGAGAAGCGCCAGGTGGCGCACCTCACGATCCCCATCGATGTGCAGCTTGAAGAGTTGAGCAAGAAAGACCGTTCGGAGCGGAACATTCCGCACCATACCTCGGATGTCAGGGCCATCACCGGCAATGAGCCGCGGCGGGAGGATCTTGCGGCGGCGGCGAAGGTGATCAACGCGGGGAAGCGGATTGCGATCATGGCCGGGCAGGGAGCGTTGCATGCCGGCGATGAGCTGGAGCAGCTGGCGGAGTTGCTGGGTGCACCGATTGTGAAGCCGCTGCTGGGCAAAGGATGTGTGCCGGATGACTCGCCGTATACGGTAGGCGGCATTGGCCTGCTGGGTACCGAACCGGCGCAGGATGTGCTGGAGAACTGCGACACCCTGATCATGATCGGCACGTCGTACCCGTACATGGAGTACCTGCCGAAGCCGGGCGAGTGCCGGGTAGTGCAGATTGACAGCAACGGGCAGCGGATTGGCCTGCGGCTGCCGGTGGAAGTGGGACTGGTCGGGGATTCGAAGAAGTCGATTGCGGCGTTGATGCCATTGCTGAAGCGCAACGGCTACCGGCGTTTTCTGGAGCGTGCGCAGAAGGGCATGAAGGAGTGGTTCGACAACATCGAGAAGGAAGGCACGTCGACCGCGAAACCCATGAAGCCGCAGGTGGTGGGATGGCAGTTGAGCCCGCACACCAAGGAAAACGCGATTATTGTGTCGGACTCGGGGACGAACACGACGGTTTGGGCGCGGTACATGAAGGCGAAGAAGGGGCAGATGCACTCGTGCAGCGGCAACCTGGCGACGATGGCCTGCGGCATGCCGTATGCGATCGCGGCGCAGGTGGCGTTTCCTGACCGGCAGGTGATTGCGGTCGTCGGTGACGGCGGCTTCACGATGCTGCTGGGTGAGTTCATCACGGCCGTCACGTATAAGCTGCCGATCAAGTTTGTCATCATCAAGAACAACACGCTGGGGCAGATTAAGTGGGAGCAGATGGTGTTCGAGGGCAACCCCGAGTACCAGTGCGACCTGATGCCGGTGGACTTTGTGGCGTTTGCGAAGGCGATGGGCGGGGACGGGATCAAGGTAGAAGATCCGACCAAGGCGGCGGCGCAGTTTGAAGAGGCGTTGGCGATGCCGGGACCGGTGATTATCGAGGCGGTGGTGGACCAGTACACGGCGTTGCTGCCGGCGAAGATCAAGCCGAATCAGGCGGTGAAATTCGCGGAATCGCTGATGCGTGGCGAGCCGAACCGGATCAAGATCGCGTTGACCGCGGCCAGCGACACGGTGCGGCAGGTGGTGTAGCTGTTTTTGGTTGCTGGTGATTGGTGGCTGGTTGCTGGTGGCTGGTTGCTGGTGATTGGGTGGTTCGCTTCGCCTCGCCCTCTTCAATTTTGTGGCGGTCCTGTGCTGCGTGACGAGAGCTTGCGTGTGAAGATCACGGCGGGTAAAGCGACGGCGTATACGATCCCGACGGATGCGCCGGAGGCGGACGGCACGTTTGCGGCTAGAGGCCGAGGGCACGAAGGGGCTGGGGTATAGCTACTGCCATAAGACAGCCGCGCCGGTAGCCCGCGAGCTGATGAAAGAGCATGTGGTGGGACGCAGTGCGCTGGACACCAATGCGTGTTTCGCGTCGATGCGGAAGGCGCAACGCAACTACGGACGTGAGGGGATTGGCGCGACGGCGTTATCGGCGGTTGATATGGCGCTGTGGGACTTGAAGGCGAAGTTGCTGGGGCAGCCGCTGTGCAAGCTGTTGGGCATGGTGCGTGACGGTGCGCCGGTGTATGGCTCGGGTGGCTTCACGAGCTATGACGATGCACAGCTTACGGCGCAACTCGGCGGCTGGGTGGAGCAGGGCATCCCGCGCGTGAAGATGAAGATCGGCACGCATCCGGAGGACGACGCGCGGCGGGTGAATGTGGCGCGGAACGCGATTGGGGATGAGGCTGAGCTGTTTGTGGATGCGAATGGAGCGTATGCGCGGAAGCAGGCTCTGGACTTCGCGTTTCTGTTCCGGGATGAGTTCGATGTGGTGTGGTTTGAGGAGCCGGTGAGTTCCGATGATTTGGCGGGGCTGCACCTGCTTCGGGAGCAGGGACCGGCGGGGATGGACATTGCGGCGGGCGAGTATGGCTGGACCGCGATGTATTTGAAGACGATGGTGGAGGCAGAGGCTGTGGATGTGATCCAGGCGGACGCGACGCGGTGCGGCGGCGTGACGGGCTTTATGGATGCAGTGGCGATTGCGGATGCGCACCCGTTGCCGATCTCGGCGCACTGCGGCCCATCGATTCACATGCACCTGGCGTGTGCGGCGCGGCCGCTGCGGCATGTGGAGTACTTCCACGACCACGTGCGGATCGAGTCGATGTTGTTCGATGGGTTTTGTAAGCCGGTGGATGGAGAGATGCGGCCGGATTTGTCGCGGCCGGGCATGGGGTTGGCGTTGAAGGAGGCGGATGCGGAGCGGTTTCGGGATGACATTTAAACGTGGTTGCTGCGCGGCGTGTTCGTGGCCGGCCCAAAACGCAGGTCTCTCCGCTGCGTCATTGCTGCGCAATGACTCCGGTCGAGACGACAGAGTGTTCGATGGCGAGACGCGGACAACGAAAGCGAGCTGCCGATGAGTGCTCTAGCGTGGCCGGATACGTCGCCGAGGGCCGTTGTGGGGTTTCTGCCTGAGCCAGTGCAAGATCTCGCGCAGCTTGCGCTGAGGTATGTGCAGGCGGGCGCGTTTCAACGGTCGATGGCGCTGCTGGTGGCGGGGTCGAGTGCGGTGAGTGCGCTCGAGGTGGGGTATGAGCATTACCGGGGAAGTTATTCGAACCCAGTGATGTATACGCCGGTGATGCTGTCCGTGGCGCTTACGGGTGCGGCTGGGGCTGGGTTCTTCAGCAGGACGGCGGCCACGACGTGGATGCGGTGGATCAGCTACGCCACGCTGGTGGATGGCGTGGTGGGCTTCGGTTTTCACATCCGCGGTGTGGGGCGCAAGCCGGGTGGATGGCGGCTGCCGGTCTACAACCTTGTGATGGGACCGCCGGTGTTTGCGCCCTTGTTGTTTGGGACGGCGGCGTACCTGGGAGTGATCGCCTCGTATCTGCAGCGGGAAGAGGACTACGGTGTCCGGTCGCGCGTGACCGCGATGGGAACGCGGTTGCGGAAACCGGATTTTCGGGATGACATTCGGATAGGGCGGTTTCAGAAGCACCTTTGCGTGGTGACCGCATTCGGTGCGCTGGCCGTGGGTGGCGAGAGCTGGTACTCGCACTACAAGGACAATTTCAAGTTGAAGGTGCAGTGGTCGCCGATCGTGATGGCGCCGATGCTGGCCGGTGCGGCGGTTTGGGCGATCAAGGACAAGCGGGCGGCAAACACGGTGCTGCCCGTGATCGCCGCCGCGGCAATAGTGAATGGCGTGGTCGGGTCGTTTTACCACGTGCGCGGCATTCTGCGGCGGCCGGGTGGGCTGAAGAAGCCGCTGTACAACACGCTGTATGGGCCACCGATTTTTGCGCCGATGTTGTTTGCGGCGGCGGGGCTGCTGGGGATGATGGCGTACCTGATGCGGCGGGAGAGGGAGTAACGCGCTATGAGCACCTTGACGGGCTCGAAGGATACGGACCGGGAGCCGTTGACGGATCCGAAGACGGGGGCGGTGCTGGGGCCGCGCGAGCAGCCTGGGTATTACGCCGGTTTCAGCACGTTGAGCCAGCAGAAGTACTGGGACGCGGAGACGCGGCGCGTGGTGTTGGAGCGGGTGAACGGGGCGCAGAAGCCTCTCCGGTTCTTTTCGTTGGAAGAGGCACGGACGATGGAGGCGGTGGTGGACCGCGTGCTGCCCCAGGAGGATCGCGTGCCGGAGAAGCGGATTCCGATCCTGCCGTCGATGGATGAACGGCTGTTTACGAACAAGATGGATGGGTACCGGTATGCGGATATGCCTTCGGATCAGGAGGCGTACCGGATTGCGGCGCGGGCGTTTGCGCTGATGGCGCAGCGGCTGCGGGGGATGCCGTTCCATGAGCTGCCGACGCTGCAGCAGGAAGAGCTGATCCGGTCAATCCATGACGGCGATCCGGCGGAGGCGCGCGAGGAGTGGGCCAAGATGAACGTGGACCGCTTCTGGACGATGCTGGTGGGCGATGTCTGTTCGGTGTACTACGCGCACCCGTGGGCGTGGGATGAGGTGGGGTACGGCGGGCCGGCGTATCCGCGCGGGTATATGCGCCTGGAGGAAGGACAGCCCGAGCCCTGGGAGGTGGAGGAGCAGCGGTACGACTGGGCTCCGCCGGCGGATACGTTGAGCGGCGCCGAAGAGATGCATGGGTCGGGTATGAAACACCAGAGCGGCGACGAAGGGGGCACGCATTGAGTTTGTTTGGGTCAAACGCGAGCAACGGGTCCAGCCCTTCGCCGGTGGGTGGGGCGTTCGAGGCACCGAAGGATGACAAGAAGTGGCTTGGGCCGATGCAGCAGATCAAGGTGCCGCCGCGGCGCTTCAAGGACAACGAGGCCGTTGACTTTGCGATTGTCGGTGTGGGGTCTGCGGGTGGTGTGTTGTTGCAGCGCCTGGCGCGCGCCGGGTTCAAGGTGGTGGGCTTTGAGGCAGGGCCGTTCTGGGATACCGAACGGCAGTGGGTGAGCGACGAGGAAGGCTCACACCAGCTGTACTGGAATGACCTGCGCATTACCGGTGGCGAACACCCGCTGGCGTTGGGTTCGAACAACAGCGGCAAGGGTGTGGGTGGCGGTAGCGTGCACTGGGCCAGCTT
>CAXUNH010000129.1:0-9526 GCA_964252405.1 uncultured Acidobacteriaceae bacterium | reverse complement strand
GATGACAACCAGAGGTGCTGCGCCGGATGAGGTTGTGGCCGCCGAGCCGAAACGCAGATCCCCTGCGGGGATGACAAACGAAGGGAGTGCGTCGGATGGGCGAGCGAAAAAGGCTCCGGAAGATAGCGACGCAACGCCGGGCCCCGTCGACGACCAGCGGCGGGTGCCGGGGGCGGCGCCGGCGATGGTGACAGGGATCCGGCACTGGTCGACGGCGAGTTATACGCGGGTGGCGATCGATCTGGGCGGCGAGGTGGAGTTCAAGGCGGCGCGGGTGGAGCACCCGGATCGCATCTTCTTCGACCTGCATGGGGCGAAGCTGGCTTCGGGGTTGGTGGGCAAGAGCTTTGCGATCACCGATGACGGCTTCCTGAAGACGATCCGCGCGGGGCAGTCGGCGGCAGATGTGACGCGGATTGTGCTGGATGTGCAGCCGGTGGCGGAGTATTCGGCGTTTCTGTTGCCCAATCCGACGCGGCTGATCATTGATATCCATGGCAAGGCGGGGCAGCAAGGGAGCGAGCCGGCGAGTGAACGGGCGGGCGAGCCGATCACCCGGCCCGCGAGGGGATTAGGCGGCGAGGGAGGTCAAGCGGCGCGAGCGGGTGACGTCGAGCAGGCGCCTGCTCCTGTAGAACGCGCCGAAACGGGTGCGCCGTCGAACCCTGCGAAGGGAACCACGGGCGGGTTTTCGTCCCTGCCGCCGATGCCGGTGACGGACGGAAGCGCGGGCTTTGGATTGCCGGCGAAGCGGAGGGAGGCTGTGTCGGGGAATCAGCCCGTGGCGAGGCCGCGCGTGGTGGTTTCTGCAAAGCCTACGGTGGCCAAGCCTGTGCCGGACTCTGTGACGTCTCCGACGCCGGAGGGCAATCGCGACGTTGCCGCGGTGAGCGAAGGGCCCGGGGTGATTGAGGCGACGGCGAAGCCCACGAGTAAGCCAGTGGTGGAAAAAGCAGGGAGCAGGGCACAGGGATCAGGGATCAGGGCACAGGGACCAGGGATCAGGGCACAGGGCGCAGTGCCTGGGATGCCTGCGGCGCCGGCCCCGCCGACGGCGGATGGGCAGAGCACACTGATGCGGGCGCTGGGGCTGAAAATCGGGCGCATTGTGATTGATGCGGGGCATGGCGGGCATGACTCGGGGACGCTGGGCGCGGACGGGATCCAGGAAAAGGATGTGGTGCTGGATGTGGCGCTGCGGCTGGGCAAGCTGCTGCACGACCGGCTGGGGGCGGAGATCGTCTACACGCGGGCGGATGACACATTCATTCCGCTGGAGACGCGGACGGCGATTGCGAACAAGGCGCAGGCGGATCTGTTCATCAGCGTGCATGCGAACAGCTCGCAGGACCCCAGCGCGCGAGGGGTGGAGGTGTATTACCTGAACTTCACCAGCGACCCGGAGGCGATGGAGGTCGCGGGCCGTGAGAATGCGGTGAGTTCGCAGCGGGTAAACCAGCTGAGCGATCTGGTGAAGAAGATCGCGCTGAAGGACAAGATCGACGAGAGCCGGGAGTTGGCGGCGGACGTGGATACATCCCTGTATGCGGGGTTGAAGAAGGGCAACGACGGGCTGAAGGATCGTGGGGTGAAGAAGGCGCCCTTTGTGGTGCTGATTGGCGCGAATATGCCGTCGATCCTGGCGGAGATCAGCTTTGTGACCAACCCGGACGATGCCGAGGAGCTGAACCGGCCGGCCTACCGCGAGCGGGTGGCGGAGAGCCTGTATACGGGGGTGGCGCGGTATGCGGGCGCGATCAATGGACGGCCGGGCGGAAGCAAGAGCAAGCCGCGGACCACAGAGCGGGCCGAGCGCTGAGGCAAGGCCGAGGCCGCGGGTGGACGAGGATTCGCGGAGCCGGGAGCCCGTTGCGGGATGGAACTTTTCGCTGTGTTGCGGTGTCCAATAGCCATGCGCCTTCGCTCCGGTTTGGCTCTGAGCGCGGTCTTTGCGACGCTCACACTTTCCCCATCGGCCCAGGTTTCCCCAGCGGCTCACGGTCCGCAAACAACGCTTGCGCTTCATCCGGATCTGTTGCCCACCGCGGGGTTTGCGGACTGGAAGGCGACGGGCTCGGCTCCGGCTGCGTCTGAGCCGGCGTTTTCGCTGGTGAATGCCAACAAGGCGGCGCTCGAAGAGTGCAATCCTCAGCGGTCGGCGGTCGAGGACTACACCGGCCCCGGCGGCAAGCGCATGCACGTCGAAGCGGTTGAGTTTAAGGACGCTTCCGGTGCGCTGGCCGCGTACTCCATTGTGCTGCAGCCAGGCATGCGCGAGGTGAAGGGTCTGGGTACCGTGGCCGCGGTGGGCGACGGTGGCGTGCTGTTCACCACCGGGGCTTCTCTGGTCGTTGCCTTCCCCGCGCCGCTTGCTACCTCCCCGGCAACGCTGGCGGATCTCTCTTCGCTGCGCTCCTTGGCGGAGGTGATGCCGCAAGCTACGGGCAGCCAGGCGTTGCAGCCGTTGCTCCCCTCGCTGTTGCCTTCACGCGGGCTGGTGGCCGGCAGCCTACGGTATGCGACGGGTGCGCGGAGCTACATGGCCGAGGGTGGCGTGCTGCCCGCGGCAGGGCTGGGTTGGGACAAAGACGCGGAAGCTGTGACGGCCAAGTATGCCGACAAGCGCGGCGCGGAGACGCTGACCCTGCTGCTCTATCCAACCCCGACGATTGCGGGCCCGCATCAGCGGGCGATCGATGCCCAGCTCCCCGGGTTGGGGCCGAGCTTCGCGAAGGCCAAGACGCGGCGCGAGGGATCGCTGGTCGCGGTAGCGAATGGAACGTTCTCTCCGGAGGCCGCACAGGCGTTGGTGGAGAACACGCATCTGCGCCAGATTGCCAGCACCGATAAAGCGATGGTGACGCCGGAGGTGGTGGAGACCCGGCAGACCTTCGGCCTGCTGGCGAACGTGATCCTGTTTTCCGGCTTTCTGGGTCTGACCGCGCTGGCCGTGGCGATCTTCCTGGGCGGCGGGCGGGCGCTGGTGCGGGTATTGCGCGGCAAGCCGCCGGCGACCGAAGCCGAGTTCCTCAGCCTGCACCTGAGCCCGCAGAACCCGACGCCGATCTTCTCCAAGGAGTGAGGGCGCGACCGCAGGTTCACGGCGCACGCTTTGCATTGCGGGCGCTTCCCGGTAAAATCACCGAAGGAACGCCGACGTAGCTCAGTTGGTAGAGCAGCTGATTCGTAATCAGCAGGTCAACGGTTCAAGTCCGTTCGTCGGCTCCATGCGACAAAGCACTGACGCGAGGTTGTAGCGAGCGCGTGTGACATCCAAGTGTGACCGTGGCCCGCGGTCACGCTTTCTTTTTGCGCGGTCCATGGAGCGTCACCCTTGACGGCTCAAACGCACTCCGGCGCGGATGCCCCGTGAAGGCTCGCTGCCCCGCGGGCTTGCTGCTTTGTTACCGCGATCCTTCGCAATGTTCCTGAGTGCAGCAGATCATCACGGGCAGGTGCGGTGGACCACCCCGGCGTTTAGAGAAGAGATGACGATGGCGTCTCTAGAGATAGCCATCGTTCGTTTCACGGGTTGGGATACCGGCTGCCTTGGGACGAGGATGGAGCGGCTAGAAGTCGTAGCGCAGAGCAAACTGCATCCGGCGTGGCGACTGGTTCCCGCCAAGGAGGGCGCTCGCTGTGCCGAGCGATCCACTGGTGAGTTCGTTGTCGAGCGAGAGCGAGGGTGAGGGATCGAAACGGTTGGTGTTCGTCACGTTGTAGACAGCCCAATCGAACTTAATGGCGCCGTATTCGGCCAGTTTCCACGATTTGCTCACGCTGCTATCAAGGTCGAGGTAGCCCTGGCCGCGGAAGAAGTTGCGTTCGCCGGCCTCACCGGGGTAGGGCAGACGGATGGGAGAACCGGTGTAGACGCCGTTGTTGATGGCCGTCGGGTTGTCGAAATACACGGGCGTTCCATCCGGTTCCCGG
Organism: uncultured Acidobacteriaceae bacterium; assembly: GCA_964252405.1. Classification (GTDB taxonomy): domain Bacteria; phylum Acidobacteriota; class Terriglobia; order Terriglobales; family Acidobacteriaceae; genus Granulicella. Next base: position 5,593 of record CAXUNH010000129.1, on the reverse strand, counting down.
TGAAGATGCGCTTTGATGTTGGTGGTGGCTACGCCGAAGGATTGGACTTGCCAGTTGGTCGCCCAGCCAGGCGCGATGACGGAGAAGGGGAGACCGCTGGTGGTCCGGAAGATGCCCGAGAGTTGCCACCCCCCGACGAGGGCATCCATGACGTGATTGGCCTGTGAAAGCAGAGCCCGGCCGCGGCCGAAGGGAAGCGCGGCGACGGTGTCCACGGTCACGATGTGCCGGGTGTCGAAATCGGAGACGGCACGGTTCAGGTAGGGCTTCCAGGTATTGAGGATTTCGCTCGTCGCTGCGGCAATGCCGTTGACGTTCGGCCCGGAAAACTCGGAGGTACGCTCAGTGTCGGAGCCCATATCAATGGACTTCGAGAACGTGTAGTTGACATTGAATTGCACGCCATGGGCCATGGCGTGATGCACGGACACCTGTGCGGCGTTGTAGTAGCTCATGCCGATGGTGGACAGGGCGTATAGCGAGGAGAACTGGTCCTGCCAGAACCTGGACTGGTGACCCGCGGGGCAGCCGTAGTTACAGTAAAAGTCAATATCCGCAAGGGCTGTCGTTTCGCCGTAGCCATAGCGATTCGGGGCCCATTCATTGTTGTAGATGGCCTGGGTTGCGCTCTCTCCCGGGTAATCGACGCCTGCCATGTAGGGGAAAAGATGTTCGAAGTAGGGAATGGCGGGAACGCTCGCGGCATTGCCGCCGTTCTGGTCGGTGATTTTGGAGAGCAGGGTGCCTGCGGCGTAATAATCGCCGCCGCCCTGCGGGTCTGTGTAGTCGACAGGTTCCGCGAGATCGAGCTGCTGGATGAGGTGCCGCCCAAGGCGGCCGACGTAGGCGACCTCGAGGGTCAGGCCGCCGGGAAGCTGGCGCTGGACCGAGGCGTCGAAGGCTTCGGTGTAGGGGGTCTTCAGGCGGTTGTCCAAGCCCCAAAGAATGCCGAACTGGTTTTGCGGCGCAACAAAGGGGAAAGCTTGGATGGGAGCAGGGTTGGCCGTTGTGAACGGAAGCGTGTTACGGGCGGTATAGCGTGGCGAGTTGGTGGTGGACAACACATTCGGCTGGCTTACCACGGTGGTGGAGAGGCCGAAGCTGCCGCCATTCTGATCGAAGGCGTTGATCAGCGCCTCGCCATAGTGGTCGTAGTAGACGCCGGCGCCCGCGCGTAAGGAGGTCTTCTGATCCGGCGCGTACGCGATGGAGAAGCGGGGCGCTATGTTGAGCTTTTGCTTCGGGTAGTAGCCCGGTTTGCCGTAGTGAGGACCGGTGGGCGCGAACGAGAGATCCGGTTCATAGATCTGGCCCTGTAGAGCCGCGGTCTCCCGTTGGGTAAACCAGGCGTGGGTATCGATCGTGGGAGCAACTTCCTGCCCGGAGGTTTCAAAGGGTGTTTGCAGGATGGTATGACGCATGCCGAAGGTCAGGGTGAGATTCGGCCGGATCTGCCATTGATCCTGGAGGTAGTACTCGTACTCGTTGGCCTTGTAGTGACGATTGATGGAGGTTCCGTCCGCAAGCAGAGTCCCGGAGGTGGCGCTGCTTACGGCGTAATTGAACAGGTCGCTGACCTGCGGAACGGTACCGATCAAGTTCGCGTAGGCGCGCTGGTAGGAGACCTTGAAGCCGCCGTCATAGGTGGGCAGCCCGAGGCTCGCCGGATCGGGAAAGTTCGTCGCCAGCCAGGAAGGGTTCGTGGAGGCGGAGCTGAAGCTGTTGTTATCGGAGGCGCGATTGATGTGGATCAAGCGCCAGTTCCCACCGACGCCAAAGTTGTGCTTGCCTTTGGTCCAGGTAAGGTTATCGATCACGTTGTTGGTGGGCACATTGATGGTGGTGGCGCGTGTTTCCGCGGTGGGAGAGGACAGAAAGCGAAAATCAACGTAATCGCCGGATCCAACCCCGGATTGTCCATAGCCCTGACGGATGTAGCCGTAACGCGCGTCGTTCACGAGTGCGGGCGTGATGGTCCAGGTATCGCCGAAGATCATGCCTTTGGAGTTATCGACCAGGACAGACGAGGCCGGCTGCCCGGGAAACTGTTCCGTTCCCGCAAGGGTGTCTTTCTGCAGGCCGCCGCGACCGAAGATGCGGTGCTTGCTGGAGGGAGACCAATCGAGCCGCGCGATGCTGGTATTCAGGGTCTGCGGAGCGGGGGACGCAAAGGTGTAGGACCCCGTATTTAGCTGATCGCCTGAGTTCTTCCCGTTGGCTGTGGGTTCGGAGTTGAAAAAGGCGAGGGCGTTGGGATTCGGACCGGGGCCGGGTGTATAGGCCGCGGTTCCGCAGACCTGGCAGCCGGCGTCCAACTGCGCGACCTGTGCCGGGCTCAAGGCGATGGGCGCGTTGTTGGCGAGGTACTGCAGCGTACCCTGCTTGTAGAGAGCCGTGGGCGTGGTCTGCACGACGACCTGGTCTTCTGCCAGGCGCTGACCTTCGTAGTTGCCGAAGAAGAAGAGCTTGTCCTTGAGGAGGAAGCCGCCCACATCGCCGCCGAAGATGTTGCGGACGAGCTTGGGCGGACGATTGGGAAGCCCGGACGCCAGCTGCCCTTGCTTGTTGAAATAGTCGTTGGAGACGGTGTTGGTGGGGCGGTAATACTCGTACGCGGCGCCGTGGTATTTGTTGGTGCCGGACTTCGTCACCATGGTGACCTGCGCGCCCGCGGAGCGTCCCTCGTCGGCGTTGGCGTTGCTGGTGACGACGCGGAACTCCTGGATGGAGTCCTGGGTCTCGCGCAGCACGCCGAAGAAGGCGAGACCGCGGAGCTGGTCATTGTCGTCGACCCCATCGAGGGTGACGTTGCTCTGGTCAGAGCGTTCGCCGTTCACGGCGCCCACGCGGCTGTCCTCGGTGCCGACATTCTGCGGGGGAGGGACATAAAACACGCCTGGTTGCAGGGAGAGCAGGTCGGGGACGTTGCGGGTCTCTGTGGGAAGCGCCTGAATGGTGGCGTTGTCAAAGGCGCTGCCGAGCGTGGCGTCGGTGTCGTTGAGGGTCTGGGCGGTATCGGTGACTTCGACGACAGTGTTGCTTGTGGCCGCGCCCAGCGAGAAGTTGATGGTGGCAGGCTGATTAACGAGCAACTCTGCCGTTTTCACCTGGTTGCCATAGCCGGGTGCCGACGCGGTGATGGTGTACCTCGCGGGCGGGATCTGGGCAAGCTGGTATTCACCCTGGGCATTGGCCTTCTCAGTGAGCTTCTGCCCGGCGGATTGATTCACCACGAGGATGACGGCACCCGGGATGACGGCGCCGGTCGAATCCTGGACGATGCCGCGGAGCGAGGTCGATGCGTTTTGAGCCCAACCTGAGACACTCGGCAGAAGGAAAGACAAAGCGCAACAGCAAGCGAAGACACGTCTCACGGGAGCTCCTGGGATAGCAAAAGCTGAAGCCTGAGCGAACGACAGACGGGGGGTCGAACGTCCGTGCTGACGCTGGCGTCGTTTTCACGACGCGATTGGTTGAAAGGTGTTCACCTTCTTCTTTACAGCGTCGTGAAGGGAATTGCAACTTTGGGTCAACGCTGGCATTTATCGAGAAACCACCAGTGAGTTGCCGTAGAGGCCGTCTCCTTCGGGAACGACCGTCAAGGCCGCAAAACAAAACGCCCGGCTAGGGTGCAAGCCGGGCGTTTCGACTGGTTCGGGTGGAGAGCTTACTTCGGAGCCGGTCCACGGACGACCTGGACCAGGTTGCCGGGGTCCACGTGGCGGGCGAAGGCCGCTTTGACGTCGGCGGCGTTCAGGTCGATGTATCGTTGCGCGGCGCGGACGGGTTCGTCCAGCGGTAGGCCGAGCTCGGCGCGCGCGAGCATGCCGGCGGCTACGGATTCTTCGCTGGACTCCGCGAGGGGAATCTGCCGAAGAAGCAGAGCCTTGGCCTGGTGTAGCTCGGCAGGGGAGACTTCCTCGGTCCGCATCTGGTTGAGGTCGCGCTCGACCAGGGCGCGTGCCTTGGAGACGTTGGCTGGATCGCAACCGTAGTCGACCGAGTAGGTGGCGCGGGTCTTGTCCGCGCTGAGGATCACGTCCACGCTGTAGACGAGACCGGCCGTCTGACGGATGTCGTGGTAGAGGCGCGTGGCGTAGAAGCCACCCCCGAGAACGTGCGTGCCGAGCTGCAGCGGGTAGTAATCGGGGCTGAAACGATTGAGGTCCAGCTCTTCGGCGAGCGCGACGCTGTCCTGCACCTGTTGGGGGTCGGGCACGGTTTGGGCCGCGGCCTTGTTCACGGGCACGGCGGGCAGCGTGGTCTCGGGTTTGGGACCGCTCGCCTTCCAGTCGCCGAACCACTTCGTGATCACCTGCCTGGCTTCGTCGGGCGTGATGTCGCCGATGACGACGATGGTGGTGAGGTCCGGCCGCATCGTGATGTCGTGGAAGTGCTTCACATCGTCGAGTGTGACCTTGGCCAGTGTGGCCGGCGTGACCTGCCGGAGAACGGGGTCGCTGGGGGGCAGCAACGAGGTCTCCAGCGCACGGGAGAAACGGTAGCCCGGGCTTTGCAGGTTGCCGGCCTGCAGTTCGGCGGATTGCTGCTGGGTGATCTTGAAGGCATCGGCGGGCAGCGCGGGATGAAGCTCGTTGTCGGCGAGAAGCTGCACGCCGCGCGAGAAGTTCTCCTTGAGCACGGACAGCGTGAAACGAGGGCCCGCGTTCTCGTTGGCGGCGATGTCATCGAGCGCCTTCTGGAAAGCGAGGCGATCGAGGCTGGTGGTGCCGTAGCTGTAGAGCTGATCGAGGAGGTCGGAGACGCCTTCGAGGCCTGGAGGCGTTTGCAGATCGGCGTTGGTCTTCACGGCGCCGACCACGGTGATCGTGGGGCTGGTGTGATCCGTGCGTACGATCAGCCGAATGCCGTTCGGCAGTGTGGCGTCGGTGGGCGGCGCGAGCGGCGCGGGTGCTTTGAGTTGCTGAAGTTGTGCGGCAGCCCACTCCGGCAGGACCACAGGCTTGGTGGGACTGGACGTAGGCTTTTCCGCGCCGCCGAAGCCGGTCTGCGAGACGGGAGCGCCGCTGGGCGCGGGCTTCAGGGTGGCGGTGATGGTGGGCGCGTTGAGCAGGTATTGTTTCGCCACGCGGTTCACGTCGGCCAGCGTCACCTTGCGGATGGCGTCGATGTCTTCTTCGGGGGAGTTGCGGCCTTCCGCAGCGAGCGCGGTGGACCAGGCGTTGGCGAGGTTCGGAATGGAGTTGCGCTGGAACTCCGCCTGGGCAATTTCGGCGCGCTTGGCGGCGTCGACGAGGTCCGCGGGAACGCCGTTCTGGGCGTACTTGTTCAGGATGCCGCGCAGCTCGTTCAGGGACGGGGTCGCGTCGGTGCCGGCCGGCAGCGTCACGAGGCCGAAGCCGACGCTGGCCTTGGGATAGGGTTCGGCGTTCTGGAATCCGGCGTCGATGGCGTGACCGGCGGGCACCATGCCATAGATGTCGCCGCGCTGGCTGCCCAGGACGTCGGAGAGGATGGTGGTCGCGGCGAAGTCGGGCGAATCCGTACCCGGCAGCCGGTAAGAGATGACGGCCAGAACGTACGGCAGATTGCTGTCCAGCGTAAAGGTCTCGGCCTTGACGGGCTGCAGGTC
>CAXUNH010000128.1:0-9591 GCA_964252405.1 uncultured Acidobacteriaceae bacterium | reverse complement strand
CGTTCGCCGCATCCGTATCCGCGTGTTCGAGGCTCGGGGGGTTGGGCGTGATATCGGAGGCCGCGACTTAAGCGAGTTGCGGCCTCCATTGAAGTTTCACTGATCGAAGACAAATCGTGCAGGCGAGGGTCAGGCTCCTGGTATCCTTGGCTCTGAAGCTAGCCTGGAGCCCGACCCTTCGTCCGAAAAGATCGATCAGAACCGCCGCGCTGTTGCGACTGCGCGCCCCATCATAAGACGCGCCCCAACCGGAATGCCCAACAGATTGGTTTGCGTCACATGAACGTCTAGCCCGATCACTTCCATCCTGCCATTCAGCGGGCCGGGCGTCTGCTCGTTCACGATGACGTAGCCGAATCCCGGCAGTGCCAGCTTCAGGTTCATCGGTGGGTTTGCTGGCACAGGAACCCCGGCGACAGTCAGGCCACTTAGTCCCGATCCGGCAGCCGAGGGAGTGGAGATGTTGCCGGTTCTGCTGACCTGAGCTACAGCAGCAACGGAGTCCGCGGTGACCAAGCCGCCCAGCACAGTAATGTTGGAGAGTGTCGCTGTCGTCCTGGTCACCAGCGCCGCGCCTACCGGACCACCGAAGGCGGTTGCCTGTTCCGATACGGCCGATGCCAAGCCTGGAATGCTTAAGGCGCCAGTCGCGCCCTCCAGTGTAGACCCGGCGGTTCCGTTACAGCTCGGGAGGCCGACACTTTTCCCGACGCCGACCGCGCCATCGAGAATATGGCCCACATCACCCGTCAACTCTGCTCCAACTCCGGAACCGGCCAAGAACGCGGACGGCTGCTCACGGGAGTAGCCTGCTCTGGCGTTAGCGATCTCGATCCTGCTGCCAACAGGCAGACCGAAGCTGTTTGTCGCGCTCACCTCGATGAGAAGGCCATGCACCTCGATCGAAATCCGCTGGGGATTCCTGGACCCGGTCACTGCCTTCACCGTCACGGACCCGATACCAGGCACAGGAAAGCTGGTGTTATCAGGGACGGCCGGATCGATGCTGGTCCCGGCAATCACCAAGTTCGTTAACCTCGTACCCTCATCCGACGTTTCGAGCGTGGTCGGGATCGCTTCCGCGGTCGCATCGACGATGATCGCATCCGCCGTTATCAACCCGCCAAGAAGGTTGAGCTTGGACAGTCCCGCCTCCTCGGTTGTCGAAGCGGTATCATCCGCGTTGGTGCCGACCGCGGTTGCTATGATGTTGGTTGCTGACATCAGGCCGCCGGACTCTTCGAGAGTGACTGCAGACACGGTGCTGGTTTTCATCAGGCCGTTCGTTCCGTTGCAAGGGCAACCGGCGGACGCGGAACGAAGCGTCGGTGAGGCGGCCGTGCTGGCTCCTGAGAAGAGCGCTACCGAATCTGCCGTACCCGACACCTCGCCCGGAAGCGGCTTCGCAAGCGCCTGACATACCACCGCCAGTTGCACCAGCGCTACAACGGGCGCAATCAACGGCAAACGATGGCGAACTCCATCTGAAACGACGATGTTTGTGCTCAAGCAAGACATCTTGTCCTCCTGTTGCGCCGAGAAAGACAAACTCCGCAGCGCCTCCGAGACGTTACGACATCATACCGAGATGACGCAAGACCTATTCTCCTTAAAGTATTACCGTTCACGACAGCACAACCCTAACGAGCAGGTATAAACCTCTGGCATCCTTTGCACAGTCAATGGAGCAATGCTCCAGCAACGCAGGCAGGGTCGCTATCCGTCTCAAGGCTCCGGCTCTTTCACGGGTTTGGAGCGTCTCGCGCTCGCCTGCGCTGACTCCGGTTCAGGAGAACGATGGAACTACAGGCAACTGACCTGTACGACCGAACCGTGAACGAACTGCTTCGATACCACTCGGCGCTTGCGGACTCACGGGGAAGCGCTGCTGGAGTGCTACGAGTTCGGGCGTTCCTCCCATCCCAACCTGCGTTAACGTCGAGTTCCCGCTCGCACCTGTCGACGCCGGTAAGGCAGTGGAGACCTTTTCCGGTTTATGCCTGTGGATTGCATGAGCCGCGGATAGTCCGAGGCTCATCATGGCAAGTCTTCCTCTCCGGCCGACAATGCACGTACGCTGCTGGTATACCTCTTGAGTCGTTCGAAGTGCGTCGATCTCTTTCGAGACTAGCTCGGTCTTAGATGATCACCTCCTTTTCCTTCGAAGCACGGCGATGTCGAGGTTCCCAACACCCTCCTCTATGATCTCGAGGATCTCGAAGTGCTGGCCCCAGGTGTTCCGGACGTGCTCGTGGCTTTGTGCCACGTTCCGGTAATAGCTCGAATCCTCGATCCTGCCGTCCATGGCCCGTTCAATCTGGTCGGCATGGAAGCCGTCGCGCCGGAAAGCTTCAAAGTAGCTCGGCTCGTTCCACAAGGAAGCCCAGGCAGCGGCCGAGGGCCCGCCGAAACTCATCAACACGATGCCGTCGGGGCGTGTGATCCGGGCGAGGTCTGCGAGCCAAGCGCCCTGGACCGTTGGCGGAAGGTGAGTCATGACCGATATCGAGAAGACCGCGTCCACGCTGGCATCGCCAAGTGGACAAGGGGGCATGAGAGGCGACCTGACAAAGCGGCCTGGCGAAAGGTTGTCCGCCGCCCAAGCAATGTTCTCGGCATCGACGTCCATCCCAATGATGGTCGCTTCCGGCCACTCACGCACGAAGTGTCGGGCGACGCGGCCGTAACCGCAACCCCAGTCCAAGAGGACCGGACATGCGTCACGCAGGATGCCGTGTCGGGCAAGCATCACCTGCATAGCGTGGTAATGATTGAAGCCAATAAAACTAGCTGTCCGTGCGTCTGACCATGTCTGCACGCGGGTGAGCTGCGTGGGATCGGTCGGGAGCCCTACCGAAACGCCGAGATCGCGCGGGAGCCAAACCCGGCCATAGGGTTCGGCCAGGGCATCGAGACCAGGGTCTCCGTAACGGAAGCGGAAAGTGAAGGGATCGGAGCCGACCCCACTCGCGGCCAAGTCGATGATCAGCTCGAAATCTGAGAGCGCGGAATTAGGCCAATACCAAAAGTGGGCGCCCCAATTATGGCTCTCTAGGGGGTATCTGAATTCATAAGCCACGCCAGGTGCGAACTCGACGGTCAAAGCTGATGGGTCGCCGCCTGGAGGAAGGTGGGAGCCTCCGACGGTGAGTACTGAGCCGTTAAATGAAAGGTAAGGAACGGCGTAGAAAGGACGGTCGCAAAGTTCGAGAGCGACCGCGGCGTCAACTCCGGCGTTGTTACGGTGTCCGACACGCGCCCCCACTTCGATGCTTGCGAGAGCGTCACCGAAGATGTCGACCACCGACGCCCTGCAAGAGCCATCGTGCCCGGGACGTACTGGTGGAAGACTGCACCGGAACGAGCGGCCGCCGGAGTCGCAGATCGGAAAACTCGGTACTGTCGCCCAGGGCTTCTCGTCGATACGGACAACAGCGGGACCGGCGGGCACGCCGGAAGCAGAGGTCCCCACCAGAAAACCATCGCGATCGATGCTCAACACCAAGGAATCGGATACAATCTTCTGCATCTTATCGGCTATCTCTCAAGATGACGCGGCCGACATTTCGCTTTGCCGCAAGCGGGACGCGAGCTCGTGGTAGGCTTTGTTGCACGGATCTAGCGTCAGGGCGCTCGAGATAGCCTCAGCCGCTCCGTCGCGCTTTCCGGATGCTACCCTGAGGACCGCAGTCCAGTAGAGAAGATTGGCATGGTCGTCGATCGAAAGTATGGCGTGCTCGGCCACCTCCGCAGCCTCGACCGGGCGCTGGTCTTGGATCAGGGCATAGGTGAGAAGTTCGTGGTAAGCGCCGTTCCAAGGTGCTGCCGCGACGGCTTTCTCGACGAAGGAGACCGCCTCGCCTGCGCGTCCGGCACGTAACACAAGCCTGGCAGCCAATGATAGGGCAGCACCGTCTTGCGGCCGCGCCTCGACCAACGGCTGCACGAACCTGGCGGCAGCGTTCAAGTCACCCGCCGCTTCCAATATGTAAGCGGCGGAGTAAGCGTGGGACGGATCGTCCGACAGGCCCGGACCGATACTGCGGATGGCCGCTGCGGCTGCAGACGGATCTTGGGGCAGGAGATTCAGCGCTGCCAGAACCCCGCGGCCGATGTCGGAGGTATGGTCGGAGAGATACATCCAACCATGATGGTGCGTCTGATGGTCGGTCTGGAACGCGACGAGACGACGCTCCGCCACCTCACTGATTACAAGCTCAGGTTGCCATTCGTCTACGGCATCCAGCATCAGCCTGGTGGTCGTGCCCAGAGTCAAAAGATCGCGGAAGCTCCGAGCTAGATAAGGCGAAAGGTCGGTCATGAAACTGTCGCGAAAAGCCAGCACGCGTCCGCCCGAAACTGACGCCATTCTGGTGTGCGTTGCGGTTTGCCGCTGCGCGCCCTTGCATCCAAGTATCCGCACCGGATCGGGACCGTCAAAAGAGGCGACCGGAATGTCCGCACGGATCTCGGGATCGAGCTGTGATCCAAGGTCGCCGAAACTGGACCTGTAAGTGAAAAGCACTTCTGATGACGGGACTGTCCTCGATTGTATACGGGAAGGAACAACGCGCATCAGGTCGCGATACGCTACGCCGCTGCCGAAAGAAGTCCAGTGCGAGTCGTTCTTTTGATAGACGTCAAGGCCACCTTTGGCGGCGCGTAAGGCTGCGATCGGATAGACGAATGTCACGCCAGCAATCCTGCCCATGGCCTCGAGGAAGACCTGCCCGGCCATGCGGTAGGGTCCCGGGTATTCGTTCGGCAGATCCTCTGGATAGACAGAGGGCGCATCCGGCGCCACCAGGAAAACGTATGCTATCCCGCGCCTCGAAAGCTCGCGGCCACGCCGACGCAAAGTCGCACGCCATTGGGCGAGGAGTGACGCGGTCAGGGCGCTGCCGTCCGTGAACCGGCCAAGGTCGAAACCGTCCTGGCGTCCGAGGAACAAGCGGCCGTTCCGCCCCTTCACCACCGCGCCAACGGTCCCGTGCAGTTCCATCAGGCAGCCGCTTCCTGCAATGCGGCCATCCTGACGTGCAACTCGCCAACTGTCCCGTCCAGTGTGGCATCCGTCTCGGAGAGTGCGAGGCGATACCGCTTGGACAACCGCGACAACAGTACCGAGTGTCCGAGGGAGTCCCATCCCGGGATTTCGTCGCAGCGGGTGCGTTCGCCGACGGACCCGTGCGGCCTGTCGAAAGTCTCCTCGACCAGTCCGGCGAACGCCTGGAAATCCAGCCTCTTGTTCATGGTATCGCTCCCTCCAAGTACTTGCGCCTGTTCGCCTCGCGACTGATCTTCCCGCTCGTCGTCTTTACCAGCACTCCCGGCGGCCGGACCAAGACGTCATGCAACACAAGCCCTAGCGCCTGGGACACCGCGTCCCTGATACCCCTCTTGATGCTTTCGGCTACGTGAGCTGCATACGCGACCGACTCCACGACGACGATAACCGCCTGACTTCCGGTCGACGCCCTGTCGATGCCGAAGGCAGCTGCGCGCCCGGGCTTGACGCCGTCGACCTTGTTTGCCGCCTCCTCGATGTCGTGAGCATAAAGATTGCGGCCGTTTACGATGATCAGGTCTTTGATCCTGCCGGTGACGTATAGCTCTCCGGCATGTATGAAACCGAGGTCGCCGGTGCGATACCACGATCCCTCGAACACAGCCGCCGATGCCTCGGGGTCACCGTGGTAGCCCGAGAACGCCGAAGCGCTCTTGACCATCACCTCGCCGATCGGTGACCCGCCCACAGGATGCGCCGTTGGTGGCGCGAGCAGACCTGAATGAGTGTTCAACGGGGCCCGGGCTTGCGACTGACCCCGTTTGGTATCGATGCGCAACGCCGTGTTTCCGATGGGCGGACCGCAGGAGACGACGCGCGCGGCGGCCGCGGACCGGAGATCCTCGCAAACCGCCACCGATCGCGCCGACATCGCGTCGCTGTTGATGGACATGATCTTGGGCGAGCGACCGAGCGGCGACTGGGTAACCGCAAACACCGTCTCGGCCATGGCGTAACAGGTCGACACAGCCCCGGGCGCTAGCCCGTAGGCGGCGAATGCGGAACTGAACGCTTCCAGCGTAGCCGCGCGGCAAGGCTCAGAGCAATCGACGAATGAGCGCACGCTGGAGAGGTCGAAAGCACCAGCTTCGGCTGCGACGTTGACAAGGTGAGCGAACGCGAAGTTCGGCAGCCAACAAAAAGACGCCCGGAAACGCGACACTTCCTCAAGTATTGACGCCGGTCGAATGAGCCAGTCGAACGGATCCATGGAAACGACCATCGATCCGAGGGAGAGCGGCAACAGGACCGAAGTCACCAACCCCATATCGTGGTAGAGGGGCAGCCACGAGGCGACAGTATCTGCGGAGGTCATGGATAAGGCCCGAGCGTAGGCGTCGACCTGCTGGCGCACCTGCCCGTGGGTCAGCACGACACCCTTCTTCAGACCAGTGGTCCCGGAACTGTGCTGCAGAATGGTCGGCACTTCGTCGCCGTCCACCTCGTCCATGGGAGGGAGCGGCTCCTCTGGCTCCGGCAGAGCACTCGAGGCATCAACGATGGCCGTATTCGCGGGTAACACGTCTGCGAGTGGGGCATGCAGAACCGCAGGGGCGACCACCACGGCTGGCGCGATGCGCCTGAGAACGGTTCGATGGTGTTCCCAGTAGACCGCGGCGTCCTGCTTGGCAGTGGGCCCTGGAAGGATGCAACCCGCCAAGCCCGCGCGCATGGCACCGAGTAGTGTCGCATATGTGTGGAAACCTTGGGGTGCAACGATTACGGCGATCGCCGCTCCGGGTGCTGATCCCACCGGTCGCATCGGGAGAAGGCGGTGTGCCCAGACCGACATCGCCGCAGAAAGTTCGCCCGCTGAAAACTGGCGTGTGCCGCCGGGTTCGACGAAAAGCAGGGATGGGCGTTGCGGGATATCTCGCCCTGCTCGGTCCACTGCTCTGATGACTGACGGCACGCTCACGCTGTTGCCTTGGATGGTTCCCTCGCAGCGATTGCTCGACACTTGCGTGCGCGTCCGCTTATCGGGACAACGGTATGCGCGGAACGGGGCTGCGGGCTGGGACCCGCGAAGGACTCGACGAAAGCTTTGTCGAACACTTCACGCCAGCCTGCCGAGGCAGGAACATAGGCCTGGGCTTGGCGCGTGTCGTAATCGGCGACACGGGACACCGCCTCACGTATGGCTTCCACCACCCCGGGCAGGGAGCTTTCGCACGGAACTATGTTGCCGCAAATAGCGCGGAGTTGCTCGTGGGACCTGTTCTCGTAGACATTGGTTACGACCAGCGCGCCCGTGGTGGCAAACTCGAAAGGTATGACGCTTGGGTGCGGCGCATACATAAGGCTGACGCCCACGTCCATCGTTCCGCACATCCGCTGGTAGTCCTCTTCGGTCTGTTTCTCCCGCAGTGCCATCTCGTGACCGTCGCCCAGTTGATAAGGAGGCAATGCGCTCAGGGCGCCGATGCCTTCAAAGCGCCACTCCGGTCCGAAAAACGACTCACGGCAGAGACGCTGCAGAGCGAGGACGGCGATTTCGAAAAGGTTCCGCGAGGCGTGGCTCTCCGGCCTGGCGTAAAGTACCAGGGTGCGGGTTGTGCGCGCCTTCATCGAGGCGGCGGTTTGCCGCGGTAGCTGCATAATGCGGTGTTCGAAAACGACATGGCGCTTGGGTGACTTGCGTTCGTTTTTGTCAGCAAAAGAACCGAAGCCGTGCGCGTCGAAGTAATCCCTAAGGAAGCGGCTGTTGATTATCGCGAAATGCGGGATCGAATAAAACGCCTCGCAAAGTGCCCGGTGAGAGCCGTTTTCGTAGAAGACCGGCTCGTACTCTTGAGACAGGAAAAGAGGGAGATGCCCGGTATTTGCGGCGAGCCTTGCGCAGAGTGGCAGGTCCCATGCGGAATAAGCCATGAACCTGTCGTTGGGTCCGAAACTGGCGGCTGCGAAAGCATGTTTGTCATAGACGCGGATAGACGAGAACACCTGCTTGACGGACTCTGACTGTTCCCGAAGGAGGAAGTAAGGCAGATTCGGATCTTCTTGGATGCAGACTGCAGCCACATCGAAGCCTGCATCTACGATGGCGACGACCAACCAAAGGGCCGCTCTGTAGCCTCCGAACATGATGTCCGGGTTTAAGGTCGGGAAAACGATCCAGATCACTGGAGTGCCACAGGACGCGACATCCAGCTGAGGCAAGCCGTGCCTGAGCTCAAGCTTCTGGCCGAGGTTGGTTGCATGGCTGATGAGCGTCGGGGCTGTAACTCCGGGCATTTTTGCCTCGAGGGCATGAGGAAGAATAAACCGCGGCTGGCGGCCCTCGCATCGGCCAGAACTGAGGAAGTGAAAGAAGCCGGACGGCAGCCAGCCCTCCTCGCAGGCCGTTCTTACTTCGGGGTAGAAGGCGCGATACCATTTTTCGTCGAACCACTGGTTTGGCGAGTTGCCCGCTTTGGCACCGATCGAAAAGTAATGGCCCAATGGATCGACGCATCCGTTGCCGTCCAGATAGGTGCGCCGGTAAAAGTCGGCATCGAAGCCTGCGACGACCATGCGCATGCCGTTGCCTCTCGCCTGCTCTTCAACCAGGCTTTCCGCTTTATAGCCAAGATAGCGGCCGTAAAGGTTGTAATGGGTGAGAGCCGTGACGTGTGGAAACGCTGAAAGGAAGGCCTGAGCGGAGGAGTTCAAGCGGAGGTAGGACTGGACGTTGATTGACGTCACCTCTGGTCCTGGCGAGGCGCACAGGGCGGCGTCGGAGGCGAGAATGGGGTTCGGCCAGCGCCCCTCCGACATGCCGCGCTGGACGTAATGAACAAAGCCCGAAACTAGTCCCTTGTTACTTACCGCACAGCGGACATCGTGGTAAGCATCAACATACCAGGCTTCGTCGAAGTACGCGTTCGGGCTGATGATGCTGCAACGCTTGCTGAAGTAGAGTTTGGCCACCAAAACGTCGCTCGCGTTCGGCTCGCAAAGACCGAGCGCACGCATCTGCAGACGAAGTCGGCGCATGTCCATAGAGCCAACTAGGGCAGTCACTTCGTCTTCAGTGAAGGTCCCGTTTAGGGCAACCGTGGCCACCTCGACTACGCTGTGCATACGATTCGTTCTCGCATTGTAAGAGCCGATGACACTACGGCGGACACGGACGCCTCGGCTTCACTGGGAAGCGTTGCAACCGGTTCTTGAGAACAAAACGCGATCTTCATAGGCTGCAACTGGAAGTGGCATCTAAACGATGATTTCAACCGGTTGCAAGTACTATTCGCTAACGAAGGGGCCAAAGCTAGCCTTGTTACTTGGAGGAACAATTTTGCACTGCAGCATTCGCTGGGTTGGAGATTCCTGTTGAGCTTCGGTGCGAATCCGCAGCCTGGCGGGCCGTACGTTGATGCAACTGGGAAAAAGTGGACGACCGTCTTCTTTCGTCCCGGACTGCTGAACAGCGGGGCGTGGATGTCCAATGGAAATTGCCACCACCTCTTTTGCGTGAAACGTCTTTGAGGACGGGAAGTGGAGGATGTTTCGAGGCGACATAGTTCATAGATCGTGCAATATAC
>CAXUNH010000127.1:0-9671 GCA_964252405.1 uncultured Acidobacteriaceae bacterium | reverse complement strand
AATTCGAGCTGTTTGAGGGCGTCTTCGGGGGTGGCAACGGGGCGGCGGTCGCCGGTGCGGATGCGGCGTTGAAGGAGGCGCACGGACGCGTGCAGGAAGTCGGCCTCGTCCTGCGTGGGGGCGCAGATGACGCCGATGGCGATGGTGGCTTCGGGGGTTTGGCGGTAACCCACCTTAGCCTCGCCCGTGCCTTCGCCCGGTCGAGTCGAAGATGGGGCACCCGGCCTCGTGGTTGAGCCGGGGCCGCGGTAGGGCTGGAAGTTGCGGCGGTAGAACTCAACCGCCTGGCGGGTACCGTGGGCGCTGAAGAAGTGGGCGAAGGCATAGGGGAGGCCTTCGGCGGCGGCGGTCACGGCCGACCACATGCTGGACCCGAGTAGCCACAGGTCTGGGGCGCCGGGCGCGGCGGGCGAGACGAGGACGTTGCGGAAGGGATGGTTGTGTGGAAAGCGCTCGGGGTGCAGGTAGGCCTGGAGTTCGGCGAGCTGTTGGGGGAAGTCGTCGGGTTGCGGGCCCTGGCGGACGCGGCGGAGGGCAAGGGACTCGAGCTGGCCGCCGCCGGGGGCGCGGCCGATGCCCAGGTCAATGCGGCCGGGGAACATGGCGTGGAGCGTGCGGAACTGTTCGGCGACCTTGAACGCGCTGTAATGCGGCAGCATGACGCCACCGGAGCCGACGCGGATGCGCTCGGTGGCGACGGCGGCGCGCAGAATGAGAAGTTCGGGCGCGGTGCAGGCGAGCATGTCCATGGCGTGGTGCTCGGAGTACCAGAGGCGCGTATAGCCGAGCCGGTCGACGTGCTTTGCCAGGTCGAGGGAGTTCTGGAGAGCTTCAGCGGGCGTATGGCCGGCGGGTACGGGGGATTGATCGAGGACCGAGAGGCGCAGCGGGGTGGCCATGGGGTTTGGATGAGCGACCCGAGGCAGCGGACGCAAGGGCGGTGTGGAACCAAAGCGAAACCGGAACGTCCCTTACAGAAGCTGGTCACGGCAGGCCGCGTAGACTGGCTCTCATCTCCGGGCGGTGCGTATGGGCGGATTTGGACGCATGGTGGTTGGCTTGGCGGCCGCCGTTCTGGTACCCGGGTTTGCCGGCGCCCAGACCTACGCGACGGATGCGCTGCAGCATGGGAGCCTGGTGGTTTGGATGGTAAATCCACCCCAGCCGCCGAGGCCGACGGCGGATGAGGAGCGGGCGCGGTTGCACACGTCGACGGCGGGGAGCTTTGGGCGGACCGCAGGCAGTGTGGGGCAGACCGCGGGGAGCTATGGGCGGAGCCCGAGCGAGCAGCCCTCCAGGGCGATCAGCCGGACGGCAAGTGATGCGGGGCAGACGGCGGGGAGCTTTGGGCAGACTCTGGACACTTTGCCGACCGCGAGCATGGTGGCGTCAGGCGCTGCCCCGCCTCCGCCCACGCCGCCGGCTTTCCGGCCAGCTTCCATTCCGAGCGCGTTACAGGCCTTTGTCACGCCCCTCCAGCAAGCGGAACCGGAGGTGAAGGCGACGTTTGTGCCGGTAAGTGCGGAGGACTTGCGGGACCGGTTTGCAGCGATTGGGCATGGGGTAGAGCAGCCGGACGTGCTGTTCAGTAACTTTCCCCTGGAGGGGCCGGCGTTTGATTTTCTCCGAGACCTGGCCGTCGCCAACCTGGGAAAGCGGCCCGAAGTGGGGCCGGACGAGCCGGCGGGGTTGCGGATCGGAACTGTGTTCTATGACTGGAAGATTCTCGCCGGCGCGGCGCATCCGGAAGAGGCACGTGCCTTTGTCGTTTACCTGGAAGACGGCGCCTTGTTAGGGGCGGAGCGTTTCCGTGCGGAGGGCCTGGGGAGCGGACCGGTGTCGATCGCCGTAGACGCGGTACAGAGCGCGTTGCGCGGAGCGCAGCCCGGCCCGGCGGACCCCGAGTTGGCGCATGTGCGGCCCGGGGCATTCCAGTTTGCCGCATTTACACCGGCTAACCGGGACGCGCTGCAAGGGCTCGATTTGCGGGTGGATGTGCTCCGGTGGGCGGCGAATGAGCGGTTTGCGGCTTACCAACTACGGGTGATCGCAAGCTCGCCGCGCGCCTTTGGTGTGGCCTACCCGCTCCTTGTGCTTCGGCGCGGAACGGATGGGCGCTGGGGCGTGTTGCAGATGTCCGCGAACCTTGGCTGGCGTCGGCGCTCTGAGGAGCTTGGGCCGCTGTGGCGGTCGGCGGCGCGCGCGAAGGCGGAGCGGGTGGAGGCGGTGACGGGTGTGACACTCGCGGCTCCCAAGGACGGCGACACGCGCAGCGGCGTACCGGAGCTATGGTGGGACAACCCGGGCGACGCGCGGCTGCTGGCGGTGGAGTGGCAGTTGGCTGAGGGAGATACTCACCTGATGCTGTTGCCGGATACAGGATCGCGGTTGCAGGTGCGGGTGACGGCGGCGTTTGCCAGCGTGCCCGGGCCGTACCGGTGGCGGGTGTGGGCACTGGGTGCTGGAGGCACGACGAAGCTGAGTCCGTGGCGGCAGGTCACGGTCGTTCCGTAGGCGGCTTCGCGTTGGGGCCGGGTGGCTGTTGCGGTCCAGCCCGGCAGTCAGACAGAGCGGAGATTTGTGCGACGCGTTGCGGGCTCGGGCGGGGGCTGCGCGAGCTGAACGTAGCCGGAAAAGTGTGACAAGAGATTTCGAACCCGATGTGATCTGTCATCCGCTGCCAATTGAGGGGGATGTGCGGTGAGGTTGGCCGAGTTGTCTGGGCGGTTCTTGGGTGATCGGGTTGTAACCCCGCGGCGGAAGCCGCTTGCTCTGACAGGGTTCAAAGCACGGCTTCAAGCCGTGCCCCCTCTGTGCTGGGCCTTCACGGTGGGAGTCGTGCTTTGAAGAGTCACGTTCCAGAGCGGAGCCTGAAGCACCCCTTTTGTGGCGGGACCGCCCACCTTGGAGGCTGTGAAGATGAACCTGGCGCGAAGATGGGCACTCGGGTTTGTGGCGGTTAGGTGGATTTGTAGGCGATGGTGACGAACTGGTCGGGGGTCAGGAGGCCTTTGGACCAGGCGGCGTCGAACTCGGCGGTGGGTTTGGCGGCGACGACCTCTTCGACGGATTTGCCGGCGGACTTCATCTTGGCGACGCGGTCGTGGATCGTGGCGAGGGTGTCGCGGTAGGTCTGAAGTTGCGCGCGAGTGCCGAGCGGGCCGTGGCCGGGGATGATCTTGGTGTCGAGCTTGGCGATTTTTAGAGCGGTGTCCGCGGCGGCCACCATGCCGGCCAAGCGGCCCCCGCTGGAGTAGTCGATGAGCGGGTAAAAGCCGTTGAACCAGATGTCGGCGACGTGTAGCACATTCGCGTCGGGGAACCAGACGTAGATGTCGGAGTCGGTGTGGGCGGGATCGAAGTGCTGCAGATGGACGTACTGGCCGTTGCCGTTCAGGGTGTTGCTGTCGGCGAAGGTGCGGGTGGGGTGCGCCTCAGCGGGGGTGGCGTCGAAATGCGCGTGAAGCGCTTCCATGTACTGCGGGGCGGACATGCGTTTCAGGGTGTTTTCATGGGCGAGAATCTCATGCGCGCCGGCGGCGTGGAGCGGGGCGTTACCGTCGGTGTGGTCGAAGTGCCAGTGGGTGTTGACCAACACGCTGACCGGCGGCGCTTTGACGGTGTTGAGGGCCTCGTTGATGTGGGGCGCGGCGGTCTGGACGGAGGTGTCGACCAGGAGGGTGCCGTCGGGGCCAAGCAGCGCGGCCATGTTGCCGCCCACGCCCTGCAGTAGGTACAGATTGGCGGCGAGCGGGGTGATCTTGAGGGGTGTTTTGGCCCCAAGGGCGCGGTAGTTGCTGACGATATCCGCGAACTGGGGAGACTGCCCGGATTGCGACCGAAGCAGACGGGGCATCAGCGCCACGGTGGCGGTCATGGAGGACGCATTGCGGAGAAAGGCGCGGCGGGAAGTGAGGAGAGGGTCGGACATTTGCGGGCGAGGGGCTCCTTCTAGGTGGGTGGGGACGGCGTTTCAGGGGCCCAGATCAGTCTGGCCCACCTTTGGACGCCGGGCAAGGACGGCGTCAGGAACGGCTTCGCTATGCTCAAGGGATATGGATGAGAGTTTCGCGCCGTCGCCGCTCGTGTCTGTGCGGGATCTGCGGGTCGGGTTCGGCGGGCGCGAGGTGGTGAAGGGCGTCTCGTTTGCCGTACGGGCGGGCGAGACCCTAGGGCTGGTGGGGGAGTCCGGGTCGGGAAAGTCTGTCACGTCGCTGGCGCTGATGCGGTTGCTGGGGCCGGAGGCCGGGGTAAGCGGCAAGGTTTGGCTCCACGCCGCTGACGCAATGGACGCGAGCGTGCGCGAGGGCTCGCGGCGGAGCTGGTGGCGGCCTGGCAGCCGGGCCGGCGGGGAGATGCGGCAGGGTGCTTTGCGTGAGGTTGAGCTGCTGGGCTTACCCGAGGCGGCCATGCGGACTCATCGAGGACGCAGTGTGGCGATGGTGTTTCAAGAGCCCATGACGGCGCTGAATCCGGTGATGCCGATCGGGCGGCAGGTAGGCGAGGCGGTGCTCGCCCACGCCCCGCGCAGCTCACGGGCGGAGGTGCGGGGGCGGGTGCTGGAGGTGCTTCATGCCGTCGGCCTGCCGGAGCCGGAACGCCGGTTGAAGAACTACCCGCACGAGTTCTCGGGCGGGCAGCGGCAACGGATCGTGATTGCGATGGCGCTGATCAACCGGCCGCGGCTGGTGATTGCGGATGAGCCAACCACGGCGCTGGATGTGACAGTGCAGGCGCAGATCCTGGCGTTGTTGAAGCAGCTTCGACGGGAGTACGGGCTGGCCATGCTGTTTATCTCGCACGACCTGGCGGTGGTGGGGCAGGTCGCGGACCGAATTGCGGTGATGCGGTACGGCGAGATCGTGGAGAGTGGGCCCGCGCGGGAGGTGTTGACGCGACCGCAGCACCCGTACACGCAGGGGCTGCTGGCCGCGGCGCCGACGATGAGGACGCGGAGGGATCAGCCGTTAGTTCGCGGTTAGTGGTCGGTTGGCTCGCGCCCGCGGCTCTTCTGAGGAAATGCATCTGGCTGGGAACTAACAACCAAGCACCAGGGCACAGGTAGAAGCGGAGAGCACTGACACGAATGCGACCACCGACACCGCGCACCAGCCACCAGCGACGAACCACCAGCTACTAGGAGTAGACTGACCCTCGGTCCATGCGCGTTCTTGTTGTTTCCGACATTCACGGCAATCTGCATGCCTTAGAGGCGGTTCTGGCGGCGGTGGGAGCGTTTGACCAGATGTGGAACCTGGGCGACGCGGTCGGGTATGGCGCGAATCCGAACGAGGTTATCGAACTTCTTCGGCAACGAGCCACGGTTAACGTCCGGGGCAATCATGACCGTGTGTGTGCCGGGCTGACGAGCGCGCAGGGGTTCAATCCTGTGGCGGCGCAGGCGGCAGCGTGGACCCAGGCCAACCTTTCCGCAGGAAACCTAGCATGGTTGCGGGCGGTCGCCAAGGGGCCGATCCAGGTCACGGAGCTTGCGACCTGCGTGCATGGGTCGCCGCTGGATGAGGATCATTACATCCTTTCCATGCGGGATGCGTGGACGCCGCTGCAGCGGATGGGCACGGCCTTGACGTTCTTTGGGCATACGCATGTGCAGGGCGCCTTTTTGCAGAGCGAGGCGGATTGGGAAGAGGTGCATCCCGTGTGCGCCGATGAGGAAACCTGTGCCCTGGAGATCGCCGACGGGCTGCGCTCACTGGTGAACCCGGGCAGCGTTGGCCAGCCGCGTGACCGGGATCCGCGGGCCAGTTTCGCCGTGTACGACAGTGAGGAGCGGACGGTGACGTTTCGGCGCGTGCTGTATGACGTAGCGGGGGCGCAGGAGGCGATTAGGGCGGCAGGGCTGCCGGAGCGCTTGGCGCACCGGTTGGGGACCGGGCGGTAGTGTGGCGTAGACCTCGCTCGCGGCAGACTCGCTTGCGAAGGGCAGGGCCAGAAGCCACAGCGAACCACATTCATGCGGCAGCGACAACGACCGGTGCAGGCTGAGGAAAAGGGCTCCTAGCGCAGGGAGCCCGGAATAGAGAAGAAGCGGCCCAGCGTGAACACAAACTTGTGTTGGCCTGCGTCGCCGATGGCCGGGGCGATGGTGATGACGCCCAGGGGAGTTTCGGCGACCAGGCCGAAGTACACGTCCTGGCGGGTGACCGTGGGTTGGCCGGGAGCATGCATCTGCCCGGCTTCATAGGTAGCCCCGAAGTAGATGCTTTGGCCCAGGGGGGCGGGCAGGGTGGCGAGGCGGTGGAGGTAGCCGGGCGTGACCAGGAAGTAGTCGGTGCCGCGAAGCTGGTCGATGGCCAGCGCGCTGACCCGCAGAGGGCCGCCGAGGGTGAATCGGAAAGGCTGGGCGACGTTTCGGTCGAACATGGTGCCGCCTTCGGCGTTGAGCAGGAAGATGTCCGACTGCACCCGTTTCCCATAGCCGATCTCGTGCGCAAAGGCGAACTGCGATTGGATCTGCGGCGCAGTGGGGTTGCCGGAGGTGTCGAAAAGGTACCCGACGCTGGTGGCCGAGCGAATGCCGAAGCGGGGGACGAGCGCACGGTTCTGGTTATCGAAGACAAAGCGAGCGCGGGCGGTCTGGGAATTGCCGTAGTAGTTCGGCAGGTCGTCCGCGCCGGTGGTGGGGAACCAGCTGACGTGCTGGTAACCCCAGCCAAGGCGCAGCTCTTCGTACTTGCCGTCGCTCCAGCCGGCGTCTCCTGCCACACCAGCAAATTGGCTTTGACGTTCCGAGGCGCGGAAGTTGCCTTCGTAGATGTAGAAAGGCTGGCGGGTGAGGTTCGCGCGCGGGGCAAGGAAGAAATGGGTGTAGGGGTTGGGCTTCCAGTAGTACTCGCCCTCGACGCGGGTATCGAAACCGACGTCCACATTGGCGCGCACCCCTGATCCGAAGCCGCCCAGGTCTTGCCAGATGAACACCGTGGAGAGCGTCGCGCGGGTGATGCCGGCGGTCTGGGCGGCGATATTGAGGCCGACATCGAGAAACGGCGGCCCGGTCTTTTTGTCGTCCACGGACACGAGCAGGATCGGGCCGTTGGAGACGGCGTTGTCGTAGCCGACGGTGTAGTCAGCGTCATAGCGGCCGTCGGAGCGGATCTCAGCCAGCAGGGCTTCCACCCGGGCGGTGTCGACGGGCTGGTTCACGAGCGGGTCGAACAGGTGCTGGACATACTCGGTGATGCCCTGGTCAGGAGCCTTCACTTTGACCTGCAGGACGGTGCCCGCGGGCGGACGCTCCTTGGAGCGGCGATGGGCAAGGTAGGCAGCCCAGTCGGCGTCGTTGAGGGAGTACTGCAGGAGCTCGGCCTTGTGCGCTTCGGCCGCGGCATAGCCGCGCTCGGCGAGCGTTTCAACCTTGAGGTAATCGTTGGCCGTAAAGCCCTTCACGTCGGGCATGATGACGACATTGGCGAGCTTACGGTCCTGAGCCTCGTTATTTTCGATGCCCACCGCGAAGGCGCGCTGGAGAACCCCGAGGATCGAGTCGAGGTCGCCCTTGCCGACAGGCTCAAGCGGAAGGCTCACGGCGATGACCACGTCGGCCCTCATCGCATGGACCTCCGGCGTGGGCAGGTTCTCGAGGATCGCCCCGTCGACGTACTCGTGGCCGCTCAGCTCAAAGGGACGGAAGACGCCGGGGATGGAGGCCGAGGCCCGAACGGCGTCGGGCAGGGAGCCGCGCGCGAAGGTGACCGATTTGGCTGCGGTGAGGTCCGTCGCCTGGCAGCGAAACGGGATGGGAAGATTGTTGAAATCGGTCTGGTCGTTGTAGTTGAGGAACTCTTTATCGAGGAGCTCGTTGAGGCCGGTGTCCGTCAGGAGCGAGTTGCGGAGCGAGACCCCGTGTTTGAGGCCGATGCCGACGCCGTTGGGGAGGTCACGATCCTCTTCGCGCCGCCGGTAGCTGAGGGCGGCGTAGTTGGCGTTGATGCGGAAGACGCGGCTGATCTCGTCGCCGGTGAGGATGTGGCGCATCTGCTCCGGCGTGTGGCCGGTGGAGTAGAGCGCGCTGAGGATGGAGCCCATGGAGGTGCCGGCGATCACGTCCACGGGGATGTGGTGTTCTTCCAGCCACTGCAGGGTGCCAATCTCGGACATGGCAATGGCGGCGCCGCCGCCCAGAGCGAGCCCGATCACGGGACGGGTCGTGGGAAGGTCTGTAGGCGGGATGGAGGGGTCAGTCGGGCCGAGGCGCAGCTTTGTGGTGGAGGCTGCGTTTTCGGCCGCGCCGGCGCGCTTGGAGGCCGAGGTGCTGTCCTGGCCATTTTGCGGCTTGCCGGAGGGAGAGTCTTTAGAGCCCAGGCCGGTCTGGCCGCTGGTGCCCTGTTGAGCTTTGCCGCCGACCTCCTGAGCCGCTCCCTGGCTTGTGGGAGCAGCAGGGCTCACGGGAGTACCGCTGGTCTGGGCTGTCCCGCGCGCGGGTCCCACAAGGAAGATCAGGCTTGCGAAAAAGGGAACAATCGCACGGAGCGAAGGGGTGTTCTTCAGCAATGTTGCATCCATCCTGCCGGGGTACCTGGTCTGATCCTCTCCGGATTCACAGCGTTTGGACGCCGACGGCGGGGTGCCGGATGGCTCCCAGGCGCCGGACGTTGGCTCGGCGGCTACGACTTCTGTGGTGCCGGCTGCGGGTCCGTGCCCGTGTCCGACACAAGGAATGAGGCGAGGAAGCTCACGCCTGCCTGCGCGCGGGCGTGTACTCCTGGAAAAGCTCTGGAAACTGCTGACCGAGCGTGGCAATCTTGGGGATGTCGCAGACCTGGATGTATGGATTGTGCGGGTTCTTGAGGGCGTAGTCCTGGTGATAATCCTCGCCCATGTAGAACCTTTCCAGGGGTGAGACCTCGGTGACGATGGGGCGGGGAAAGACGTGTGCCTCGTCGAGTTGCCGGATGTAGGCCTCGGCGGCCTCCCGCTGCTCCGGGCTGGTGTAGAAGATGCCGGACCGGTATTGCGTCCCGACATCGGCCCCTTGACGATTGCGCTGCGTGGGGTCGTGGACGACGGAGAAGAAGATGCGTAGCAGGGTGCCGTAGCTGACCTGGCTGGGGTCGTAAACGATCTGGAGAGCCTCGGCGTGATTGGTATCCTGCTCGCAGACCGCGCGGTAGTTGGCGGTCTCGGCGCTGCCGCCGGTGTAGCCGACGTAGGTCTCCAGCACGCCCTTCACGCGCTGAAACACAGACTGCACGCCCCAGAAGCAGCCCCCGGCAAAGACAGCTATCTCACGCTGGCCGGCTTCCCAGCCGGAGGCGGGCGCAACGATGTCATGGGTCGGGGCGGGGATGGGTTCCTTGCGAGAGCTTGCGATGGCCATATGTCTCCAGAACCGCAGCCCAGCGAAGAGAAGGATGGCTGCGACGGCGAAAAAGAGCAGGCCATGCAGCAGCGTGGGTGCGGTCACGGGCATTGGACGCAGAGGGTGGCATTCGCGATGCGGCCTGTGGAGGAATCAAACGAGTTAACAGGCTTCGAGTAGAGGTTGAGGTGTTCCTGATCGGTCAACCCGGACGGCAGCGGCGCAGCTTGCATCTGTTGCACTGATGACCAACCTTCAAGGGAGACGCGAGCCGCGTTGGCCGGCCGTGCTGGCCTTGCTGGCCGTGGGAGGGTTGCGGCTGGCGTTGCCGGATGCCCTGGCCGTGGGCCCG
>CAXUNH010000126.1:0-9675 GCA_964252405.1 uncultured Acidobacteriaceae bacterium | reverse complement strand
CGCCCCACCCGCTCCTTTCGTCGCCCGCCGCCCCGGCCTTTCCATCTGGGAACTCCTCAAACCCCACCAGGCCCAGCTCTGGCTAGGTCTCGTCGCCATCGCCGGCGAAAGCTTTGCCGATGTCCTCGGCCCCTGGCCCCTCAAAATCGTCCTCGACAACGTCATCGGCCATCGCCAAAGCCACGGCTGGCTCATGCGCTTCATTCACCTGACCGCGGGCAACACCCCGAAGCGTATCCTCCTCTTCGCCTGCATCGCCGTCCTCGTGATCGCGCTGCTCGACGCGGTCTGCACCTACGGCGAAAAGTGGGTCACCACCACCGTCGGCCAGTGGGTCACCCACGACCTCCGCAGCCGCCTGTACTCGCAGGTGCAGCGCCTCTCGCTCGCGTATCACGACCAATCGAAGACCGGCGACCTCATCAGCCGCGTCACCTCCGACATCGACTCCATCCAGACCTTCATCGTCAGCGGCCTGCTCAGCATCATCGTGGACGTCGCCACCATCGCCGGCATGATCGGTGTGCTCTTCTGGCTCAACTGGCGCCTCACGCTGATCGCCATGACGGTCGTCCCCGTTCTCTTTGCCATCGTCTACACCTACACCCGCCGCGTAAAGAAGTTCAGTCGCGAGGTCCGCAAACACGAAGGCAAAATGCTCTCCGTGGTGCAGGAGGTCCTCGGCTCCATCCGCGTCGTCAAGGCCTTCGCCCGCGAGAACTACGAACTCCACCGCCTCCAAGGCGAAAGCCTCGAAACCGTCGAAGCCGCGCTCAAAGCTCGCAAGCTCAAAGCCCGCCTCGTCCCCGCGGTCTCCATCGTCACCGGCATCGGCACCTGTCTCGTGCTCTACTTCGGCGGCACCAGCGCGCTCACCGCCGGCATCAGCGGCGGCACCATCACCGTGTTCCTCAGCTACATTAAGAGCATGTACAAGCCCATGCAGGACATCAGCAAGATCATGGACTCCTACAGCAAGGCCGACGTCGGCTACGAGCGCATCCGCGAGGTCATCGAGAGCGACGGCGAGATGCGCGACGCCCCGGATGCTCGCACCGCCCCCAGGTTCCGCGGCGACATCGATTTCGACCACGTCAGCTTCGGCTACACCGACGAACGCCCCATCCTCCAGGACATCAACATCGGCATCAAAGCCGGTCAAACCATCGCCCTCGTCGGTCCCACCGGCTCCGGCAAGTCAACCCTCGTCAACCTGATCCCACGCTTTTACGACGCCACCTCCGGCACCGTCCGCATCGACGGCTTCGACGTCAAGCAGCTCAAGCAGAAAAGCCTCCGCGACCAGATCAGCCTCGTCCTGCAGGACACCGTCCTCTTCTCGGGCTCCATCTGGGACAACATCGCCTATGGCCGCCCCGAAGCTACCTCCGCCGAGATCGTCGCCGCCGCCCGAACCGCCAACGCCCTCGAATTCATCGACAAACTCCCTCAGAAGTTCGACACGCAGGTCGGCGAGCGCGGCATCACGCTCTCCGGCGGCCAGCGTCAGCGCATCGCCATCGCCCGCGCCGTCATCCGCAACACGCCCATCCTCATCCTGGACGAACCCAGCTCCGGCCTGGACGCGGAAAGCGAGCACCTCGTCTTCGAGGCCCTCGACCGCCTCATGGAGGGCAAGACCTCCATCGTCATCGCCCACCGCTTGTCCACCATCCGCAAAGCAAACGGCATCTACGTCATCCAGGACGGCCGCGTGGCGGAGTCCGGAACACATGACGAACTCATGGACCACGAGCACGGCGTCTACCGTCACCTCCATGATGTGCAGTTCAATGTTGAGGAGCCGGTCACGGTCTAACCGAAGTTGGCAGACTGCCGGGGTTCGAGGATCAAATGACTTCTGCGCACATCCACCTTCACCTGCGAGGGCGTCGGGGAGATGACGACGCGGTCGCGTCCTGTTCGCTTCGCCTCATACAGCGCCGCATCCGCGCGTTGCAGCATGGACTCGAAGTGATCGCTGGGTCCGTCGTAGGTCGCTGTCCCGATGCTGGCGGTCAATTGCAGGGCATCGAAGGCCTCAGCCGCGAACCGCGCGTTCGCTGACTTAAAGGACGGCACGTTCCGCCGCACGCGTTCGGCCACCAGCTGGGTAGCCTCGACCGACGCGTTGGGAAGCAGAACTGCAAACTCCTCACCGCCCCAGCGGCAAAGCACATCGAGGCCGCGAACCGAATCCTGGATGCGCTCGACAGCCGCGCACAGTACCTGGTCCCCAACATGGTGCCCGTAGGTGTCGTTGATGCGCTTGAAATGATCGAAGTCCAACATCAACACGGAAAAGGGCGAGCCCATTCGCTTGCTTCGGGCTTGCTCGCTCTCACACCAGTTCAGAAACACCCGGCGGTTGTACACGCGCGTCAGCGGGTCCGTGCTGGCCATGTGTTCCAATTCCATGCTGAGCTTGGTCGTGGTGCGCCAGAAGAACGCAAACGCGAGCGCGATGGCCGACGCGACAAAGACGTTATAGGCGAACAGGTTGAGCGTATCGGCCAAACGCGCATCGGTGAGCAGCCCCGCGGCCGCACACCCTCCACGAACCAGGCTTGCCAGGGCAAGAAACCGCATCAGCCCTGCCGTAAACCGCGCAGCGAGCCGGCCTTTGGCGATGTTGCTGCGCTGAATGAGCCGGGCAGTGATCTCCAATTGGAGCGCAACGGCCACGCTCAGCAGCATGGCTGCTTCCCGGGTGCCGAACACGTGGCACCACTGGAGGACGCCCCCCACCGCCACCACGCCCACCAGCGCCGTGCTCAAGGTGGTCTGTTTGGCTCCTGTCCCGATCAGGTAGTGATCGGCCCGGTAACAGCACATGAACGCAAGCAGAATGCACAGGTTTGCCAGCGGCTCGAGAGCCGGCATGCTGCCGGCTCCCAGCGTAAAGCCGGCGCCCAGGCCCCCCACCACGAGCGCAGTCCCCATCCAGTTCAGGCCCTTCAACAGCGGATTGCTGTCGTGGATCAGCACCAATCCTGCGCCGCATCCTGCCAGCGTGACTGCCCCGAGCGAAAGAATGGCCTGCTGCGCGGTCATGGAAAAAACCCTTGTCGCCAGACCAGCCAAAACAAAGGACGGAACGCCCTAAAGCATTGTGAGCTTTGGACGAACGTGGACGGAACCTTCAATGGACTGCCTGCACCGATAGGCTAACGAAAGGATCCATGCGCCTGCCATCACGCAGAAGTTGCATTCCGCGCTACATCGCAAGCGGGGGTGTTCCAGGACGAAACGAGGTTCCCGCCTCGGTGCCGCTCCCTTGGGTGGACAACCTCACAGGTTCTTTAACGCCGCGATACGGTCTTCTACGATCTTCACAAAGGCCTCCCGTTCGTCGTCTGGAAAGTTGCCGGCGCGAAACGCGTCCTCCAGCTGCGTGTGGGTCAATTGGCCCAGCAACCCGCCCATCCAGCGTGCGTCCCCCACCGGGATGTCGTGCCCAATCCAGTCCAGGCCCGAGCGCCGCACCGTCTCCCCTACCAGAACCGGTCCCTGCCGCAGCACCAGGCCCGCCGGCAGCATCGGTGTGCCGAAGCTCACGGCAGTGTCCGTCTTTTTCGTGATGAACTTCGAGTGCTCAAAGCTGGCCAGGTTGCCCTTGTCCGTGTCGTGGTGTACGTGCTCGCTGTTGGAGGCAAAGGTGGCCCCAATGTCAGAGACAAGAAAGATTTGCCGGTCGTGTTTCTCGTCCTGGTACACGGCATTGTTCACATCTTTCAGATCCCAGTTATTCATCACGGCCATCATCACGCGCAGCCCGTTAAACTCTTTGCTGTTCTTGAACGGGTTCTCCTTCCACTGCCAGATCCCGATCTTCTTCTGTCCGCCCGGCCTGCGCTCAAAGCGAGCATCCGTGATTCCATCGCCATGGATCAGGTCGCGTCCGCGGCGCATGTTGATGTTCGCCACGGTTGCCGTGGGTAGCAGGTAGTCCTCATTCACGAAGTACCCCACCGCCCATAGCAGGCGGGAGGCCACCACCTCCGGGCGCGCCTCCGAGCCCAGCTTGACGCGCCACTTCTTCCCGTCGGCATCGTTCGCGTCGAACTTTGGATTGGTGCCGTTTCGGTCTTCGCTCACAAAGGTGAAGGGCGGCTTGGGCTGATGGTCCGCGCCTCCCATCCCCAATAGCAGGTTTTTGCCCGCGATGTCACCCGGATCCTCCCACAGCACGGGATGCTTTACGGCGGATCCGTCTACCGGCCGATCCTTGTCCCCTTCTCCTTTTTTCGGCGTTTTTGGGTGATCCGCCGCAGCGTTCGGGGTCTGCGCAGCCAGCGGGAGGTGGCACGGGACGCTCGTTAGGAGCAGAGCAAAGACGAAAGAAGCGATGATGCGAGCACTGCGGGACATCCGGTCTCCAGGGGCGTTCTCTCTGGTACGCATCTCCTTAGAAGCAACGGTGGACCCCGGAGCTTCCCAAAGCGAGCAAAAAACATCTTGTCGTGGCAGGCGCGCATCCTTTGTGGAGCAGGTGCCGCCGTCAGGAAAGGGCCATGTGAGACTGCTTGTCCAGCCGGAAGATGGCATCCAGCCCCTTGTCGATGCCCTCAACGGTGCGAAGAAGACGATTCAGATCCTCATCTTCCGCTTTGACCGCGCGGAGATCGAACGCGCGCTGGTCGACGCGGCGCACCGGGGCGTCACCGTCACCGCCCTCATCGCTCACACCAATCACGGGGGAGAGAAGTACCTCCGCCGCTTCGAAATGCGCCTGCTGGAGCAGGGCATCACCGTGGCCCGCACCGCCGACGATCTCGTCCGGTATCACGGCAAGATGTTTATCGTGGACGGCAAGGAACTGTTCCTGCTCGCCTTCAACTACACCCACATGGACATCACGCTGAGCCGGTCCTTTGCCGCGGTGGTCAAGGATCCGGAGATCGTCAAAGAGGCGCAGCGCCTGTTTGAATGCGATGTGAAACGCATCGCCTACGAGTCACAGTCGGACAACCTGATCGTCAGCCCTGTGAACGCCCGCGAGCGCCTGAAAGCCTTCATCGCCCGTGCGAAAAAACAACTCCTCATCTACGAAATGAAGCTCTCCGACCCGGAGATGCTGCGGCTTCTGAACGAAAAGATCACCGGCGGCGTGGAGGTTCGCGTGATCTCGCGCGCCGCCATCAAGAATGCGAATCTTCCCGTCCGCATCGCCCCGATGCGCCTGCACGTCCGCGGTATGGTGCGTGACGGAAAGGACGCTTTCCTCGGCAGCATGAGCATGCGCCGTCTTGAACTGGGCGCCCGCCGTGAGGTTGGCGTACTCTTCCACGATCCGAAGGCAGTCAAGAAGATGGCCTCCGTCTTTGAGCAGGATTGGGCGGCGTCCACTCCGGCAATCGCCAGCGATCTGCTCACCGCCGCGCTTGACGCGCCCGCGAAGAAGGTGGCCAAAGTGGTCGCAAGAAACATCGCCGTCAAGCCAGTGGTGGAGGAACTGCTGGACCGCATCATGGATTCCTCCCGGGAGCTCCCCTTTGAGCCCGAAGAGGTGGCCCAGACCGTGCGCGATGCCTTCCGGGACGAGGTTCACGATGCCGTCGCGGTCGCCCTGCGTGAGGTCGTCATCGGTGCCGTCGAGCAGAACCCCGCGGAAGACGCTGCGGACGCACACCCGAAAAACGAAAAGCACCACCGCCCTGTCGCTCGTCCTGACCACTCCCGCAAACGCTGAGGCCCTCCCCTCGCACCGGGCCCGGCGCTCAGCTTCATCCCCCGCACAAGGCGGCCAGGCACACCCTCCGGGCTATAGACGAAAGCGTCGCCGGCCCTGTAAGTTCGTTTGGGCCTCGACCATGCAGCCGAACCAACGGCGAACGGACAGGCCGTGAGGAGCCGGTATGCTGGGGTTCAACTTCGCGCTAGGGGAATCGGTCGACCTTCTCCGCGACAGCGTGAAGCGTTTCGCTGAAAAAGAGATCGCGCCGATTGCGGCGGAAGTCGATCGCGAAAACGCATTTCCGAATGAGTTGTGGCGCAAACTGGGCGAACTCGGTCTGCTCGGGATCACCGTAGAAGAAGACTACGGCGGCTCCGACCTGGGCTACCTCGCCCACGTCGTCGCGATGGAAGAGATCTCTCGCGCCTCGGCCTCGATAGGGCTGTCCTATGGCGCGCACTCCAACCTCTGCGTCAACCAGATTCGCAAAAACGGAACAGTCGCGCAGAAGAAGAAGTATCTCCCCAAACTGGTCAGCGGCGAACATGTCGGCGCGCTTGCGATGTCAGAGACTGAGGCTGGCTCGGACGTCGTGTCCATGCGCCTGCGCGCAGAAAAACGCGGCGACTGCTTTGTCCTCAACGGCAACAAGATGTGGATCACCAACGGTCCCGATGCCGATACGCTCATCGTCTACGCCAAAACCGATCCTTCCGCCGCCTCGCGCGGCATCACCGCGTTGATCGTCGAGCGCAGCTTCGCCGGCTGGACCTCCAGCCCGAAGCTGGACAAACTCGGCATGCGCGGCTCGAACACCTGCGAACTCGTCTTCAACAACTGCGAGGTCCCCGAAGAAAACGTGCTCGGCCGCGTCAATGGCGGCGCCCGTGTGCTCATGTCCGGCCTCGACTACGAACGCCTTGTGCTCTGCGGTGGTCCGCTCGGCATCATGGCCGCCTGCCTTGACGCAGTCATCCCCTACGTCCATCAGCGCAAACAGTTCGGCAAGGCTATCGGCGAGTTCCAGCTCATGCAGGGCAAGCTCGCCGACATGTACGTCACCTTCAATGCCTGCCGCGCTTACGTCTATGCCGTCGCCAACGCCTGCGACCGCAACGAAACCACCCGCAAAGACGCTGCAGGCGCCATCCTTTACTCCGCGGAAAAGGCCACCTGGATGGCCGGGCAAGCGATCCAGGCGCTCGGTGGCAACGGCTACATGAACGAGTACGCCACCGGTCGCCTGTGGCGTGACGCCAAGCTCTTCGAGATCGGCGCCGGCACCTCCGAGATTCGGCGCATGCTCATCGGCCGCGAGCTCTTCAAAGAGACCGCGCCCTTCGGCTCCGAGTAGGCTCGCGTTATGCCCGTCCTGCAATCCACTATCAAGACCCGCACGGACGAGTTCCGCGCTAATGCCGATCGCATGAACGCGCTCCTCGCCGAGTTGCGCGACAAAACCGCCACTGCCGCCAAGGGCGGCTCTGACGCCGCACGCAAAAAGTACACCGAACGCGGCAAGCTCCTTGTCCGCGACCGCGTGGATCTGCTCCTCGACCCTGGGGCACCGTTCCTCGAACTCTCCGCCCTCGCCGCCAACGGCCTCTACAACGACGAAGTTCCCGGCGCCGGCGTCGTCGGCGGCATCGGCCGTGTGAGTGGGCAGGCATGCGTCATCGTCGCCAATGACGCCACCGTCAAAGGCGGCACCTACTACCCACTCAGCGTCAAAAAGCACCTTCGCGCCCAGCAAATCGCGCTCGAAAACCACCTCCCCTGCATCTACCTCGTCGACTCCGGCGGCGCCTTCTTGCCCCTCCAGGACGAGGTCTTCCCCGACAAAGACCACTTCGGCGCAATCTTCTACAACCAGGCCAACCTCTCCGCCGCCGGCGTCGCGCAGATCGCCTGCGTCATGGGTTCTTGCACCGCCGGCGGCGCCTACATCCCCGCCATGTCGGACGAGACGGTCATCGTCAAAAACCAGGGCACCATCTTCCTCGGCGGGCCGCCGCTGGTCAAAGCCGCCACCGGCGAAGAGATCTCCGCCGAAGACCTCGGCGGCGGCGACGTCCACACCCGCATCTCCGGCGTTGCCGACCACCTCGCCGAAGACGACCCGCATGCCCTCGCCCTGGTCCGCAGCATCGTCGCCAACCTCAATCGCCCTGCGGTCAGCACCGCAAGTCAGCAAACCCCCGAGGACCCGCTCTACCCCGCGGAAGAGCTTCTCGGCATCATCCCCGCCGACACCCGCAAGCCCTATGACGTCCGCGAAGTCATCGCCCGCCTCGTCGACGGCAGCCGTCTCGACGAGTTCAAGCAGCGCTACGGCAATACCCTCGTCACCGGCTTCGCCCACATCCACGGCTACCCGGTCGGCATCCTCGCCAACAACGGCGTGCTCTTCTCCGAGTCCGCGCAAAAGGGCGCGCATTTCATCCAGCTCTGCACGCAGCGGGGCATTCCGCTGCTATTCCTGCAGAACATCACCGGCTTCATGGTCGGCCGCAAGTACGAGCACGGCGGCATCGCCAAGGACGGCGCGAAGATGGTCACCGCGGTAGCCTGCGCGCGCGTCCCCAAGTTCACCGTGCTGATCGGCGGCAGCTTCGGGGCAGGGAACTATGGCATGTGCGGCCGCGCCTACAACCCGCGGTTTCTATGGAGCTGGCCCAACAGCCGCATCTCCGTCATGGGCGGCGAACAGGCCGCCAGCGTGCTCTCCCGCGTCCGCCGTGACAACCTCGAAGCCAAGGGCCAGACCTGGAGCAGCGAAGACGAAGAGACCTTCAAGGCTCCCATTCGCGACCAGTACGAAACACAAGGCAATCCGTATTACGCCACCGCCCGCCTGTGGGACGACGGCATCCTCGACCCCACGCAGACTCGTCGCGCCCTCGCGCTCGGTCTCGCGGTAGCCGCCAACGCTCCGCAACAGCGGACCCACTTCGGCGTCTTCCGCATGTAAGGTGCTCCCATTGACGTTGTTCTCTCGCTTTTCGTCATTCACCTTCGGCCCAACGTCGGCCTCAAGGTGATCAGGCCTCGTCAGGGCCCGGCTTGGGCCGGACCGTAACCGCAATCGGCAGGTGGCGGCTCTGGCCGCCGGGTAAGGCTTAACCATGAACGCCAACACACTGGAGATCAACCGCGGCGGCGCAGTCGCCCTCGTCTGGCTCAATCGCCCGGACGTGCACAACGCTTTTGACGCCGCGCTCGTCCGCGACCTCACCGAAGCCTTCGAGCAGCTCAGCACCGCACCGGATGTCCGCGTCATCATCCTCGCAGCCCGCGGCAAAAGCTTCAGCGCCGGCGCCCAGGCGCAGTGGATGCAGCAGCAAGGCGCGGCCACAGCGGAGGAGAACCTTGCGGATGCACAGCGCCTCGCCCGGCTCTTCCACCTCATTGCCACCTGCCCCAAGCCCACCGTTGCGCGCGTCCAGGGTGGCGCCTACGGGGGCGGTGTCGGTCTGATCGCCGCCTGCGACTACGCGCTGGGCAGCAGCCATGGAATGTTTTGCATCTCTGAAGTGCGCCTTGGCCTGATCCCTGCCGTGATTTCGCCCTACGTTCTCAGGGCCATCGGGGAGCGGCACGCCAGCCGCTACTTCCTTACCGCCGAGCGCTTCGACGCGCAGACCGCGTTCCGCGTGGGCCTGCTGCATGAGGTCGTCGACCCCGCACACCTGGACGAACGGCTGCAGGGGATCACCTCCGCCCTGCTCGCCGGCGCACCCGCCGCCCAGGCCGAAGCCAAGCAACTCATCGCCGCCGTCGCCGGCCAGCCCCTCACCCCTGAACTGATGCGCGACACCGCCCAACGCATCGCCCAACGCCGCGCCCACCCCGAAGCCGCCGAAGGCCTCGCCGCGTTTCTCGCCAAGCGCCCCGCCTCCTGGATTCCACCCGCATGAGCAAGCCTTTCGACAAAATCCTCATCGCGAACCGCGGCGAGATCGCTTGCCGCATCATGCGCACCTGCAAGCGCCTCGGCA
>CAXUNH010000125.1:0-9849 GCA_964252405.1 uncultured Acidobacteriaceae bacterium | reverse complement strand
CTACGGGGTGGGCGTAAGCGTTGCTGCCCCTTCAGGGTTCGTGGGTCGGTACCAGGGATTGGGACCAATGTGGCGCTTGCGTTCTTTGAGGTCCTCGGTGGGGTTGTACCAGTGGTAACCGCGATCTGCTTCGGGGTCGTCGAAGTGCAGAAGCGCTGTTGCAATGAAGCGTGCGTCGTCCTCGGTGGGGGCGCGCTTACAGGCGGCAAGGATGAGGCCGATCGAATCGTGGTCGCGTGCGGCGGCGAGACCCATGGCGGCGACGGACTGGAAGAAGATCGATTGAGAGGCAAGGGCGCGTCGCAGCAGCGGAACGCCGCGCTGATCTCCCGTCCGCGCCAGGCGAATGATGCGCCAGGGATACGTTAGAGCGACTGCTTCCATGGCGGTTTCCGGGGTGAGATCGCGGCTCTTGGCCCAGTCGAGGAACGCCGGTGGAAGGTCCGGTTTTTTGGAGGTGCCCTGGCCCGCGAACAGGGATGGGAAAGGCGGGTTTGTGTCGATTGCCGCTGTGGCTTGCGTGACCAGGAAGTTCCAGTAGATAGGGTTTGTGTTTCCGAGACGAACGAGGTTGGAGGCGGCATTCTCCTTTTTGTCCGGATCGTTTGAACGGCTAAAGAACTGCTCGAGAATGGGGATGGCCTTCGGTCCGGCCTTTGCGGCCTCATCCAGGTAGACTTCGGCGTCGACAATGCCGGTTCCGAGATCGTCTCGCTGAACGCGATCCAGCGCGTCAGCGATGCGTTGCGGTTCTGTGGGCTGAGGAGGGGCTACGATCGAATTTTGGGACGTGGGCGGCGTTTGACCGCTGATGGACTGCTCTCCGGTGATGAGGAAACAGAGCAGGCCGCAGCCAAGGAGCAGGGCACGTCGGTTTCGGAGAGAGCTCAGGAGGGGCTGCATGGACCTCGGGTGGTCAGGCGGGCGCGAATGCGGGGAGAGTTGGGCCGCTTGCGCAGTCTAGCGCTTCCCGATCGAGCGCGGAGACATTTCGAACAATACCGCCCCTCTCGGTTGAATTTATGACGGAATGGTTCACCCAGGTTTATGGCTACACTGGAGAAGATGAGCACAGGGAGTGGAAAGCAGCCGCTGACGTTTCAGGAGTTGCTGTTTGCTTTGCAGCGGTTTTGGGCGGAGCGCGGGTGTGTGTTGCAGCAGCCGTATGACTTGGAAGTGGGCGCCGGGACGATGTCGCCGGATACGTTTCTGCGGGTGCTGGGGCCGGAGCCGGTGCGGATTGCGTATGCGCAACCATCCCGACGCCCTGCAGATGGGCGCTATGGAGAGAACCCCAACCGGTTGTTTCGGCATACGCAGTTTCAGGTGATTCTGAAGCCCCCGCCGGAGCGGGTGCAGGAGGTGTATCTGGAATCGCTGGAGGCGATCGGGATCGATCTCCGCGAGCATGACATCAAGTTTGAAGAGGACAACTGGGAGTGGCCGGTGGGCGGCGCGTGGGGCGTGGGCTGGCAGGTGATGCTGGATGGCCAGGAGATCACGCAGTTCACGTACTTTCAGCAGTGCGGTGGCATGGATCTGGATCCGATCTCTGGCGAGATTACGTATGGGATCGAGCGGTTGGCGCAGTTTGTGCAGGACAAGGATTCCATCTATGACATCGCGTGGTCGCGGGATCGGTTGACCGGCGCTGAGTTGACGTATGGGCAGGTGCGGCTGCAGGAAGAACAGCAGTTTTCTGCGTATGCGTTCGACTATGCGGATGTGGCTTCGCTTTGGAACCATTTGGAGTTGTACGAGGCAGAGTGTCTGGCGTTATTGGCGCGTGCCAAGGGTGTGATGGACGAATCGGCAAGTCAGCGAGTTGGCCAGTCAGCGTTGGACGTGGCGAGATTCCCAGTGTTGGGCGCGTATGAGTTGGCGTTGAAGTGCTCGCATTGTTTCAACCTGCTGGATGCGCGCGGCGCAGTGAGTGTGACGGAGCGGGTCGGCGTGATGGGGCGAATCCGGGACCTGGTAGTGGGCGTGGCGAAGCTGTATGCGATGCAGCGGCGGTTGGTGGCTGGGCAGAGCGAGTTGGTGGGTGCCTGAGCGTTGGTGCTCTATCTGCAAACAGCAGGTTCCCTGCGGGAATGACAACTAGAAAAACAAAAGCAAAAGCAAAAGCGAGCGAGATGCCGGATTTTTTGTTGGAGATTGGGTTGGAAGAGGTGCCCGCGCGCATGCTGGCTGCGGCGGAGGCGGAGTTGCTACGCCGTGTGGTTGCGCTGTTTGAGCGCGAACGGCTGCTGAGCGGTGAGGCGATCGTGGGCGAGCGCGGGGTGAGCTACTCGTCGCCGCGGCGACTGGCTGTGATGGTGCGTGGCGTGGCCGAGCGTCAGCCGGATGCGGTGGAGACCTTGAATGGGCCGGCGGTGAAAATTGCTTTTAAGGACGGTGTTGCAGGCCCGGCGGCGGAGGCGTTCGCGCGTAAGGCGGGCGTTGCGGTCGAGGCGTTGCAGCGCGTGGAGACCGCGAAGGGTGAGTATCTGCAGGCACAAGTGACGCGCGCTGGCCTGGCGGCGCATGAGGTGTTGCTGAGGGAACTGGCGAAAGAAGTTGCGGCGCTCTACTGGCCGAAGACTATGTACTGGCGCGCCGGCAAGCCGGAACGGTTTGTGCGGCCGGTGGAGTGGATGGTGTGCCTGCTGGACGAGCAGGTCGTTCCGGTGGAGTTTGCGGGTTGTGTGGCGGGGCGCGCGACGCGGGGACACCGGTTGCTCGCGGGCGAGCCGATTGAGATCGTGGTGCCCGAGAGCTACCGGCAGCAGATACGCGGCGAGTATGTGCTGGCGGATGTTGAAGAGCGTCGTCATCGCATCCGCAAGGATCTGGATCGCGTGACGCGCACCGTCCCCGGCGCGCGGTGGCGTGAGGATGAGGCGTTGGTGGACCAGGTGACGCACCTGACGGAGTGGCCCGGAGTGCTGCTGGGGAGTTTTGGCGAGGAGTTCCTGGAATTGCCGGACGAAGTGCTGGTGACCGTGATGCGGGATCACCAGAAGTATTTTGCGTTGGAGGACAAGGAAGGCAAGCTGCTGCCGTACTTCCTGGCCGTGGTGAACACGTCGCTGGAGGAGCGCAATGCAGCGGTGATCCGGCAGGGCAATGAGCGGGTGTTGCGAGCGCGATTCAACGATGCCCGCTTCTTCTGGCAGGTGGACCGGCGTACAGATCTGATGGACCGTGTGGCGGGGCTGGAGAAGCTGACGTTTCATAAGGATCTGGGCAGCTACGCGGCCAAGTCCGCGCGCGTCCTGGGTCTGGTGCAGCGTTTGGCTGCGGAGGCGAGTGTCCGTGGATTAGCCCTGGACCTGGAGGCGCTGGAGGAGGCCGTGACGCTGGCCAAGGCTGACCTGACCACGGAGCTGGTGAAGGAGTTCACCGAGCTGCAGGGCGTGGTCGGCGGGCTATATGCGCGGGCGGAAGGCAAGCTCGAGGTCGTGTGGCAGGCGATCTATGACCAGTACATGCCTGCAGGGGTGGAAGGTCGTGTGCCCCGGTCGGCTCAAGGTGCACTGCTCGGGATTGCGGACCGTGCGGACACGATTGCGGGGCTGTTTGGATCGGGGCTGGAGCCTACCGGGTCGAAGGATCCGTTTGCATTGCGCCGTGCGGCGAACGCGATCGTGAAGATGCTTGCGGAGATGGAGTTGCCCCTGGGCATCGACGACGTAGTGAAGCACGCTGCTGACAGTGAGACGGCTGCGGGGCGACTGCGGATGTTCTTCAATGAGCGGCTTTCCTTCTACTTGAAAGAGGTGCGCGGGTTTGCATATGACGTGGTGACGGCGGTGGTGATCGCCGGGTCGAGCGATGTGCGCGATGCCGTCGCCCGGGCTGAGGCCGTGAGTGCGATGCGGTCCAGCGCGGACTTCCTGGCGGTAAGTGCGGCGTTTAAGCGCATGAAGAACATCCTGGAGCAGGCCGAGACCAAGGGCGAGAGCTGGGCGAAGACTTCAGGTTCTCCAGAGGCCAGCACTGTTCCGGAGCAAGCCATGTTGGAGGAGACGTTCCATGGGGTGCGGGGCCGCGTGGAAAGCTTGGTCACGCGCCGGGAGTACCGGGCCGCGCTGGAAGCGATGGCGACGATGCGGCCGACCGTGGATGCGTTCTTCGATCGCGTGATGGTGATGGATCCTGACCCTGTGTTGCGGGCGGGGAGGCTGAAGCTGCTGGCCGAGATTCTGCGAAGCTTTGCAGGCATCGCGGACTTCTCCGAGGTGGTAGCCGCGGCGGGGTAGCGCGAGTCCTCGTGTGCAACGGACGCATCTAGTTTCTTGTGCGCTGTTGAGGCGCTTTGAGGAGATTTGTGCATGCCGCAGTTGCTGGATCCGATTGAGATTGGTGGTTTGAGGCTTCCGAACCGTGTGATTATGGCGCCGCTGACGCGTTTGCGCGGCACGGAGGACCACATCCCGACCGACGTGATGGTGGAGTACTACCGGCAGCGCGCCGGGGCAGGGTTGATCATTTCCGAGGGCATCCCGGTGAGTCCGCAGGGCGTGGGCTACTCGCAGGTGCCGGGCATCTGGAGCGAGCAGCAGGTGG
Source organism: uncultured Acidobacteriaceae bacterium (assembly GCA_964252405.1). Classification (GTDB taxonomy): domain Bacteria; phylum Acidobacteriota; class Terriglobia; order Terriglobales; family Acidobacteriaceae; genus Granulicella. The sequence goes on along the minus strand of CAXUNH010000125.1, from coordinate 5,298 downwards.
CCAAGTGGAGGCCTGTGACCGAGGCCGTGCACAAGGCCGGTGGAAGGATCTTTGCGCAGATCTGGCATGTGGGGCGCATCTCGGATCCGTACTTCCTAAACGGTGAGTCGCCGGTGGCGCCCAGTGCGATCGCGGCGACGGGGCATGTGAGCCTGCTGAGGCCGCTAAAGAACTTCGAGACGCCACGGGCGCTGGCTGCGGCGGAGATCCCGGGCATCATCGCCAACTACAAGCGTGGAGCGGAGAACGCCAAGGCGGCGGGATTCGATGGCGTGGAGCTGCATGGGGCAAACGGCTATTTGCTGGACCAGTTTCTGCAGGACGGCAGCAATCATCGGACGGATGCCTGGGGCGGAACGCTGGAGAAGCGGGCTCGCCTGATGCTGGAGGCGACCGATGCTGTGGCCGAGGTGTGGGGACCGGAGCGCGTCGGCATGCACCTGGCGCCGCGTGGGGATGCGCACGGGATCAGCGATTCCAACCCGGCGGAGACCTTTGGGTATGTGGCGCGGGAATTGGGTAAGCGGAAGATTGCGTTCCTGCTGGCGCGCGAGTACGAGGGACCTGGCTGGCTTGGGCCGCAGTTGAAGGATCAGTTCGGCGGCGTATACATCGCCAATGAGAAGTTCACGCGAGAGAGCGCCGAGGAGGCGATTGCGCGTGGGGACTGCGATGCAGTGGCGTTTGGCAAGCTGTTTATTGCGAACCCCGATCTCGTGGAGCGCTTCCGCGACGGTGGCCCGCTCAACGAGCCGCGTCCGGAGACGTTCTATGCTCATGGGCCGGAGGGGTATGTGGACTACCCGGCGTGCAAAGTGTTGCGGTGTAGCTTACGCGGCTTAGAGTAAGAAGGGGGCGGGATGGTGACTGCCATCGCGCCCTTTGTGTTGCCGAGGTTTGCGTTCAAACCTCGAACGAGAGCGGGAAGTCCGTGTCAGGCTCGGGTCGCGGTAAGTTGCCGGGATAAGCTGTCTGGGTGATCACGATTCCGTTCCCAGAGCTTCAGCAGCGCGTATTCGAGGTGTTGCTCGCGCTCCACGTGCCTGCGGAACGCGCCAGGACAGCTGCTCGCCTGATTGCCGAGACCGACCGCGACGGCGTGGTGACGCATGGGGTGGCCCGCTTGCCGCGCTTTGCGGAGATGGTGGATCTCCGCCGTGTGGTGCCGGATGCGGAGCCGGAGTGTGTGTTGCGGGCCGGCGCTCTGGAGCGGTGGCGGGGACAGCGCGGGCCGGGCAATCTGGCGGCTTACGCCATGACGCAGCGTGCAATGGAGTTAGCGGGCGAGCACGGGATCGGGGCCGTGGCCCTGGGGGACACCAATCATTGGCAGCGGGGTGGGACGTACGGCTGGCAGGCCGCGGAGCAGGGGTTTGCGCTGCTTGCCTGGACCAACACCATGCCGAACCTGCCGCCCTGGGGCGCGGTCAGTCCGGCGTTGGGGAATAATCCTCTGGTGATCGCGGTGCCGCGGAAAGCAGGGCCTGTGGTGCTGGACATGGCGATGAGCCAGTTCTCGTTCGGCGCGCTGGCGAAGTACAGGGAGCAGGGCGAACTGTTGCCGGTGCCGGGCGGGTTTGACATGGCAGGGGAGTTGACGCGGGATCCAGGCGAGATTGAGCGCAGTCAGCGGGCGCTGCCGGTGGGGTTCTGGAAGGGGTCGGGGCTGGCCTTTGCCCTGGACCTGCTGGCGGCCATGCTGGCTGGGGGACGGGCGACGCATGAGATTGAGGCGGACCCTCTACGAGAGAGCGGCCTGTCGCAGGTGTTTGTGGCGGTGAGCCCGTCGGCGGTGGGGACGCTTGCGGAGATGGAGCGGGTGGCCGAGGGCTGCGTCCAGGCGCTGCGTGGCGCCACGCCGATTGTGCCCGGAGTGGTACCGCGCTATCCCGGCGAGGGCACGCTGCGCTTGCGGGAGCGGAGCCTGCGCGAGGGTGTAGCGTTACCGGAGGGAACGTGGAAGAGTTTTTTGGCGCTTGAGGAGCGGTTAGCCGGGCGGTTTGACTGAACCGCTTGCACGAGAACGTCGTTCAGTGATGGGCAGCATAAACATGCTCTCGCTATTCAGGATGGCGGTGGTTTGAGGGGCGAGTGGGGCCGTTCTCCTGAAGGTTTGGTGGCGCCAGCATAGACGCAGGTCTCTCCACTACGCGCTGTGCGCTCCGGTCGAGATGACACAGCATACACCTGTGCAAGACAGCGATCATCGCAAGGAATTTAGGGTTGCAGAGCCGAGGTAACAGTCGTGCCGCGAGGGCTTTCGGGTGGGCCGAAGTAGCTGGGCTTGAGTGGACCGTGGGCGATGACGAGGCGCTCGAGGATGAGGGCGGGGTCGACGGCCCAGATATGGAGAGTGTGCTCGCCGGGGGTGGTAACGGTGAGGGGGACTTCGACCTTTTTGGCGTTGTCGGAGACGGCGGTCTCCCAGTCGCGCTGGGTGTTGTGCTCGAGGGTGTCGACGATCGTGCGGGGGCCGTCGTCGACCGAGACGGCGAGACGAAGGCCGCGGCCCGGAACGAAGTTGAGTGTGGGCGAAAGCCTGAGGTGCAGGGTGAGATCTTTCGTGTCGTACAGGAAAACGTGGTAGCTCAACGCTGCGGCGGAGTTTGTGTCAGACGCGGCTGTGACAGGGACGACCTCCATGCCGGACTTGCCTTCGCCGTAGCCGGGCAGCTCCTCCCAGTGCGTCCCCTTTGAGCCCGCGGGGCCGTCGGTGCGCAATGCGGTGTCGGCGGCCTCGATGGCGATGTAGCTGTCGTGCTCAACGAAGCCGTTGAAGCCTGCCGGGGGTGGTGGGCCGTCCGCCTGCTTGAGGGTGTTGCCGCGCATGATGAACGCGGCAAGACGGGGTGAGATCGGCTGACCTCCCGGCTGCAGTTCGGTTACGGCCGGCATGGCGTTGGCGGGCGGCTCGTTCCAGAAGCTATAGCCAATGTGGGTCTGGTCCATCATGTGGTCCCACTTGCCGTTCAGCAGCTTGTGGTTGTACTCGTCGGTGAGCTGCGCGTCGTAGGCGAAGCGCCGTTCGACCTCCGTTTTGAGGTCGTTGGCATTCATGTTGCCCATTCGTGCGTTGAAGGCGTTACGGGCAGCGTCGATGTACATCAGCGCGACGTTCCCGCTGGCGTCGACGGGATACTTCACAAGCTCGAAGAAGCTGGCCTGCTGGTCTTGGGGGATCTCTGTCGCGAGCTTGTCTGTGCGCTGGATGAGGTCATTCCACCCGGCGGCAACGCGATCGGCTTCGCCGTAGCTGGTGATGGAGTAGGTTGAAGGGTCGAGCAGCTCAGGGTGCCGATTGCTGTTGAAGCGGGTGTAATCCTCCACGCAACGGGCGATGGCGTCGGCGTGTTCGGGGCCGAACTCGCGCGTGGCCCAGTCCACCGTGAACTGGTGAAGATCGTTGGCGGACCACCGATCGGGGGTGCGTGCATAGTCGAGGAAAAACTCGATGGGGAACTCCATGGGCTTCAGGTCACCCACGTTGACGACCCAGATGCGATCAGCCCCGTACTCCAGCGCGAGGTGCATCTGGTCGCGGACCTTGGTGATGCTGGTGACGTTCAGCCACTTGTAGGAGCGAGGGCCGCCGACGTAGTCGAAGTGGTAGTAGATGCCTGAGCCTCCGGGGCGCTTGCGCTCTTCGGCTGTCGGCAGGCGGCGCAGGTCGCCCCAGTTGTCGTCGGACCAGAGCAGGGTGACGTCGTCAGGAACGCGCATACCCTTCTCGTAGTAGCCCTGTACCTCTTTGTAGAGCGCCCACACCTGCGGCACTTTGGTGATGTCGGGGTTGACGGTCTGCTTCAGGATTTCGCGCTGATCGGCGACGACCGTTTCAAGCTGCTCGGCGGCGGTGGTCGCGTCCATGGGTGTGTCATTCAGGCCGCGCATGCCGAGGGTGACGATCTGCTCGTAGTTCTTCTTCTGCAGCATGCCCGCTTTCCAGTAGGCGTCGATCTTGTCCTTGTTGGTGGCGTAGTTCCAGGGGCCGTTTTCGGGGTTGCGGGTCCACTCTTTCTCGGCGCGCATCATGGGCTCTTCGTGGGAGGTGCCCATGACGATGCCGTACTCATCGGCGAGCTTCGGGTTGAGCGGATCGTCTGTGGCGAAGGCGTTATTCCACATGGCGGGCCAGAGAAAGTTGGCCTTAAGGCGCAGCAGCAGTTCGAAGACTTTTGTGTAGAACTGGCTGTTCATGGTGCCGAACGTTTCTTTCGTCCAGCCGCTGAGCGCGGGAGCTTCGTCGTTGAGGAAGATGCCGCGGTATTTGACGGCAGGCTCGGGCTGGAGATGGCGGCCGGGATCGACGATGAGCGTGTCATGATGCGGGATGCGCACGTCGGCCCACCAGTACCAGGGCGAGACACCGATCTGGGCGGAGAGATCGTAGATGCCGAAGATGGTGCCGCGCTTATCGGCGCCGGCGATCACCAGCGCGCGGCGGATGCCGGGCAGGGGACGGTCGACGACCGTGGTGACGGCGGTCTCCCAGTGGCCGGAGATGCCGGCGACGTCGAGTTTGCCGCGCCGTATGAGGCCGTCGATGAGGGAGCTGTGGCCGATGGAGCCGATGAGCACGGCGTCAGCGTTACGGGCTTCCGCGGTCATGTGAAGGAGTGCCGGCTGCAGGCTGGTGACGCGCTGTACGTCCGCCTGGAGGTCGCTGGCGGCCCGAATCACGCCGGGCCAGTCGGCCTTGTCAACGAGGATGGGGGCCGCATGGCCGTTCGTGGCAAGGGGGAAGCCCTGGGGCTGCGCGCTGAAGCGGATGTAGGCGGGCTGGCCTAGCGTTTGGCCGTGGGAAAGGGCCGTGGAAGACAAAAGCAGGGCTATCGAAAGAAAGACCGCCGGTGTGGTGCGCTTCACTGCGTTGTCTCCTGTGCCGCTGCGTTGCCCTGATTGCAGGCGCCGGTGGAAGAATGCGTCCAACGGAGATGAGGATAGCGTACCTGGGGCTGCGATGGCGCGCCCTTGCGAGAAGGCTGGTGTGGCAAGCCGAGATTGGCCCGGGGTGCCGTGGAAAATACACGGGTCTCTCCACTGCGCTTCGCTTCGGTCGAGATGACAGGTTCATACGAAGCACAAGCGGTAAACACGATCAGCGATCAGCGATCAGCGATCAGCGACAGTGATCAGCGATCAGCGATTTAGCGATTTAGCGATTAGCGATCAGCGACAGTGATCAGCGACCCGCGACCCGCGACCCGCGACCCGCCATCAGCGATCATCGACCACCGACAATTGACCACCGACCACCGACCACCGACCACCGACCACCGACCACCGACCACCGACCAC
>CAXUNH010000124.1:0-9909 GCA_964252405.1 uncultured Acidobacteriaceae bacterium | reverse complement strand
TCTCGCCTTCCTGCGTCGCGTACGGGATGATGCACTGCTCGGTGCGGCGGAAGTCATAGTTGAAGAGATCCTGGAACCACATGCCTGCGATGAACAGGAAGTTCCAACGGTCGTTGCGGCGCTTCTTGATGTCGTCGATGGTGCGATCGGCTGTGACCTTGCCGTAGTTGCGGCCCGTCGCGCCGAAGCACTTATCGAACTTCTCCAAAAGCGAGAAAATGCTGAAGTGCGTCGGTGCCTTGGTCGGCTCGTAGTTGCGAATCAGTGCCAGCGCCGCACCCACGATCGTCAGGAACTTGCCGCGTGCCGCATCGTTCACTTTGGCAATGTCCTTGGCAAGCTGATCGGCTTTGAGGAACGCCGTCACCGGCACAGCTTCCTTGGTTTCCTTGTCGATCATCAGCGCCATGCCGATGCCACAGTTCGGGTGGCAGCCACAGCTCAGCTGTCCCCACTCATGCTGCGGTCCATGCACCAGATCCGCCCAGTCCGAGAACGTCGACATGAACGAGATCGGGAACCAGTCGCGTGTGCTCTCGCCCAGGCCCGTCTGGTTGCGGACATCGTGCGCCAGGTGGCTCAACGTGTACCGCTGCGCCATGCGACGCTCGTCACTGACCGCTTCGTCACGGCCCGTAAAGCTGACCGGCTGGAACGAAAGGAAGTTGATCTTCTTCGGGTTATCCAGCGCGAACTGGATGATGTTGCCCACCTGCTCGTTATTGATGCCGTTGATGATCGTCGTCACCGGAACGATGTCGACGCCGGCCTCATGCAGGTTGTGGATCGCCTGCAGCTTCACATCGAACGCGTTGCCCACCTTGCGGTGCGAGTTCGCCGCGTTGCCGATGCCGTCAAACTGCAGGTACGCATAGCGCAGACCGGCTTCAGCCGCAGCCTTGGCGAACTCCTTCGACTTCGCAAATTCAATGCCGTTCGTCGCTGCCTGCACCGAGTTGTACCCAACCTTGCGGGCATACGCCACAGCATCCAGGAAGTACGGGCTCAGCGTCGGCTCGCCACCCGAGAACTGCACGCTCATCTGACGACGCGGCTTGATCGTGATCGCGTTGTCGAGCATCGTCTTGATCTCGTCCCACGTCAGCTCATGCACAAAGCCAACCTGGTTGGCGTCCATGAAGCAGGGATCGCACATCATGTTGCAGCGGTTCGTCAGATCGATGGTCAGCACCGATCCGCGGCCGTGCGTCACGGTCGAGGTGCCATGGTTGTGCAGCTTCTCGTCGTTGTGGGCGCGGATGTCGCGGCCCGGGAAGACCTTCTCCAGGTGCTCCATCATCGGAGGATCGATCGACATCACGTCCTCAAAGTGGCCGTGAATCGGGCAGTCCTTCACCATCAGGATCTGGCCGTCGCGCTCAACGATCTGCGCCTTGATCTCGCCGACTTTCTCGTTCAGCAGGATTTCGTGCGGCAGCTTGCCATCCAGGATCTGCTGCCGAATCTCCGGAACGCACTTCGGGCACAGCGAATCGGTCGTCCGCGGCCAGCCCAGCGGCGGTTTCTCCTTCTGGTAGCTCTTCAGAAGCGGCTTATCGCTCCACTTCGGCGTAAAGCTCTTGTTGGGGCTGATGCTGTTGAGCTTCTCAAAAACGACCCAACCCGCGCGCGCGCCGTACACCACGCCTTTTTCCAAAAGTTTGACTGCTTTGCCCATGCTGTGTGCTTCTCCTGATCTTGTGTCGACGCTGTCCGGATTTGGATGCCGCGCCTGCCCTTACCGAACCTACAAACTTCGCTTGCCGGCCGAAAGTTCCTCGGCAGATGCGCCCTACATCAGGGGCCCACACCTGTCCGTACATCCTTTAGGGTACGGAGCCCCCGCTTTCCCGTCACGGGCTCTGCAGCGAACGGCGAGATATCGCAGCGAACGGCAACGGCCGCTTGGCCAACGGCCTCATGCCCCCGCACAACCCCGCTAAACTCAACACCATGCAACTGCGCCGCGCCGCGCTCCTCGTCGCCCTTGCCCTCGGCCCCCTGACCGCCTCCGCCCAGCAAGACCAGGCACCACCCGCGACCTCCGCCCCCACCATCACTGTTCAGTCACAGCTCGTCCTCGTCCCCACCGAGGTCCGCACCAAGAAGGGCGACACGATCTACGGCCTGCACGCCGACGACTTCACGGTCACCGCCGATGGCATCCCGCAACGCGTCCGCCTTGACGAGTCCGGCACCCCGCAGCCGCTCTCCCTCGTGGTGCTTGTCCAATGCTCCCGCGATGCCTGGCAGGAAGGCCCCAAGATCCAGGGCCTCAGCACTATGGTCGACGCCATCGTCGGCGCCGTGCCCGCCCGCGTTGCCGTCGTCGACTTCGGGGGTGAACTCGAACTCCTCACCGGCCTCACCGACGACCCCAGCCGCCGCGACGCCGCCTTCCGCAAACTGCAGCCCTGCTTCGACGACACCGGCGCCGGCATCTTCGACGCCCTCAGTTACGCCAACCGCCTGCTCGACCGCGACCGCGCCACCGGTCGCCGCGTGATTCTGCTGATCTCCGAAACTCGCGACCACGGCAGCCTCGCGAAACCCGCCGGCGTCATCGAAGCCCTCAACCGCTCCAACACGGTGGTCGACGCTGTCGCCTTCTCCCCCGGCCGCGACGCCATGGTGGAGGACGTCAAGACCGCGGACGGAGCCACAGGCAGCGTTATCGGCCTGGCCCTCATGGCCGTCCAGGCGCTCCGCAGAAATGCCCCGAAGGAGTTCGCCCGCGAGACCGGCGGCGAGTACATCAACTTCGCCTCACAACACGGCTTCGACCGCAGCCTCAACACCCTCGCCAACCGCATCCACAACGGCTACCAGCTCAGCTTTGTCCCGCACTTCCCCGCAGGCTCACCCGCCGCGGAACCCGGCCTCCACACGGTCACCGTGGGCGTCAAAAACTACCCCGACGCCGTCGTGCAGCACCGCGCGTCCTACTGGGCCACTTCCCCCGTCTCCTGACGCATCCCCACGTTCAAGCCTGTCATCTCGACCGGAGCGCAAAGCGCGTAGTGGGAGAGACCTGCTCTTTGATCGCGGGGCGGATGAGGTCCAGCGAAGCTCACCTGCTCGCTGTTTTTAGGGCCCTAGCGGAGGTCCGTTCAACGGCAAGGACACCCGCATTGTCGTCCCCTGCCCTGGCGCCGTATCTACCTCAATCACGCCACCGTGCCGCTCCACGATCTCCCGCGAGATATACAGCCCCAGACCGTTCCCAAGGTCACCCTTGGTCGAGTAAAACGGCTCAAAAACCCGCTTCAGCACATCGGAAGGAATGCCCTTCCCGTTGTCCTGCACCTCAAACCCTAACTCGCGGCCTTCCGGCCCATCGCTCAGGATCCTCACCGAGACACGTCCTCCAACCGGCGCAGCGTCGATCGCATTCGACACCAGGTTCGCCAGAACCTGCCGCAACTGGCCGATCACCCCACAAAATTGGGCCTCCCGGTCCCCCTCCACCTTGACCGAAATCTGCCGGTTGCGAATCTTCCCCGCAAACAGCCGCAGCACATCATCCACCATGGTCCCGGCCCCAAAGTGCTCCCGTGCATCGGTGCTCTCCCGGTTCCACCGCAGCGTCTGTTTCGTAATCCCGGAGATCCGCTCCAGTTCACTTTCCACCATGCCGATATAGCCCGTCGCGGGCCCGCTCGCATCGATCTCTGACCGGAGGAGGTACATCAGGTTCGTGATGGCCTCCAGCGGATTGTTGATCTCATGTGCGATCACGCTGGTCATGCGCCCCGTCAGCGCGAGTTTCTCGTTCATGCGCAGCGCAGTCTCCCGCTCCTTGCTCTCGGTCAGGTCAATAAAACAGCCGATCCACCCCGCCCGTTCGGCCCCGGCGCGCTGGAACGGCACCGCTCTCACAAAGTTCCAACGTGCAGGTCCTTCGCTGCCATCCCGTTCCGGGGTGCGCAGCCGCACCTCGGCTTCAAACGTTCGGTTCTCTGCCACGCTCTGCTTCCACAGGGCGGCGCATGTTGCGGCGTCCTCCGGCAAGAGCAGAGGCTCCTCGAACCAGCGCCCTGTGCTGCCCATGCCCGTAGCCTGCCAGCGCTCGTTCGTATAGGTCAGGCGCCCGCTGTCGTCCGACGTAAACACGCGCACCGGCAACGTCTGCGTTAACTGCCGGAACCGCGCCTCGCCCAGCTCAATGGCCTCTTCTGCCCGCCTCAGGCCAACCGTGGTCAGCGCCGCACGGAAATCCCGCGCCGACTCCACCTGCACCGCCGTCCATGGGGAACATCGTCCCCGTACAATCTCCTTCCACTCCGCAAAGGAGTTCCGCGGACTCAAGCGCTCATTTGCGTCCACAATCTTTTCCGGTTCCCCCGCCCACCGCACCGTCTTCACAATCTCCGGCCGGAACCAGAGAATGTAGCGGCGCTGCACGGAAGAGATGCGGACCGCCAAGAGTCCGCTCGCCCGATCGCTGATCGCCTCGGTCCAGGGTAACTCCGCCGCAAGATGGGCGCTGCTCCAGAGGTCCATGTCCTGCTTGGCATCCAGCCATGCCGCCAATCGCCGCACCGCGGCCGTCTCGGGCAGTTCACCATACCCGGCAATCTGATCGTCAACCACCAGCGCGACGCCGGCCGCCTCGGTCACGTCCAGCAGTTGGGGCAGCACCCGGGTCAGCCCTTCCAGGTAGTTCTGCTCCGCCGCAAGCTCCGTCATGATGTTGCGCTGGACCGCGTGCAGCTGCACCGTGTGTTCCAGACGCGCAGCTGTCTGGTAGCTCGCCAACTGCGTCGCTCCCACCTTGCTCAGCATGTCGCACGCACTGCGCACCAGGTACGGCACCAGCTTGGGCTCCGCATTGTGTGCGCTGATCAGCCCCCACAGCCGGCCTCCTGTCACCAGCGACACCGACATCGATGCCCGGGTGCCCATGTTCCGCATGTACTGCAGGTGAACCGGCGACACACTCCGCAGCAGGCTCAGCGACAGATCCAGCCCCGCCGCATGCTGGCCCGGCGCTCCACGAAGCGGTGAGGGCCTATACTCCGCCTCCGGGATCATCCGGACCGTGTTCAACACATACAGATCCCGCGCCTGCTTGGGGATGTCGGAGGCCGGAAAGCGCATGCCCAGGTAACTCGGCAGCTTGCCATTGCTCACCTCGGAAAGCACCGTCCCATGCTCTTCGTGATCGAACGAATACAGCAGCACACGGTCATAGCCCGTGAGGTCCGCCACTTGGCGGGTCAGCGCGTCGCACAACTCCCCCTCACTCCGCAGCCGGCTCAGTTTGCCCACAAAGTTGGTGATCACCCCGTTCATCATCTCCGGCCCAACCAGCCGGTCCTGCACCTCGAACTCCAGAATCCGCTGAGATCCCGCACAATGGCTCACGACGCTGAAAAACTGCCCCGACACCCGGAAAGATCCCAGAAATGTCGTCAAGCCTTCCCTGTCCGGCTCCGCGCTGATCCGCAGCAGTTGCAGGCTGGAGAGCAGCTCCCGCTCCAGCAGCGCCTCAAGGCGCGACCCTAAAATCAGACGCAACGGAAGCTCCAGGTACCTTTCCGCGTTTTCGCTCGCCATCAGTATCGTCGCAAGATGCCGGTCCGTCACCAGCAGGAAGCCGTGGTCCTGGACCGCCCCGGGCACACGGATGGCTTCGTCTTCGCAACGAATTCCGGTTGCGACAATCTCCTCCGCAACGTTCGTCGATTCGGGGCCGCCTGAAACGTGCAACCTGCTCACCCCCCGTTCGATGCTGTCAAGGCTTCCAGTGGCAAGGATGCACAGATTCTGCAGCAGCCAGCCCCTCCCGTAAGGCATCGCCATACGCCGCAAAGGTCCGCCGGGCCGCGTCGATCACCACCGGCGCCAGGTCCTCCGGCACCTCCGCGATCCTCCCCGTCACCTCCCGCCACAAGGATCCTGTCGCCTCGCCATGACCCTGGAAGTAGGCGTCGCCCTGCCCCGGCGCGATCCCCAGAACCGATTCCACATGCCGGGCCAGGAACCGTCCCCCGAGCGTCGACCCTTCCATGACATACACCGCGCCCAGAAACGCAGCCTCGAACGCGGGCTGCCCCACAACCACCGCATCACGCCGGCCCGCGTCCCGCAGCACCGCATCCCAGTCCACCGGCGAAGGGCCAACCTCTCCGCTCGGCTCGCCCATCGCCTCCAGGTCTGCCGCCAGCAGGTGACTCCGCCGGCGCCGCACCAGCATCTCGCGCAGGCCGGCGGGCCCCGCAGACTCCGCCCACACCTCCCATCCCTTCACCAGCGGCTGCATCGCCTGCAACACGCGGCAATACAGCTCCCGCGTAAGGTGGGCCCCCCCTAAGGGCATTACGGCCTCGGTCGCCTCGTGCTCCGCACGCGTCGCTTCCCGCAGTTGGCGTGGATCCATAGTCGTATTCTCTCGCACATCCGGCTGAGCTAGCCTGATCCACGGATCGGCGGGCAAGCGACGTGCGGAAGAGCTGGACCAACGTCTCGGGCCTCGAACCGCATCTTTTCAGCAAGGAACACACAGCCGGTCGCAGCCTCCAGGCCCCGACCCACGGAATCAACCATGCTTGCCAAGCCCTCACTGACTCGCTGCCTCGCTGCCCTCGCCACGCCCCTGCTCTTCGCCGTCTCCCTCTCCGCCGAGCCGCTGCCCGGCCGCCTGCAAGGCACGTGGCGCATCACCCGCGTGCTACCCACCTCCAACAACGCTTGCTGGGGCCGCGAACAGGCCCAACCCCTGGTCGGCTCCACGCTCACCTACTCGCAAAACGCCCTGCGCTGGCACGGAGGCGCCGTTCCCCTCAACGACATCACCACCCGCACCGTCACCGCCGCGCAGTTCCGGGAGGAAAACGCAGGTTCCAGCGGTGCAGCCAGCTTCGCCCAGCTCGGCATCCACGCTAACGCCGTCACCGAGGTCGACCTGCAGCACGAAGACATGGACATCACCGGCGCCACCACCGAGGTCCCCGGAGACTCGGTCCTCCTCGCCGGCCCCAACCGCATCATCGTCTCCGCCTGCGGCGTCTTCTTCGAAGCGTCCCGCAGCACCGCCAGCATCACCCGCACCAGCATCCAGCGCTAACCCAGGCGTCACACCCCCCCTGGGACCCCGACAAAACCCTCGCGCCAACATGCGTCTTCCCTGCCGCTGAAGATCTTCGCTGCCGCCGCCAGCCTTTGCCTCGTCAGGGCCCGGCTTCAGGCGGGCCATAGGTCCCTGGCTCAACAAGCGGCTTCAGCCGCCGGGTAAGGCCTTCAGGCCGAAGCAATTCCCCAGCACCTCCCACCCCGTGTTCTCGCACCCGGCGACCACCGCCTCAGCTTCGTCCATCGCCTGCAAGCTACCGTCACCTGACGACTTTGGCTTGAACCCCCATCTCCCGGCACGTATAACAGCGTTCTCACCGGCCAACGGGTCCCGCGTCCACTCTGAGCCACAGGAGATACCCCATGCCTCCCACCCCAAACCTCCATATCCGCAAAGTGAAAAAGTACGGCTGGAACCCTGATCTCCCGGACCACCGTGACTTCCTTTACGCCGCCCCCGCGCCCTATCAGGCCAACGTCCCTGACACTGTTGACCTCCGCCCCCAGTGCCCGCCCGTCTACGACCAGGGACAACTCGGCAGTTGCACCGCCAACGCCATCGCCGGCGCCATCGAGTTCGACCAGAAACGACAGAATCAGGCCGAGTTCACCCCCTCGCGCCTGTTCATTTATTACAACGAGCGCGCCATGGAAAACACCGTGGAATCCGACGCCGGCGGTCAGCTCCGCGACGGGATCAAGAGCGTCGGCACGCTCGGCGCCCCGCCCGAAACCGACTGGCCCTACGACATCACCAGGTTCGCGCAGGCGCCCCCGGCACAGGCCGTCGCCGACGCCAAACAGCACCTCGTCGTCCTCTACCAACGCCTCATCCAGGAGCTCGGCACTCTCAAGGGCTGTCTCGCCTCCGGCTACCCCTTCGTCTTCGGCTTCACCTGCTACGAATCGTTCGAAAGCCCCGAGGTCGCGAAATCAGGCGTTCTCTCCATGCCCCAGAGCAAGGAAAAGGTGGTCGGCGGTCACGCCGTCTGCTGCGTAGGCTACGACGACGCAGCCCAGCAGTTCCTCGTCCGCAACTCTTGGGGCAACACCTGGGGCCTGCAGGGCTACTTCAAAATGCCCTACTCCTACCTCCTCAACCAACGTCTCGCCTCGGATCTCTGGACCATTCGCAGCGTGCAATAACAACCCCAAACCAGCCCCCTCTGGCTAGATCGCCAGGTCAGGTCTCGTCAGGGGGCGAGCTTTCTCAAAGTCCGGCTTCGTCAGGGCCAACATTTCGTCACAGCCGACATTTCGTCAGGGTCCGGCTTTAGCCGGGCCATTTCCCGTTGGCCCCACCCAAGGCTTAGCCGCCGGGTAACGCCGAGGGCTAATACGCCCCACGCCATCCCATCAGCCCAATCAACACGCACGAACGAACCACCCAGAAACACACCAACGCCATCCGCCCCGACCCGTCACGCACCCACCTACCGCCGCTCCACCACCGTAACCGGAAAGCTCAACACCTTCCCATTCGCCGTCGCCTCCCAACTCCTGGCCGATTCAAACCGCAACTCACACTGCCCCGGAACCTTCGCCAGAAACACCCACCGATGATCCCCCGCAGCCCCTGGCCGCGACGGCGCCGGACGGCTCTCATCAAACTCCGTCGCCAGCAATTCCAGGCACGCATTCGTCACCCGCCACCGGTACCCCGTCGACCCCGTCTCCGGCAACACCACCGCCAGTCGTTCGCCCACCTGTGCTGTCACCTGCCGGCCTGCCGCCCGGCTATCCAGCTCAATCATGTCTGCCCGTCCTTTGCGATGAGGAGCCTGGCCCAGACCCAAAACCACTGCAGCGGTCGCGATCGTCACGCCAAACCTCATCGCATCCTCACGCAGGCAGCCCCGCTACTCTAATTGCTGCCAATCCCGGCGTCACGTACTTCCCGCCTGTGGCCTCAGAAACGCCCCGCAGGCTATTGCCGCAGACTCACCATCGTCACACCCTGGCCGCCCTCGTTGTACGGTGGCTCCTCGATCCCGGTCACATGCGGATGCTTCTTGAGAGAGTCCCGTAGCGTCCGCCGCAACACCCCCATCCCCACGCCATGCACCACCCGGATCCGTGGCAGCCCCGCTAAAAACGCCTGCTCCACAAACCGGTCCACCTCCGCCTCCGCCTCATCCGCCGTACGCCCAATCACATTGATCTCGGACGTCATGTACTCCGAGTCGCCCGCGCCCGCCACGGTCACCCCACCCCGACGCCGGCTTAGCGTCTCCGGCGACGGTTCCTTCACCGGCGTCAGCTCCGCGATGTCTGACATCGGCACCCGCGTCTTCATCGTCCCAAAGCTCACCTCCAGCGTCTTCGCATCAATCACCCGGGTCACCAGTCCCTCACGACCGCCCAAACTCCGCAACCGCACCAGGTCACCCTTTTGCGGCTCACCCGCCCGCCGCACCTTCGCCGCTTTGGCAGTCTCCGGCCCTGGCGTTCCATGCGCCTCCACCGTCCCCTGAAATTGCTCCGAAAACTCCCGCCGCAGCCGCGCAATCCGCAGCGCTGAATCCTTGGCAATCTTCTGCGCAATCGTCTTGTCGTCGATCGCCTTGACCGTCTCCCGAAGCTGCCCCTCGAAGTCCTTGATCAGGTCGTTCAGCCGCCGCTCCAGTTCGCGCGTCCGCTGTTGCTGCTCCTTCCGGCCCTCCCCTTGCACAAATTCACGCTCGCGCTGCAGCTTCCGCGCCGTCTCCGCGTTCTCCGCGCGCTCCGCCCCCGCCGCGGTCAACTGCGCGTGCAACTCATCCAGAAACCGCCCAATATCCACCTGCTGCGAGCTCATCTGCGCCCGCGCATTGCGCACAATCTCCGGCTCCATCC